>NZ_BAAAOS010000053.1:146063-179204 GCF_039530625.1 Kribbella sancticallisti | reverse complement strand
GCTTCGCGGCCCGCGCGGCTGCCGCCTCACCCCGCCCGGCCCGCGCGGCGGGATCTGCTTTGCGTCGGGGCAGCCCAGCGCCGGGCTCCACGTCCGCCTTCGCCGCGTCCGCGCCGCGCCCGGTCCGCCCGGTCAGCGGGGCCTTGCGGCTTGAGCGTGCGGGCGTGGGCGTCGGCGGGTCCGCCGGGCGGCGGGCCCGGTCCGCTGCGCCACTCGGTGTCACGCGGCCTCCCCGGTTGAAACGTGATAGCTGACGAAGCGTACCCGTTGCCTGTGGAAATCCTCAGTGTCCTCCAGAGGTTTCCCACCGGAATCGGAACGAGCACTTGACGACCGGATGTGGCCACCCTTACGTTCGTGCAATCTTCTTGAAACCTTTCAGCAATCAACGATCCGGCCTGCCGGACCAACCCGAGACGGTGACCCGATGAAGGCGGAGGTGGACATGCCGGGCGAGGCTCCCATTTTGTCGGTGCGCGAGGTGTCGAAATCCTTCGGCGCCGTCGCGGCCGTGCAGAACGTCTCCTTCGACCTGTACGGCGGCGAGGCGCACGCGCTGGTCGGCGAGAACGGCGCGGGCAAGTCCACCATCGTGAAGATGCTGGCGGGCGTGCACCGCCCGGACGCCGGCACGATCGAGCTCGACGGCACCCCGGTCGAGCTGGGTACTCCGGCCGACGCGAAGGCGGCCGGGATCGCGGTGATCTACCAGGAGCCGACGCTGTTCCCCGACCTGTCCGTCGCGGAGAACATCGCGATGGGCCGGCAGCCACTGGGTCGTTTCAAAACCATCGACCGGACGGCGATGATCCGCGAGGCCCAGCAACTGTTCAGCCGGCTCGGCGTGTCGATCGAGCCGAACCGTCCGGCCCGGGGTCTGTCGATCGCCGACCAGCAGTTGGTGGAGATCGCCAAGGCGCTGTCCGCGGACGCGCGCGTGGTCGTGATGGACGAGCCGACCGCGGCACTCACCGGGGTCGAGGTCGAGCGGTTGTTCGCGGTGGCCCGGTCGCTGCGGGACGACGGTGCGGCGCTGGTCTTCATCTCGCACCGGTTCGAGGAGATCACCGCGCTGTGCCAGCGGGTGACGATCATGCGCGACGGCAAGCACGTCTCCACCGACCTGGTCAGCGACGTCACCGTCGACGAGATGGTCCGCCGGATGGTCGGCCGCGACCTCGGTGCGCTGTTCCCCAAGCTGGACGTCACGCCGGGCGCCGTGGTGCTGAGCGTGGCCGGGCTGAATCGGGATCCGTCCTTCACCGACATCTCCTTCGAGGTCCGCGCCGGCGAGATCGTCGCGCTGGCCGGCTTGGTCGGCTCCGGCCGGTCCGAGGTGGTGCAGTCGATCTTCGGCGTCGACCCGCGCGACTCCGGCACGGTCAAGGTCGGCGGCAGGACGCTGAAGCCCGGCTCGCCGCGCGCCGCGATGGCCGCGGGAGTCGCACTCGTTCCGGAGGACCGCCGGCAGCAGGGCCTGGTGATGGAGCTGTCGATCGAGCGCAACGTGACCCTGCCCAGGTCCCGCGCGCTCTCGCAGCTCGGCTTCCTGACCGGCGGCAACGAGCGCCGCTCGGCCAAGGAGTGGACGCAGCGGCTGAAGACGAAGTACGGCCGGCTGCAGGACGAGGTGGGCACGCTGTCCGGCGGCAACCAGCAGAAGGTCGTGCTGGCCAAGTGGCTGTCGATGGCGCCGAAGCTGCTGATCGTCGACGAGCCCACCCGGGGCATCGATGTCGGCACCAAGGCCGAGGTGCACCGGCTGATGTCGAGCCTGGCGGCGGAAGGGGTGGCAGTGCTGATGGTCTCGTCGGAGCTGCCCGAGGTGCTCGGGATGGCCGACCGCGTGCTGGTCATGCGGGAGGGCCGGCTGGTCGCCGAGCTCGACCGGGAGAAGGCCACCGAGGAATCGGTGATGTTCGCCGCGATGGGTCAGGAGGCCTCGGTATGACGGCCGTCGGACTGCCCGGGGTGACCACGCGGAGGTCCTCGCTCGACCTGGTCCTGCGGGCCCGCGAGCTGGGCATCGTGCTGGCGCTCGCGCTGCTCGTCGCGGTGACCGCGATCTCGAACCCGCGTTTCCTGTCCGGCCAGAGCATCCGCGACATCCTGCTCGGCACCGCGATCCTGGCCGTTCTGGCGGTCGGCCAGGCCGTGGTGGTCATCACCCGCAACATCGACCTGTCGGTGGGTTCCGTGCTCGGCCTGAGCGCCTTCACCGTCGGCACGCTGCTGCGGGACAATCCTGGCCTGCCGGTCGTCGTGGCCCTGCTGGCCGGTGCCGCCGTCGGCGGGGTCTGTGGTGGTGTCAACGGAGTCCTGGTCCGGTACGGGAACGTCCCGGCGCTGGTGGTCACGCTCGGCACGCTGTACGTCGTCCGCGGCATCACCTACTTCTGGGCCGGCGGCCAGCAGATCAACGCCGACGAGTTGCCCGGCGGATTCCTCGACTTCGGCAACGCGACCCTGCTCGGCATCCCGTACCTCGTACTGATCGCGCTGCTCGTCCTGGTCGTCACCGGCGTCGTACTGCGGAACTACCGGGTCGGCCGCGAGCTGTACGCGATGGGCTCGAGTCCGCAGGCGGCGAAGCTGGCCGGCATCTCGGTCGGGCGGCGCACGATCGGCGCCTTCGCGGTGAGTGGCGCGCTCGCGGGCCTGGCCGGAGTGCTGTTCGCAGCCCGGTTCGGCACGATCGACGCGGCCGCCGGGACGGGGTACGAGCTGAACGTGGTGGCCGCGGTCGTGGTCGGCGGGGTCGCCGTCTTCGGTGGCAGCGGCTCGGTCTGGGGCGCCGCGCTCGGCGCGTTGCTGCTGACCACCATCGGCAGTTCGCTCGCGGTGCTGGAGATCAACCAGTTCTGGCAGCAGGCGATCGTCGGCGGGCTGATCCTGCTCGCGATCGGTGCCGACCGGCTGGTCGCCGCCCGGGTAGCGGCGTCTTTGAAACGGCGCCATGAACAGGAGGGGGCTTCCCATGTCAGCTGACACCAGCGTCGTCCCCGGCCAGAGCCCCGCCTCCGGCGGCGGGGTCAACGGCGGGAGCTCCGCCTCGGCCGGGGTCGCCGGGTGGCTCGGGAACTGGACCACGGCCATCATTGCCGTGACGGTCGTGGTGCTGATCGTCGCCGCGGCCACCGTCGACAACTTCGGCACCTCGCAGAACTTCGGCTTCCTGGTCCTCGACCTGCTGCCGATCGCCCTGGTCGCGCTGCCGATGACGCTGGTGATCGTCACCGGCGAGATCGACCTGTCGGTGGCGAGCACGCTCGGCCTGACCAGCGCGGTGATGGGCTACCTGTGGAACAACAACCAGCCGATCGAGACGATCATCCCGGTCTGCCTGCTGCTCGGTGCCGTCCTGGGCGCGATCAACGGCTTCTTCGTCACCGTGCTCGGCCTGCCGTCGCTGGCCGTCACGATCGGCACGCTGGCGCTTTACCGCGGCCTCGCGTTCGTCGTCCTCGGTGATGGCGCGGTCGCGGACTTCCCGGCGCTCTACACCGACTGGGTGACCGGCAAGATCGGCGGTACTCCGATCCCGAACGTGCTGCTGATCATCGTCGTGCTCGCCGTCGTGTTCGGGGTGGTGCTGCACGCGACGCCGATCGGGCGCGCGGTGTTCGCGGTCGGCGCGAGCGAGCAGGCGGCGCGGTTCGCCGGCGTCCGCCCGGGCCGGCTGAAGTTCTGGCTGTACGTCGTGAGCGGTCTGGTGGCGGGTCTGGCCGGGGTGCTCTGGACCCTGCGGTATTCCAGCGCCCGGGCGGACAACGGCGCCGGGCTCGAACTGGCGGTGGTCGCCGCCGTCCTGCTCGGCGGTGTCTCGATTTTCGGCGGCAAGGGTGCCTTGCCCGGTGTCATCGCCGGTGTGGTCCTGCTGGCCTCGCTGCAGAACGCTCTGCGGCTGTCCGATGTTTCGAACGAGGCGCTCAACGTCGTCACCGGCGTACTGCTGATCGTCTCCGTGCTGGCTCCCAATCTCGCCAACGCCGTCCGCGGGTCGCTGCAGCGGCGCCGGCACCGAACCGGTCCCCGGTAAGGCCAAGAAAGGACATCTCATGTCGTTCCGTATCTCCCGCCGCCTGGCGGTGCCGCTGTCGTCGGTGGCCGTTATGTCGCTGGCTCTGACCGCCTGTGGCGGCGGCACGACCAAGTCGGACACGGCGAACAACAACGCCGGGGCACCGTCGGCCGGCAGTTCCGCGGCCGCGGATCCGAACGCGCCGCTGAAGGAGGGCCTGAAGATCGCCTTCCTGCCCAAGCAGTTGAACAACCCCTACACCGACGTCGAGGTCGGCGGCGGCAAGGTCGCGGTCGGCGAGGTCAAGGGCGAATACAAGCTGGTCGGGCCGAACGACGCAAGCGCGTCCTCCCAGGTCAGCTACATCAACACGCTGATCCAGCAGCAGCAGGACGTGATCGCGGTCGCGGCGAATGACCCGAACGCGGTCTGCCCGTCGCTGAACCAGGCCCGCAAGGCCGGCATCAAGGTGGTCGCGTTCGACTCCGACGCCTCCAAGGACTGCCGGGACGCCTTCATCAACCAGGCCACCACGCAGGGCATCGGCGAGAGCCTGGTGAAGATGGCCAGCGAGCTGGCCGGTGGTTCTGGTGAGATCGCCGTCCTGTCCGCCACCCCGAACGCGACCAACCAGAACTCCTGGATCGCGGTGATGAAGACCGAGCTGGCCAAGCCGGAGAACGCCAAGCTCAAGCTGGTCAAGATCGCCTACGGCAACGACGACGACCAGAAGTCGTTCACCGAGGCGCAGGGCCTGCTGCAGTCCTACCCGAACCTGAAGGTGATCGTGTCGCCGACGACGGTCGGCATCGCCGCCGCCTCGCGGTATGTCAGTGCCTCCAGCTACAAGGGCAAGGTGGCGATCACCGGGCTCGGCCTGCCGAACCAGATGCGCCAGTACGTCAAGGACGGCACGGTGAAGAAGTTCGCCCTGTGGAACCCGGCCGACATCGGCTACCTCGCCGCGTACGCCGGTGCCGCGCTCAAGTCCGGGCAGATCACCGGCGCCGAGGGCGAGAAGTTCAAGGCCGGAAAGCTCGGCGAGTACACGGTCGGTGCCGCCGGCGAGATCGTACTCGGCCCGCCGACCGAGTTCACCGCCGCCAACATCGACCAGTTCGACTTCTGAGCCACACTCGGGTTGGGGATCTCGTGAATCGCTACTGTTTCTGCCTCCAGGTCAAGCCGGACCGGCTGGACGAGTACGTCGAGCGCCACCGTGACGTGTGGCCGGACATGCAAGCCGCGCTGCGGGACTCCGGCTGGCACAACTACTCGCTCTTCCTCCGCGACGACGGCCTGCTGATCGGCTACGTCGAGGCCGACGACCTGGAGGCGGCGCAGAAGGCGATGGCGGCGACCGAGGTGAACAGCCGCTGGCAGGCCGAGATGACGGAGTTCTTCAGTCGCCAAGAAGACGGCACCGACGAAGGCCGGCCGCCGGACGAGTCGTTCGTGCTGCTGCCCGAGATCTTCCACCTGACCCCGAAGGCCGAGGACTGATATGACCAGCGTGACCGATGCACTGAGCCGCCAGGAGATCGAGCTGCCCTCGTGGGCGTTCGGGAACTCGGGCACCCGGTTCAAGGTGTTCAGCCAGCCGGGCGTGCCGCGTTCGCCGCAGGAGAAGATCGCCGACGCGGCCGTCGTCCACCGGTACACGGGAGTCGCGCCGAGCGTCGCGCTGCACATCCCGTGGGACAAGGTCGACGACTACGCCGAACTGGCCGCCTACGCCAAGGAGCAGGGCGTCCGGCTGGGGGCGATCAACAGCAACGTCTTCCAGGACGACGACTACAAGCTCGGCAGCGTCACCAACCCGGACCCGCGGGTCCGGCGCAAGGCCACCGACCACCTGCTCGAGTGCGTCGACATCATGGACGCCACCGGCTCGCGGGACCTGAAGCTGTGGTTCTCCGACGGTACAAACTACCCGGGCCAGGACGACCTGTGGGATCGGCAGGACCGGCTCGCGGTGGCGCTCAAGGAGGTGTACGACCGGCTCGGCGAGGACCAGCGGATGCTGCTGGAGTACAAGCTGTTCGAGCCGGCCTTCTATGCGACGGACGTGCCGGACTGGGGTACGTCGTACGCGCACTGCCTGGAGCTCGGGCCGAAGGCGACCGTCTGTATCGACACCGGGCACCACGCGCCGGGCACGAACATCGAGTTCATCGTCGCGTTCCTGCTCCGGGCCGGGAAGCTCGGCGCGTTCGACTTCAACAGCCGGTTCTACGCCGACGACGACCTGATGGTCGGTGCCGCGGACCCGTTCCAGCTGTTCCGGATCATGAACGAGATCGTCCGCGGCGACGCCCTCGACCCGGACCGCGGGATCGCCTTCATGCTCGACCAGTGCCACAACATCGAGGCGAAGATCCCGGCCATCATCCGCTCGGTGATGAACGTCCAGGAGGCCACCGCGAAGGCCCTGCTGGTGGATCGCGACGCGCTGCGCAAGGCCCAGCAGGACGGTGACGTGCTGGCCGCGAACGCCGCGCTGATGGACGCCTTCAACACCGACGTCCGGCCGCTGCTCGCCGACCTCCGGGAGAGCCAGGGCCTCGACCGGGACCCGGTCGCCGCGTATCACCGCAGCGGCTACTTCGAGCAGATCAGCAAGGACCGAGCCGACGGCCAGCAGGCCGGATGGGGAGCATGACAGTGACCGAAACCCCGGACGTCGCGGCCGAGCTTGTTGCGCGAAGCAACAGACTGGGCGCCGACCCGCGGAACACCAACTACGCCGGCGGCAACACCTCCGCCAAGGGCACGGCCACCGACCCGGTGACCCAGCAGCCCGTCGAGCTCGTCTGGGTGAAGGGCTCCGGCGGTGACCTCGGCACGCTCACCACCGCGGGCCTGGCCGTACTGCGCCAGGACCGGCTGAACGCGCTCGTCGAGGTCTACCCCGGGGTGGATCGCGAGGACGAGATGGTCGCCGCGTTCGACTACTGCCTGCACGGCAAGGGTGGCGCCGCGCCCTCGATCGACACTGCCATGCACGGCCTGGTGGACTCGCCGCATGTGGACCACTTGCACCCCGACTCGGGGATCGCGCTGGCCACGGCGGCCGACGGCGAGAAGCTGACCGCGGAGTGCTTCGGCGACCGCGTGGTCTGGGTGCCGTGGCGGCGGCCCGGATTCCAGCTCGGCCTGGACATCGCCCAGGTGAAGAAGGACAACCCGCAGGCGATCGGCGTGATCCTCGGTGGCCATGGCATCACCGCCTGGGGTGACACGTCCGCCGAGTGCGAGGCGAACTCCCTCGACATCATCCGGACGGCGGAAGCCTTCCTGGCCGACCGCGGTAAGGCCGAGCCGTTCGGGGGCGTAGTACCGGGGTTCGAGGCGCTTCCGCCGGGTGAGCGCAGGCAGCGGGCTGCCGCGTTGGCGCCGGTGATCCGTGGGCTGGCCTCGACGGACAACCCGCAGGTCGGGCACTTCAACGACTCTGACGTCGTGCTGGAGTTCACGGCGCGAGAGCGGCTGGCGGAGTTGGCCGCGCTGGGCACGTCCTGCCCGGACCACTTCCTGCGGACCAAGGTGCGCCCGCTCGTGCTGGACCTGCCGGCCACCGCCTCCGTGGAGGAGGCCTCCACGAGGCTGCGGGAGCTTCACCTGCAGTACCGCGAGGACTACGCGGCCTACTACGACCGGCACGCGGCGCCTGACAGCCCGCCGATGCGCGGTGCCGATCCCGCGATCGTGCTCGTGCCCGGCGTCGGCATGTTCAGCTTCGGCAAGGACAAGCAGACCGCCCGGGTCGCCGGTGAGTTCTACGTCAACGCGATCAACGTGATGCGCGGCGCCGAGGCCGTCTCGACGTACGCGCCGATCGACGAGAGCGAGAAGTTCCGGATCGAGTACTGGGCGCTCGAGGAGGCCAAGCTGCAGCGGATGCCCAAGCCGAAGCCGCTCGCCACCCGGGTCGCGTTCGTCACGGGTGGCGGCTCGGGCATCGGCAAGGCGATCGCGCAGCGACTGGCCGCCGAGGGCGCCTGCGTTGTCGTCGCCGACCTCGACCTGGCCGCGGCCGAAGCCGTCGCCAAGGAGATCGGTACCGCGGACCAGGCGGTGGCCGTCGGCGCGGACGTGTCGGACGGCGCCGCTGTCGACAAGGCGATGCAGGAGGCGGTGCTGGCCTTCGGCGGCGTCGACCTCGTCGTCAACAACGCCGGCCTGTCGATCTCGAAGCCGCTGCTGGAGACCACCGAGAAGGACTGGGACCTGCAGCACGACGTGATGGCGAAGGGCTCGTTCCTCGTCTCCCGCGCGGCCGCGAAGGTCCTGATCGACCAGGCCATCGGCGGCGACATCGTCTACATCTCCAGCAAGAACGCGGTCTTCGCCGGCCCGAACAACGTCGCGTACGGCGCCGCCAAGGCGGACCAGGCGCACCAGGTCCGGCTGCTCGCGGCCGAGCTCGGCGAGTTCGGCATCCGGGTGAACGGGGTGAACCCCGACGGCGTCGTCCGTGGTTCCGGCATCTTCGCCAAGGGCTGGGGCGCCCAGCGCGCCGCGGTGTACGGCGTACCGGAGTCGGAGCTGGGCGCCTTCTACGCGCAGCGGACGCTGCTCAAGCGCGAGGTACTGCCCGAGCACGTCGCCGCGGCCGTCTTCGCGCTGGCCGCCGGGGACCTGTCGCACACCACCGGCCTGCACGTACCCGTCGACGCCGGCGTCGCCGCCGCCTTCCTGCGCTGAGGAGCATCGTCATGTGGAGCACTGACCCGAGTCGTTCCGTCGACGGGAACGGCCTGCTGCCGTGGGTCGAGCCGCGGAAGACCCGGATCGGCCTGGTCGCGGGCGGCCTGGGGGCGTACTGGCCACAGTTCCCCGAGTTGCTGCCTCAGCTGCAGGCCTCGGCCCGGCGGGTCTCCGAGCGGTTCTCGGAGCTCGACTGCGAGGTGATCGACGTCGGCTTCATCTCCGACGCGCAGGAGGGCGCCGCGGCCGCCGAGAAGCTCAGGCTGGCCGACTGCGACCTGATCGTCGGCTTCCTGACCACCTACATGACCGCGTCGATGCTCGTCCCGGTCGCTCAGCGCAGCGGTGCACCCGTGCTCCTGCTCAACCTGCAGCCGACCGAGTCGATGGACCACGCGTCGTTCGACACCGGCGCCTGGCTCGCGTACTGCGGCGCCTGCCCGCTGCCCGAGATGGCGAACGCCTTCGAGCGCTGCGGCATCGACTTCCGTTCAGTCTCCGGGTACGTCGAGGACGAGCGGGCGTGGGCCCGGATCGAGCGGTGGCTGAAGGCCGCGGGAGTTCGGGCCGCCCTCCGGCACGGACGGCACGGCCTGCTCGGGCATCTCTATCCCGGCATGATGGACGTGATCACCGACCCGACGCTGGTCTCCGCGCAGCTCGGTGGGCATGTCGAGATCCTGGAGATCGACGACCTGCGGGTCCGGGTCGAAAAGGTCACCGAGGCCGAGACCTCGGAGCGGATGAAGATCGCCCGGGAGATCTTCACCCTGGACGACTCGGTGGTCGAGGACGACTTCCGCTGGGGTGCCACCGTCTCGGTCGCGCTGGACCGGCTGGTCGAGGATTTCCAGCTGGACACCCTGGCCTACTACCACCGCGGCCTGGATGGCGAGACGCACGAACGCGTCGCGGCCGGGATGATCCTCGGCGCCTCGTTGCTGACGGCAAGAGGTGTGCCGGCCGCGGGTGAGTACGAGCTGCGCACCTCGCTGGCGATGCTGGTGATGGACAAGCTCGGCGCGGGTGGTTCGTTCACCGAACTGCAGGCGCTGAACTTCCACGACGACGTCGTCGAGATGGGACACGACGGGCCTGCGCACCTGACGATCAGCGCACGCAAGCCGTTGCTGCGTGGGCTCGGGGTGTACCACGGCAAGCGTGGCTGGGGTGTCTCGGTCGAGTTCGACGTGAAGCAGGGACCGGTCACCGCGCTGGGGCTCGGGCAGTTGCGGGACGGGTCGTTCCGGCTGATCGCGTCCGAGGGCAAGGTCGTTCCCGGCCCGCTGCTCCAGATCGGCAACACCACGTCGCGCGTCGACTTCGGCCGTGACCCCGGCGAGTGGACCGACGAGTGGTCCGGCTCGGGAGTGGCCCACCACTGGGCGCTCGGCACCGGCCACCGGGTCGCCGAGCTGAAAGCCGTGGCCGACCTTCTCCACCTCGACCTTCGGGTCGTCTGAGCGCGAGACGAGGAGACACCGGTGACCCTCAGACTGGCCGCGGTAGACCTGGGCGCTTCGAGCGGCCGGGTGATGCTCGGCCGCGTCGGCCCAGGTCAGCTGGAGCTCACCGAGGTCCACCGCTTCTGGAACGGCCCGGTCCAGGTCGGGGACACCCTGCACTGGGACATCCTCGCGCTGTACCGCGAGATCCTCGTCGGACTCCGCAAGGCGGGAGCGCTGGAGAGCGGTGCTCGAGAAGCGAGCGCGGGCGGTGCCGGCGCGGCGGGCGGTGAGCGGGGGTTGCAGGGGATCGGGATCGACTCGTGGGCGGTCGACTACGGCCTGCTCGACGGTCGCGGGAAGCTGCTGGGGAATCCGGTGCACTATCGGGACGCCCGCACCGACGGTGTGATGGAGCGGGTGCTGCAAAAGGTCTCGGCGGATGAGCTGTACGCGGTCACCGGGCTGCAGCAGTTGCCGTTCAACACGATCTACCAGTTGGCGGCTGAGGACCGGCTCGAGCAGGCGGAAATGCTGCTGATGATCCCGGACCTGCTGAGCTACTGGCTGACGGGCCAACCCGGTGCCGAGGCGACGAACGCGTCGACCACCCAGCTGTACGACGTACGGGCGCGGGGGTGGAGTGACACGCTCGCCCAGCGCATCGGAGTACCGGCTGGGTTGTTGCCGGAGATCAGGGAAGCCGGGCAGGTGATCGGGCCGTTGCTGCAGGCGGTTGCCGAGGAGACCGGGCTGGAGCCGACGACACCCGTGATCGCCGTCGGGTCGCACGACACCGCGTCGTCGGTGGTGGCCGTGCCCGCGACGGAGGGGGACCGGTTCGCGTACATCTCGTCGGGGACCTGGTCGCTGGTCGGGTTGGAGCTCGACGAGCCGGTGCTCAGCGGCGAGGCGCAGCAGGCGAACTTCACCAACGAGGGTGGCGTCGACGGCCGGACCAGGTTCCTGAAGAACGTGATGGGGCTGTGGATCCTGCAGGAGTGCTTGCGGGTCTGGGGGACCGGCGATCTGGCCGGCCTGTTGCGAGAAGCAGCCGACGCACCGGCGTTCGCCGTACTGATCGATCCGGACGATCCGAGTTTCCTTGCCCCTGGCAACATGCCACGGCGGGTGGAGGAGTTCTGCGCCAAGTCCGGGCAGGAGCCGCCGCGGACGCGGGCAGCACTGGTCCGGTGCGTGCTGGAGAGCCTCGCACTGGCGTACCGCCGGACGCTGCGGCTCGGGCAGGCTGTGGCCGGTCGGGAAGTCGAGGTCGTGCACGTGATCGGCGGCGGCTCGCAGAACGAGTTGCTCTGCCAGCTCACCGCCGATGCCTGTGGACTGCCCGTACTCGCGGGGCCGGTCGAGGCTTCCGCACTCGGGAACGTGCTGGTTCAGGCACGAGCACTGGGTGAGCCACTGCCCGATCTGACCGCGATGCGCGCACTGGTCCGCGCGACCCACGAACTGCGGGCCTACCACCCGCAGGGCAAACCGGCCGACTGGGACGCCGCCGAGTCCCGGGTGTTCGGAACAAGGTGATCTGATGACCGTCCTCCACAACGAAACCCTTCACCGCGAAGCTGTCCCGCTCCGCAGCGGTCCACTCGCCGGGCGCGGGGTGCACCGCGAGATCAGCCATGACGACCTGCAGTTGCTCCGGCTGCTGGCGACCGGACTGCCGGTGGACTCTGTCGCCCGCCGGCTGGACCTGTCCGAGCGCACCGTCCGCCGCCGTACCCGAGCCGCCTGCGACCGTCTCGGCTTCGGTACCGCAGTAGAAGCCATCGTCTGGGCGGCCCGCCGCGGCCTCCTGTAAACACCCCGCACCTTTAGCTCCCCCTGCAGATCCGCCCGTCTCTGTGAGGAGTACTTGATGTCCCTTCGCCTCCGTTTCGCATGCCTACTAGCAGCCGTGTTCCTGCTGACTCCGCTCCTGCCCGCGACCGCGGCGCCGCCCAGACCTGCCAGTCCGCAGCCGACCAACCTCAGGACGAACAGCCTCACCAACCCCCTCGGCATCGCTCCCGGCACGCCCAGGCTGAGCTGGCAGATCGATGGCAGCCGGCGCGGCACCAGCCAGACGCAGTACGAGATCCATGTCGGCACCTCCGCGGCCAAGACCGGCAAGGCCGACGTCTGGAACAGCGGTGCCGTGCGCTCGGACCGCTCCGTCGACATCCCGTACGGCGGACCCGCGCTCACGCCGTACACCCAGTACTTCTGGAAGGTCCGCGTCTGGGACGACACCGGTACTGCGTCCGCCTGGTCCCAGATCGCCACCTTCGAGACAGCGCAACTGCAGCCTGAAGACTGGCGGGGTGACTGGATCGGCGCGGACAACCAGTCCGGCGCGGAGTGGACCGACTACACGGTCGACGCCGACCTCACCGTCACCAAGGAAGCGCTCGGCGTCTTCTTCCGCGGTCGCGGTGGGCTCGGCTACATGTGGCAGCTCAACCAGGTCACGGACAGCCGCCCGCTCCTCAGACCACACGTCCGGCAGGCCGGCGGCGGCTACACCCTCCTCGGCGAGATCCCGCTCACCGTCAACCTCAAGCAGCGCCATCACCTGCGCATCACGATCGCCGGCCAGACCATCACCACCTGGATCGACGGCACGCAGGTCGACAGCCGGACCCGCTCCGACCACAACGCGCCCGGACTCGTCGGCTTCCGCACCAACGGAGTCGAGGAAGGCGTCGTCCACAGCCTCAAGGTCACGAGCGCCGACAACCAGACCCTCGTCGACACCGCCTTCCCGGCCGGCGACCAAACCTTCCCCGACGGCACGGTCCGTCCCACCGGCGGCCTCCAGGTGAAGGGCAACACCGATCTCTGGCTCCCCGGCAAGGCGCTCCCGGTCTTCCGCAAGACGGTGACGACCAGGACCAAGAAGATCGTCAAGGCTCGGATGCACGCTGCCGCGCAGGGCGTGTACGAGCTCAGCCTCAACGGCAAGAAGGTCGGCGACCACGAGCTCGCGCCGGGCTGGACCGACTACGCGCACCGGATCCAGTCGCAGTCCTACGACGTCACCTCGCTGGTCACCCAGGGCACGAACACCCTCGGGGCGGAGGTGTCCACCGGCTGGTTCGCGGGCAACCTGGCGATGTTCGGTCCGAACAAGTACGGCACGGACACCTCGGTCACGGCGCAACTCCGTGTCACCTACAACGACGGAACCACCGACGTCTTCGCCACCGACTCCAGCTGGCAGACGGCGCCCGGCGCAGTACGGGTTGCTGATTTGCTCAACGGCGAGAGCTACGACGCACGCCGTACTCCGACCGACTGGTCGCCCGTGCAGGTCCGGCCGAGTGCGACTGCCAAGCTCGTTCCCCAAGCGGATCAGCCCGTTCGGGTGACACAACAGCTTGCCGCCAAGGCGATTCCGTCACCCACGCCCGGCGTCTACCTCTACGACCTCGGCCAGAACATGGTCGGCGTCGCCAAGCTCGCCCTCGCGGGCACTCCCGGTCAGACGGTCAAGATCCGGTACGGCGAGGTGCTCAACCCCGACGGCACGCTCTACACGGACAACCTCCGCAGTGCGAAGGCCACCGATTACTACACCTTCGCCACCCGCGAAACCGAGACCTATCGGCCGCGCTTCACCTTCCACGGCTTCCGGTACGTCGAACTGAGCGGCCTGCCGGCAGCACCACCGGCGAGCGCGATCACCGGCGTGGTGATGGGCAGCGACGGCGCCCAGACGAGCACGTTCAGCACCAACTCGGCCCTGGTCGACAAGCTGCACAGCAACATCGTCTGGGGGCAGCGCGGCAACTTCCTCTCGATCCCGACGGACACCCCGGCGCGCGACGAGCGGATGGGCTGGACCGGCGACATCAACGTGTTCGCCCGGACGGCCGTCTACAACCTCGACTCCCAGGCGTTCCTGACCAAGTGGTTGCAGGATCTCCGCGACAGCCAGGCAGCCAACGGCGCGTACGCGAGCGTCGCACCGACCGTGCCGAACTCGTTCGACGGCGGCCTCGGGAACGCGGGCTGGGCCGACGCGGGCGTGAACGTGCCGTGGACGCTGTGGCAGGCGTACGGCGACACCGCGGTGATCCAGCAGCACTACGACTCGATGCGCCGGTACGTCGACTACCTGGCCGCGAACTCGTCCGGCTTCATCCGCGGGGGCGGCGACTACGGCGACTGGCTGAACCTGGACGATCCGACCCCCGGCGAGCTGATCGGTACGTCGTTCGTCGCCAAGGGTGCTCGGCAGCTCAGCCAGATGGCCGCGGCGATCGGCAACACCGCTGACGCGGCGAAGTACCAGAAGCTGTACGACGACGTGCGCGCCGCGTTCATCGGGCGCTTCGTCGCCGCCGACGGCAAGGTGGGCTCCGACAGCCAGACCGGCTACATCCTCGCCTTCACCAGTGACCTGGTCCCGGCCGACAAGATCGTTGCCGCAGGCCAACACTTCGCGAACACCATCCTGCGGCGTGACACCCACCTGTCGACCGGCTTCCTCGGCGTGGACGGCCTGCTGCCCGTCCTCACCAAGATCGGCCGGTCCGACCTCGCCTACCAATTGCTGCAGAACACCTCGTACCCGTCCTGGGGCTATGAGATCGGCAAGGGCGCGACGACGATCTGGGAGCGGTGGAATTCGATCAATCCCGACGGCACCTTCAACGACGTGGGGATGAACTCGTTCAACCACTACGCATACGGCGCGGTCGGCGAGTGGATGTACCGCACCCTCGCAGGGGTCTCCGCGGCCGAGCCGGGCTATCGCAAGTCGCTGATCGCGCCGACGCCCGGCAACGGCATCACCTCGGCCGACTTCAGCCACCAGACGCCGTACGGCAAGGTTGCGAGCAAGTGGGCGAAGACGAGTGACGACGGGCTCAGCCTGACCGTGACCGTCCCTGGCAACACCACCGCGACCGTGCGGCTCCCGGCGCTCAACCCCAACCTGATCACCGAGAGCGGTAGCTCGCTGGCCCAGGCTGACCACGTCAGCTCTGTTGTCGACGAGGGCTCGACGGTTGCGATGACTGTTGCCTCTGGCACCTACCGGTTCGCGATGGAAGCACCACCGATCGCCCTGTCCTCCGCGGCCGCCACCCCGGCCTCCGGAGAACCCGGTACTGCGACCAGCGTGGCGGCCGTGGTCCGGAACCGCTCGGGCTCCCCGGTCACCGGGCGTCTCGAGGTCGGCGTGCCTGACGGATGGGCCGCGCCTGCTCCGTCGGAGTCGGTGACACTGGCTCCGGGTGAACAGACTACGGTCAGCGTGCGGGTCGCAGTACCGGTGGCTGGTAATGCGGCGGCGGTCGGGTTCACGGCGATGTTCGTGGAGGCGGGCGGAGAGTTGGCGTCGGCGCCGGTCGGGTTCACCGTGACCCAGTCGCTCAGTCCGGCGAACGCGATGGACTACGTGGATCTAGGTGACGCCGCGTCGGAGTCGGCACACGCGGTGACGGCCGCTCCGTCGTCGGGCACCGGCTCTGAGAGCGGCCGGACCAGGCGCTATGCCGGGATGTTCGTGCCTGGCTCGTGGTTCGAGTTCACGCTGGGAGTCCGGGCCGGCCAGCCGTTCGTGATGCGCCTGGTGGAGACGTACGACCGGTCCCAGACGAAGGACTACGAGGTGCTGGTGGACGGGAAGGTCGTTCACCACCGGGTGATGAGCAAGTCCGGCGCCGGACTGGAGACGTACCAGTTCGTCGTAAATCCGCCGGCCGGGACGAGTGTCCGGGTGCGGATCCAGCACAACGCGACGGCGGCCGGGTACGACCCGTCGCTGGCCGATGTCTGGTCGTTGCCGGTGCCGTGAGCCGAGGTTAGCGGTCCACACGGTGGGGGTACCGGGGCACCGAACATCAATCCTAGGAGGAGCGATGGACGGAATGACCATCGTGTGGATCGTCGTGGGTCTGGTGATCCTGTTGTTCGTGGTGGCACTGATCGCCGGCTCAGCCAAGAAGAGCAAGGTGCGGCAGGCCGAACACGACCGGCAAGAGGCTCACGACCATCAGCAGCAGGCCAGACAGTCCGCTGTCCACGCGGAGAAGCAGCAGGCGGCCGCCGACGAGGTCGAGGCACGTGCGCGGCAGGCGCAGGCCCTCGCCGACGAGAAGGCCGCTGAAGCGCGCCGGCTCAACGCCGGTGCCGCTGAGCGCCAGCAGGCGGCCGAACAGGCTCGTGTGGAGACGAACGAGCACCTGACGCGGGCTGAAGCGATCGATCCGGATCGGCGCGAACGAGTCGACCGCGCCGCCGACGAGTCCCGCGCCCACCGGACCTCCGACAGTTCGGCGCACACGGCCTCCTGGGGCGGCAAGTCCGACCCCGACGGTGCCCCGGACCAGCGACCGATGGCAGGCGCCACCGACGAACAGCCTCTGGACGGCCCCCAACGCGACGGCCAGCCGCTCTACGGCTCCCACCAAGACGACCAACCCATCGACGAATCCCACCGCGACGGCCAACCGTTGGACGATCGCCAAGACCACCGCGACACCCCGCCCCGGCGCTGACGCTCAGTGCTGGGTCGGGCGGAGGCGGTAGCCCATGCCGCGGACGGTCTGGATCCGGTCCTGGCCTAGTTTGCGGCGCAGATAGCGGATGTAGACATCCACCACATTGGATCCTGGGTCGAAGTCGAACCCCCACACCTGGGAGAGAAGTTGCTCGCGGGACAGAACCTGGTCGGGGTGACGGCAGAAGACCTCGGCCAGGAGGAACTCGCGGGCGGTGAGATCGACCGTCTGGCCGTCCACCAGAGCCCGCCGGGTCCGCAGATCAAGGCTCATGTCGCCAACCTGCAGCACGCTGGCGTCAGCCGTCCCCGATCCGTCACTACGAAGCCGCAACCGGACCCGAGCCAGCAGTTCCTCGAAGGCGAACGGCTTGGCGATGTAGTCGTCGGCGCCGCTCTCCAGCCCGGCGACAGTGTCCCGAACGCTGTCCCGAGCAGTCAAAATCACCACGGGCATCGTCACCCGAGCCTCGCGCAGACGTCGCAGTACGGTGAATCCGTCCACCCTGGGCAGCCCGATGTCGAGCAGCAGCAGGTCATAGGCGCCGCTGACGCCTTCCTGATAGGCGGTTTCGCCGTCCGACACCACCGTCGTCACGAACCCGTTGCTCCGCAGACCACGCTCGACGAACGACGCGATCCGCTCCTGGTCCTCGGCGATCAGGATCCTGTTCATCCCCGCACCTCCTCGTCCGCCATCGGCAACTCCAGCTCGAACCGCGCCCCCGGACCGTCCTGCCTGGCCAGCCGGACCTCCCCACCATGCGCCCGCGCGATCGACCGCACAATCGCCAGCCCCAGCCCCGCCCCGTCCGTCCGCCCCTGATCGTTGCCTCTGGCAAACCTCTCGAAGATCCGCTCCCGATCCCCCTCCGCCACCCCGGCACCAGCATCAGCCACCCACAACACCGCCCGTCCCCCCGCGACCACGCGGGAGCCAACGGCGATGCGGTCGCCGGCGGTGGTATGCCGGACGGCGTTCGCCACCAACTGCATCAGCGCCTGGGTCAACCGTTGCCCGTCGGCGACGATGGTGGCGTCGGCAGTCTCGTCCACTCCCCAAGCCCGATCCGCCAATCCACGCGCCTTCGCGATCACCTCGACCGTCAGTTCGGTCAGGTTGACCTCCTCCAGCTTGAGGAAATCAGGCCGCTCGCTCTTCGCCAGCACCAGCAGATCGTCGACCATCCGGTTCATCCGGGCCAGCTCGTCGAGCACCAGCGCGCGGGTCTCCTCCCGGTCGCGCGGATCGTCGCCCATCAGCTCCAGATGCCCGCGGATCACCGTGATCGGCGTCCGCAGCTCATGCCCGGCGTTGTCCACGAACTCCCGCTGGGCGAGAAACGCGACCTCCAGCCGGTCCAGCATCGTGTTGAACGTCCCCGCCAGTTGCGCCACGTCGTCGTTGCCCACGACCTCGATCCGCCGGCGCAGATCCGACTCCCCGATCTGCTCAGCCGTACTGCGCAACTGCCGGATCGGCGCGAGCACCCGCCCGGTCACCAGCCAGCACGCGCCCGCCGCCAGGGCCAAGGTGATCGCCCCGATGACAGCCAGTGCCTGCGCCGCGTCCTCCAACGGCTGGGCGATCACGTCGCGGAACTCCAGCACGACCAGTTGCGCCCGGACCGGCTGAGAGCCGACCCGCACCGGGATCACGCCGTACCGGACCTTGCCCGCGGTGCTGCCGATCCACCCGTACTCCGGTTCGGTGGCGCCGGCGACTCGGGCGACGAAGCCGGCATCGGTGTCGAGCCGGGCCGGCGGGGATCCCTGGCTGCGGTGGTAGGCCCGGCCGTCCACGACCGTGAAGAATCCCTCCGAGCTGTCCGGCAGGTTGCTCTGCAGCCAGCGATCGAGCAGTTCCTCGGGCCGGTTGTAACCGGCGGCGGTCGTTGATCCTGCGAAGGCGCGGAACTTGGTTGCCTCGTGCGTCAGTTCCGCGTCGGCGGCGGAGTCGGACCGGGCCGCGAGGACCTGCCAGGTCAGGAACACCACGGTGGTCAGCGCCAGCGCGAGCACGCCGAGCATCCAGCCGATGATGCGCAACCGCGCACTGACCACCGGCCGCCTCAGCCGAACCACCAACCGAGCCAACGACCGGGCCCCCTGCCGAGCCGCCGACCGAGCCGCCGACCAGGCCACCGACCGAGCCGAGGATCAGTCATCGCCGTCCACGTCGTCGTCGAGGTCGTCGTCGATCCCGTCGTCATCGCGATCGTCGTCGTCACCCGCGGTCCGCGGAGTCGCCGGTGTGACCGGATCCGCGCCCGGCGGACCGGCCGTCGGCGGCGTCGTAGTACCGGGGGAGGCGGTCGAGCCGGCCGGTACGACGACCGTGTCGCCGAGGCCCGGCGCCGAGCGATCCGCCAGGTACTGGGCCAGCACGAAGCCGGCCACGGCCAGGACCACGGCAACAGCCAGGTAGATCAGGCGCGGAGATCGCATACTCACACTCTGCGATCCCATCCGAGAACCGCATGAGCCGAACATTACAGATTTCTCATCTGCGACCGCTCAGATCAGGTACCGGAACTCCGCCGAGTCGGGCTTGATCCGCTCGATGTCCAGCGGTGCGGCCTCCATCCGGTCGAGCAGCCCGGACAGGTCGGTCGGCCGGCCCATCTCGATGCCGACCAGCGCCACGCCCGTCTCGCGGTTGTTGCGCTTCACGTACTCGAACAGGGTGATGTCGTCGTCCGGCCCGAGGACGTCGTCCAGGAATTGCCGCAGCGCGCCCGGTTCCTGCGGGAAGGTCACCAGGAAGTAGTGCTTCAGACCCTTGTGCACCAGCGATCGTTCGAGGATCTCGCCGTAGCGGCTGACGTCGTTGTTCCCGCCCGACAGCAGGCAGACGACCGTCTCGCCCGGTTTTACCTCGACACCATTGCCGAGAGCCGCCGCGGACAAGGCTCCTGCGGGCTCAGCGATCAGCCCGTCCGTCTGGTAGAGCTCGAGCATCTCCGAGCAGACCAGGCCTTCCGGCACCGAGGTCATCTCCACCCGGGCCGCTGCCACCAACGGCAACGTCACGTCGCCGACCCGGCGAACAGCCGCACCGTCGACGAAGCTGTCCAGGTGCGGCAATGTCACCGGCTTCCCAGCAGCCAAAGCAGCCGCCATGCTTGCCGCTCCACCAGGCTCCACACCAACGATCCGTACTCCGGGGTGCCGTGCCGCCAGCCAGGTCGCCACCCCGGCGATCAGCCCGCCACCACCGACAGGTACCACCAGTACGTCGGGAGCGTGGCCTAGCTGGTCAACCAGTTCGACAGCCACGGTCCCTTGTCCTGCGACGGTTCGGGGGTCGTCGAAGGCCGGGACCAGCGTCGCGCCAGTACTGGTTGCTTCTGCGAGCGCGGCACCGGCGGCGTCGTCATAGGTGTCGCCTGTCACGATGACCTCGATCTGGCTTCCACCCAGCGCGGCGATCCGGTCGCGCTTCTGGCGGGGCGTAGTACGAGGCACATAAACGCGGCCGTGCACGTCGAGGGTGTGGCACGAATACGCCAGGCCCTGTCCGTGGTTTCCGGCGCTCGCACAGACGACTCCGGCCTTCTTCGAGGTGTCGTCGAGTTGCGCGATCAGGTTGTAGGCGCCGCGGAGCTTGTAGGAGCGACCGATCTGCAGGTCCTCCCGTTTCAGCCAGACGTCAGCGCCGGTGCGTGCGGAGAGTCGCAGGTTCCGCTGCAACGGAGTACGCACGGCGATGCCGTCGAGGCGGGTGACCGCAGCCTCGATGCGCTCGGCATCTACCGCGTTTGAAGCGAGTGAATCAGTGCCCTGCATGAGCTTCCTTCCCGTGCATCTGCACGATTCTCAACGATTTGCTCGCTACCCAAGACACGCTAAGTCCAGAGTGCGGACTGACGGACACCGTTGCGCAACGGGGTGCCATTTTCATGCGTGAAACGCCTCTGGCGTGGGCAGTCTAGTTCTCATACGCTCACTCGGTGTAACGGCCAGGCTCCTGGACGGGATGAGCCGAGTAAACCGGTCAACGGGGACTGGAGGGCACAGATGGAATCGATTCCGTTCAGTCTGTGGGGAGACGCCTTGTGGTGTGGCCAGGAAGTGGTGCGGGAAGCTCCGCACGAGCAGGCGATCCGTCGCCTGTTTCCTGACCCCATCCCGGCGCGAGGCGCAGACCTGGACACCACTGCGGATCTCGTTCCGGAACCGCAAAACCGCTTCGACCCACGCTCGATCGCCGTTCGGGTGCAGGGAAAGGTGGTCGGCTACCTGCCGAGGGACGATGCGCACCGGTACCACCCGGTGTTGTCGGAACTGGTGGCGCAGGGCCTGCAACCGCAGGTGCCTTGCCACTTGTGGGTGAGTGAATGGGAACCGGCCGATTGGGAGGGCAAGGGCGACCGGGGCATGGAGTTCCACGCCAGCGTCGCAGTAGCCCTGGGCCAGCCGCACATGCTGGTCCCGGTGAACCTGCCACCACCCGGGAGTTACCACCTGCTGCCGCCCGGCAGCGGGATCGTAGTACCGGGTAGTGAGGTGCATCCGGATGTGCTGGCGCCGTTCTTCCGGCCGGAGGGCGAGTGCTGGGCGTACGGGACGATGCATGCCGTCGAAGAGGAGGACGGGTTCTCCGAGCGGCACCGGATGGTGGTGGAGGTCCGGCTGGACGACGAACCCGTCGGCCGGCTCAGTCCTCGCCTCAGCGGTGAGTTCCTGCCGGCCATCCACTACCTGGCGGACATGCGGGCCGAAACGGCCGCACGGGTCGCCGTCCGCGGCGACCGGACAGCATCGGAGGTGATCCTGTATGCGGCACGGAGTCACGATCTGCCGGCGACCTGGCCGGACGGTCTGACCCGGTCTCCAGTGGCATCACCACCGTGGCACTACTGGGTCGGTAAAGAGGCGAACTGATCCCAAGGCGGCCGCGCAGTACTCACCAATCAATCAGGTGGTGGCGAGTACTGCGGGGCTACTGCGGGGGTCGACTGCCCGGCCGAGGTCAGAGCTTCTGGCTGAGCGTCTGGAAGATCTCGTCCATCGCGCCGGGCAGGTCGTCGTGGCCGAAGTCCGGGTAGACGCGGAGTTGCTTGGTGCCGGTCAGTTTGTTGTACGCCGCGTACTGCGTCGACGGCGGGCAGGTCTCGTCCTCGAGGCCGACGTACAGCGTTACCTCGGCCTGGACCCGCGGGGCTAGGTGCTGCAGGTCGATGTAGCCGAGCGTGGTGAACACCTCCTGCTCACGAAGGTGCCGGGGGTCGCGCTTCTTGAACCAGGTGGTGATCTCGTTGTACGGGTTCTTGTCGAGGTTGAGCTCCCAGGCCCGCTGGTAGTCAGTCAGGAACGGGAAGACGCTCGCCGTGTACTTGATCTCCGGAGTCAGCGCGGCACAGACCAGGCTGAGCCCACCGCCTTGGCTCCACCCGGTGGTGCCGATCCGGCCGGCGTCCACCTCGGGCAGCCCGCCGATGATGTCCGCGAGTCGCCGGGTGTCCAGGAACACGTGCCGGTACAGCAGGTTCTCCGGGCCACCGTCCAGGCCCTCCACCAGGTGGTTGCGCAGGGAGAAGCTGTTGGCCTGCTGGGACTCGGTCTGGAACCCCACCTGCTCCCGCACGTCCAGGGCGGCGACGGTGAACCCGCGGGCGGCGTACGGCAGCAGGTCGATCCACTTCGGCTGCTCACCGCCGTACCCGTGGAACATCAGGACGGCCGGTCCCTCGGCGGTGTGCGGGCGGATCACCTTGGCGTGCACCCGGTAGCCGCCGGTGCCGGTGAAGTACAGGTGCTCGGTCCTCGCGAACGGCAACGGGAAGTCCGTCGCCTCGGCGAACTCGGTCTCCGGGTCGGTCGCGGCCAGTTCGGCCAGCGCCTTCTCCCAGAACTGGTCGAAATCCTCCGGCCGCGGGTTGGTCCCGGTGTAGGTGAGCAGTTCCTCGGACGACATCTCGAACGACAACACGGTCTCCGGACTCCCTTGGTCAGCTCAAACGAATGAGCTTCATTCTGCGGGGTCGCCCGGCTCCGCGGCAGTGCCGTCCCAGATGGTGTAACCGTTTGCCGCGTTCAGCCGCTCCCGGAGATCATCCTCGAGCTTCGCGGCCCGGTCCGGAGCCAGCCACTGCAACGGGATCAGCACCGAGTGCTCGGCCTTCTTGGTCCGCAGCACGATCGCCTGACCCTGGGTGGTCTGGCCCTGTTCGACTGCGGTGATGTCGGTCCAGGCGGTCCGGACGCCACGGACCTCGACGTCGTCCGGCCCGAGCTTGAGCAGCACGGGCGGCCGGGCCAGGATCCACAACCCGGCGAGCACGACCAGCCCGCCCAGGGTGAGGAACACCGCCACCACGGCTCCGGGCACCCCGAACGCCCAGAGCACCGCCGCCACCCCGAGCAGGATCAACCCGACGGCCGCGATCCCGAGGAATCGCCCAGCCCGCATCCGGTACGTCGTACGCATCGGCACAGGATCTCATCGGCCCCGGATCTCAGCAGCCCTGGGTCTCATCGGCACCGGGCGGCGCGGACGGCAGGATCGGTCAGTTGCCGGTCTGGGCGGGGTCGTAGGCGCAGGCGTCGTTCAGGTTCTGCGGGGTGCCGGCCGGCGGCTTGGTGCTGGTCGGCGGCTTCGTGGTCGGCCTCTTCGTGCTGGTCGACGTCGACGGCTTGGTGGACGGGGTCGAGGCGACCGGCTTGCTGGCCTTCGGCTCGATCGCCTTCCGGACCAGTTCGCGCATCGCCTCGTAGTTCGGGTTCTTGCCGGTCGGGAAGTTCTTGCTCTTGTCCAGGTCGACGTTCGAGACGCTGGCGTTCTTCACCTTCAGGCCGAGCTCGATGAACGCGGGCAGGATCTCCTGCGGGATGTCGGTGCGCAGCAACTTCTTGCCCGCCGAGGCGATCTGCTGGTACTTCGTGACCAGGGCCTGCGGGTTCGCGCTGTTCACCAGCGCGTGGATCGTGCAGCGCTGCCGCTCCTGCCGGGACGGGTCGCTCAGGCCGTAGCGGCCGCGGGCGAACCAGAGCGCGTCGTGGCCGTTCAGCTTCTGGTTCGGGCCGGGCTGCAGGTAGCCGGACGGCTTGCGCTCGCTGTTCGACCCCGGTCCGGCGCCGTAGTCGCCGCCGATCGGGACCCGGTAGTTGATGTTGACCGTGATCCCGCCGAGCGCGTCGATGATCTGCTCGAAGCCCTTGAGGTTGACCTGCATGTAGTAGTCGATCTTGAGGCCCATCGCCTCGCCGACTGACACCTTCATCACGTCGGCGCCCTCGTTGTCGGACGCGCCCAGGATGCCGGGGTACGTCCGTGGGATGTTGTCGTACATCGAGTCCAGGTAGTACTCCGGCTGCTCGACGTTGCCGAGGTTCGGATCCCAGTAGCCGTCCGGGAACTTTTTGTGCAGCGGGGAGTCCTCCGGGAACGGCATCCGCATGAAGTTCCGGCTGAGCGACATCAGCGCGGTGTCGCCGGTCTTGGTGTCGATGCTGGCCACGATCACCGTGTCGGTCCGGGTGCCCTCCCGGCCGACGCCGTCGTCGGCGCCGAGCAGCAGCAGGTTCAGCCGCGGGGTGTTCGCCCAGGGGTCCTTCTTGTCCTCGACCTTGGGCCGGGTGGCGCTCTTGGAGTCGTCCTCGGACTTGAACACGCCGCCGACCAGGTCGCGCTGCGCCAGCACGGTCTGCGCGGCGACGGTGGTCGGCACGGCGATGCCGAAGCAGAGCAGCCCGACGAACATCGAACCGGCCAGTCGGCCGGTCGCGGTCAGGCTGATCGGGCGGAGCAGTTTGTGCGAGGAGACGACGACGCAGATCCACAGGATGCCGAGCACCACGACGGCGGCGGTGGCCAGCAGGAGTCGGCTCGGGTCGACCGCGGTCGCGAGGATCGAGTCGCGCTTGGTCAGGCCGACGAACGCGACGATCAGGAGCAGGCCGATACTGAGCGTCATCACGAACGCGCCCAGCTTCTTACGGCCGCCCAGGACGAAACCGAGGCCGGGGATCAGGGTGCTGACCAGGGTCAGGCCGAGGCCCCTCGACACGGAGGGGGCACGGTGACCGCGGTGACGGGAACGGCTGGCTTTGGGCGCGGACCTGCGTCCTGTTGCGCGCGTGCTCCGCGACATGGCTCCGTTCCCTGATCGACGACGTGACGGCGTGCCGGACCGTCAGACAACGGTCCTCAGTACTTCAGACGCCGGCACGGCCTCCTTGGTTGACGTGACGTTACGACCCCCGTCGATTCCGCCAGGTTACAGGGGGACCGGAGCCGGTTGCCAAGCCGAGCAGGCCCCGCTTTGCCGTCGGGCCGTGTCTCCGGATAGTCTTGGCCGTCGTCGAGTCCTCCAGGGGACTCCTCGGAGGAGGCGTCGCCTAGTCCGGTCGATGGCGCCCGCCTGCTAAGCGGGTTGAGGGTAATCCCCTCTCGGGGGTTCAAATCCCCCCGCCTCCGCAGTAAAGAAAGCCGTCAAGCGCCGCAAGCGCCTGACGGCTTTCGTGCTTCTCGGGACCTTTCGGGTTTGCCCGCGTCCCTTCTCCGGGACCTTTCGGCTTGCCCGCGTTCCTTCTCCGGGACCTTCGGGTTTGCCCGCGTTCTGGGCCGCGTCGTACCGCGGTCGGCGGCCCGCCGCCGTCTACGGTGCACTGCGGTGCCGCCCGCACGACCGGCGCGCCGCCGCATCGATCCGTGAGCGCCCCTGGAGAAACCTCTTGCCGCTGTCCGTCCGCCGCCGCTCCTTCGCCGTACTTCCGCTGATCTTGCTGCTGGCCCCCGGCTGCGGATTCGTCCGCGACGTCGCAGCCCAGCAGAACCCCTCGCCCTCGCCCGCCCCAGCCGGTTCGATCACCGCGGAACTGGCCACCCTGCAGGTGGTGGCCGGCCGGAAATCGGCTCGCGGCTACGACCGCGGCTGCGGCAAGGCCGAGGCTTGTTCCTTCGGCCCTGCCTGGTCGGACAACCACAACGGCCCAGGCGGTCACGACGGTTGTGACACCCGCAACAACGTGCTCAGCCGGCAGTTGGCCCAGGTCACGTACAAGGCCGGTCGCAAGCAGTGTGTGGTGCTCAGTGGCCAACTGCTGGAGCCCTACACCGGCAAACAGGTGCAGTTCCGCAAAGCCGAGGCGAGCAAGGTGCAGATCGACCATATCTATCCGCTGGCCCGCGCATGGGATCTCGGCGCCTCCAACTGGCCGTTGCAGCGCCGAGTGGACTTCGCCAATGACCTCACCGACAACCTCCTGGCCGTCGACGGCTCCGCCAACGCGAGCAAGTCCGACCAAGGCCCGGGAGAGTGGCTGCCCATCAACAAGGCCTACCGCTGCACCTACGTACTGCGGTACCTGCACGTCGCCAACAAGTACGACCTGCCGATCACCCGTGACGATCAACAGAGCGCGAAGGTCATCGCCCGAACCTGCTAGCCGGCGGCGAGCTTCTTGGCCTCGGCCAGGCGCGCCACGGATCGAGTGGTGTTCGGCTCGAGACCGGCGATCAGGTGCTCCACTCCGCGGGACTCGTACGACCTGATGGTCTCGGCCAGTTCGGCGACCGTGCCCTCGATGGCGTTGGCCTCCGGTTCCGCGACAGGCGGCTGGTCGGGGTCCCGGACGGTGATTCCGACCGTCCGGCTGACCTCGTCGTCCGGGCGACCGGCCGCGGCCAGGGCATCGGTGATCGAGCCGAGACGCTGGTCGAGCTCGTCGTTGGGTGCGCCGAACCAAGCGGTGTTCCAGGAGTCGGCCCACTTCGCCGTGAGCTCCAGCATGCGCGGCCGGAACGATGCCACCAGGATCGGGATCTGCCGCTTCGGCGCCGGAACCAGTACTGCGTCCCGCACCTGGTGATACCTCCCGTCCAGGCTGACCGTCTCGCTCCGGACCAGCCGCGCCACGATCTCCAGCCACTCCGCGAACCGCCCGACCCGGTGATCGGTCGGCAAGCCGAAGGCCTCGTACTCCGGGTCGTGCCAGCCCGCGCCGACCCCGAGGACCAGGCGCCCGCCGGACACCTCGTCGATCGTCGCCGCCATCTTCGCCGTCAGCCCCGGATCGCGGAACGACGCGCAGAGCACCATCGTGCCGAGCTCCACCCGGTCCGTCACCGCGGCGACCGCGCTGAGCAGGGTCCACGCCTCGTGCATCCCGTACGTCGTACCGTCGGGGGCGCGGTAGAAGAAGTGGTCGGCGAGCCAGACCGAGTCCAGTCCGGACTCCTCAGCCGCCTCCGCCATCCGGCGGGTGTCACTCCAGGTCGGGAACTGGCCTTCGGGACCGTCGGTGCCGCCGACCGGGAGCATCACGCCAATCTTCATCCGCCCAACCTAATCTCCCGATTCCCTTCGCGCAGGGCATTTCGTAACGCTTCCGAAGCGACATCGCGATGCGCCGAGTGCGGCGGGGCCGGCGGTCGCGTGGGTACTGTCGCAACGCCCGGGTTCGTGAGGCCGCGGTACGGAAGCCGGTATTGCCGCCAGTGGCCTCGCGAAAGGATGTGGTGGTGGTGACGGACTTCATGGTCCGGCCGTCGGCCTACGATCTCCGGTCGATCCTGGGTCTCGCTCTACCCGCGCACGTCGTCGCTCTGGTGGACGACGACTGGCGCCCGGCCTGGCTGATCGGCCGGCTGCACTGCGCGGACGGCTGGATCGCCCTGATCCAGTACACCGACGCCACCGGCAACGAACTCACCCGCCGGATCCCGGTGGAACGCCTCGGCCCGAACAACTGAGACGGTCCGCTGGCGCGCGCCGGCGGTACGCAGTACGGGAGGTCAGGAAGCCCAGGGGCCGACTCCTGAGATCCGGTCGACCGTGATTCGGGTGATGTAGCCGGCCGGCAGGCCCTCACCGGGCAGGAACTCCGCGTCCGGGCCGATGTAGGTCTTCGCCAACTCCCGGAGGAGTTCCACCGCACCGCCTTCGGTGATCCGGGCCGTCCCCTTGATCACCACGTACTCGACCAGGCCCATCTCGTTCTGGTTCTTCGTCTCGATCGACAGCGCCACCCGGCCGTCGCGCCGGACGTTCTTGACCTTCCGGCTCTCCGGGACGTGCCCCGCGACGATCTCGTCGCCGTCGAGCCCGACCCAGACCACCGACACCTGCGGGGTGCCGTCGGGGTTGATCGTGACCAGATGCGCCAGCGCGTCCGACGCGAGCACGGTCCGCACACTCTCGGGGATCTCCATCCGGTCAACCTAACCCCGCGACACAGCGAAGCGCCCCGGTCTGGGACCGGGGCGCTTCGTTTGCAGTCCGACGGGCTGGCTTCCGGGTCAGCCGCCGGAGTACGGGGTCAGCCGAGGCGTGCCTTCAGGCTGTCCAGTTCGAGCTTCAGCGCGGTCGGCACCTTGTCGCCGAGCTTCGCGAACCACTCCTCGATGAGCGGGATCTCGGCCTTCCACTCCTCGGCGTCGACGTTCAGCGCCACCTGCAGCGCCTCCGGGCTGAGGTCCAGCCCGCTGACGTCGATCGCGTCGGTGGTCGGGACGTGCCCGATCGGGGTCTCGACCGCGGCCGTCGTGCCCTCGAGCCGCTCGATCACCCACTTGAGCACCCGGCCGTTCTCGCTGAAGCCCGGCCAGACGAACTTGCCGGCCTCGTCCTTGCGGAACCAGTTCACGTAGAAGATCTTCGGCAGCTTGGCCGCGTCGTTGTCCTTGCCGACGGTGATCCAGTGGTTCAGGTAGTCGCCGGCGTTGTAGCCGATGAACGGCAGCATCGCCATCGGGTCGCGCCGGACCACGCCGACCTCGCCGACCGCGGCCGCGGTGGTCTCCGACGACAGCGTCGCGCCCATGAACACACCGTGGTCCCAGTCGCGCGCCTCGGTCACCAGCGGCACCGTCGTCGCCCGGCGGCCACCGAAGAGGATCGCCGAGATCGGTACGCCGTTCGGGTCCTCGTACTCGTCGGCGATGATCGGGCACTGCTTGATCGGGGTGCAGAACCGGCTGTTCGGGTGGCTCGACAGTTCGCCGGACTCCGGCGTCCAGTCGCGGCCCTTCCAGTCGGTCAGGTGGTTCGGCGGGGTCTGCGAGTAGCCCTCCCACCAGACGTCACCGTCGTCGGTCAGCGCCACGTTGGTGAAGACCGAGTTGCCCTTCTCGATCGTGCGCATCGCGTTCGGGTTGGTCTTCCAGCCGGTGCCGGGGGCGACGCCGAACAGCCCGAACTCGGGGTTCACGGCGTACAGGCGGCCGTCCTCGCCGAAGCGCATCCAGGCGATGTCGTCACCCAGCGTCTCGACCTCCCAGCCCTCCAGGGTCGGGTCGAGCATCGCCAGGTTGGTCTTGCCGCAGGCGCTCGGGAACGCGGCCGCGATGTAGTGGACCTTCTTCTCCGGCGAGATCAGCTTCAGGATCAGCATGTGCTCGGCCAGCCAGCCCTCGTCGCGGGCCATCGCCGAGGCGATCCGCAGCGAGTAGCACTTCTTGCCCAGCAGCGAGTTGCCGCCGTAGCCCGAGCCGTAGGACCAGATGGTCCGCTCCTCGGGGAACTGGACGATGTACTTCTCGTCGTTGCACGGCCACGGGACGTCCTTCTGCCCCGGCTCCAGCGGCGCGCCGACGGAGTGCAGACAGGGCACGTACTTCGCGTCGGTGCCCATCTTCGCCAGTACTTCGGACCCGGTGCGCGCCATGATCCGCATCGAGGCGACCACATACGCCGAGTCGGTGATCTCGACCCCGAACATCGGCTTCTCGGCGGTCAGCGGGCCCATGCAGAACGGCACGACGTACAGGGTCCGGCCGCGCATGCTGCCGCGGTAGAGGTCCGTCATCAGGGCCTTCATCTCGGCCGGGTCCATCCAGTTGTTGGTCGGACCGGCGTCGGCCTCGTCGACCGAACAGATGAAGGTGCGCTGCTCGACCCGCGCGACGTCGGACGGGTCGGTGCGGGCCCAGAACGAGTTCGGCTTCTTCTCGTCGTTCAGCCGGACCAGGGTGCCGCCGGCGATCAGTTCGTCGGTCAGCGTGGCGTACTCCGCGTCCGAACCGTCGACCCAGTGGATCCGGTCCGGCTGGGTGAGCGCGGCGATCTCGGCGACCCAGGCCAGCAAGCCTGCGTGCTCAGTCGGGGCGTCGCTCAGGTCGTAGGTCGTCGGGGTGGCTGCGGCGGCCTCGGCGCTGAGGGCATCTCCGGTATGGGCAGGGCTGGCGGTTGTCGTCATCGGCGGCTCATTCCCTCTCGCGATCGGTCCCGACGGCGGTCCCGTCCCTCGACGCTGAGGGGGTACGACGTCGGCCGCCGGGGTCTCCGGCGGTTCGATTCAGCTGCTGGCGGTGTGTGATCTGTCGCATACCAGTGCGGCCAGTGGGCGTATACCAGTGTGCAAGTGGTACTAACGTTACGCGACTCGGTGGTGTGCTGAGAACCGGTAAGACGTGAGGACCGTCACAGAATTTCGCCGACAAGGGCTTTCCCAGCAAAAAGACCGGCCGCGCGAGGATCGCGCGGCCGGATTCCGGACTTCGGGTGGTCTGCTCAGGCGGATCTACTGCGTCTGGCGCCAGATGTCGTTCAGAACCCGCTCGATCGCCGGCTCCTCGCCGGGGGCGCCGGTCAGGGTCACGCCGACGAGCCAGGACCGGCCTGCGCTGGTGTACGCGCGCGTCATCGTCAGCGTGTACCGCGGGCCTTTCTGGACGGTCAGCCAGGTTCGGGCGTCCTTGGCCGACGCCGGTACCGGCGTCTTGAAGCTGTCCGTCCACTCCTTGTCGAACTGGGCCCGGCCGGCCAGGCAGGCTGCCAGGTCGCGGCACGGGCGCAGCGCGATCCGTGCGTCCAGGGCGGAGTCGGTGGGCTTCGCTTCGGTCAGCACCCGCCGGTAGATCATGGTGGACGATTCGCCCAGCTCTACCTTGTGCGGCGGGCGGGGCCAGCCGAAGGCGAACGGCAGGCTCAGGCCGTCGACCACCTGGACGTCTGCTCCGGTGGGGTAGGTCGCACCGACCAGGCCGGTAGTGGTGACTGGCGGGAGGTAGGGAGCTGTTCTCGGCTTCGGGACTCCTGGGAGCAGGCCTGGGGACGGTAGGGGAGAGGGGCTGACTGCTGTGGCGATGGGGGGACCTGCTGGGCGTTGGTCCTTGATGGAGCTGCCGATCGCCGCGCCTACGGAGTACAGGGCGGTGAAGACAATCAGTACTCCGATCGCGGCTACCAGGTAGGTCCACCGGCCCAGCTTGTGGCGGTACTCCCGGGCTACTTCGACCTTGCTCGGGGGCTTTTGCTGGGCTTGGTTGAGCGGTGCGGCGCCGTACTGCGCCAGCTGGCTCCGCACGGCGCTGAGTGACTCCTCGTCGTTTCCCAGCAGGCCGTCCAGTGGATCCAGCAGCCGCTCGGCGCCGGACTGGCCCGGTATCAGCTGGGTGATCGCGTACGGGCGGTCCGCTGACAGGTTGGCCGCCCACAGCGGAGTCTGCTGCTCTCCTGGCTCCAGTGCCGCGCCACGGCTGGCCTGGTCGAGCCGGTCCCTTACTTGAGGGTCAGCCGCTCCGCTCTCGCTGAGCACGAGCGCGACCACCTCCATCCCGGTGAACGACCGACCGCGCCAGATCTCCGCCAGGGGGTGCTCCAGCAACCGCTGGTCGAGCTCGTACCCCTGGAGCTGTGGAGTGCTGTTCACCTGGCTCACTTGGCCTCCCAGATCGCCCGGTCGGCCAGCACCAGGGCGCCTTGCTGCGCCGCCGCCTCGGTGATCGGGTGCGCCTCGTAGTCCACCTGGACGACCAGGTCGGCGCGGACCACCATCACGGAGACCCGCCAGCTCTGCCCACCCGCCTCGGTGCTCTTCGCGATCCTGGTCGGGTACGGCCGGTCCGGCAGCACTTCCCAGGGCTTGCGGTCGTACGCCTGCTTGGCCATCTCGGCCGGGGTGAACGGTGGCTGCCCAGCGCCCGCCGCGCGGCCGCCGTACGGGGTGATCCGGACCTTGAGAGCCGCCGCCGTGAAGGTCGGCTGCGCCTGGCTCCGGACGCCGACCGAGCAAACCACCTCGGTGTTGCCGGTTCGCTGCCACGGCAGGTTGGTGGCTTTGGGCAACAACAGGGAGACGTCCCCGAGCCGGTCGCACAGATCCGCGGGGAGCTTGCGCGGCTGGACGATGTCGGTCGGCCTGACCGGATCCCCGGCGGCGTACCCGATCCCCAGCCCCGCGACCGCGGCGATGCCGGCGGCGATCCCAGTACTCCGTATCAATCGGCTCGCCATGCCCGCGACCCTAGCCACGCAGAGGTCCTCCCTCACCGGGTTTGTGGTGCCCGGCGTGTCCAGGCATGGCGGCTTTGACGAAGGCCGACTGGTCCTGGTTCCTGCCTATGCTGCGCCGATGACAGCCTTCCCCGACATCGTGATCGGCGCGCCCGGCGAGGGCGAAGTACTGGAGTTGCCTTTCGGCGTCTTCACCGTGCGAATCTCAGGCGACCAGACGGGCGGCGCGCTCTCGGTGGTGGACTCGATCCTCCCCGCCGGCGCCCTCGGAGCCACGCCGCACATCCACCACGGGCACGAGGAGTACTTCCTCATCACGGCCGGCGAGGTCACCTTCGACACGGCGGACGGAGTACTGGCAGTTGGCGCGGGCGGCTCGGTCTCAGTCCCACGCGGCCAACCCCACGGCTACCGCAACACCACCGCGGAACCGGCCACCCTGACCACCCTCTTCACCCCCGCAGGCTACGAAACCTACTTCCGAGCCGTAGCTGAAGCCTCAGCCGCCGGCGAGGAGATCACTCCTGCGCTCCTCACTGCTCTCCGAGCCCAACAACAAACCACCCCGGCAACCTTCACCTGACGGCCGCGACGTGCTGGACTTCATCAAGCCACTCCAGTCGGCGTGACCGCCCGGCGTCCGGGCGCCGGGCTTCGGCCGTCCGCGGCCTGACTCAGCTCTCCCGGCCTCAACTGAGAAGGCTCTTCACCGACCCACCAGACTCGGACAGCTTGGTACCAAGCCCAGCCAATGCCTCCCCGACGCTAGCCAGAATCCCCGAAAGATCCTGCAGATTCCCCGCCAAGCTCTCGACCTCGGACGCCACCCCACCGATCGTCCCGCTGCCATCATTCAGCCGCTTGGCCGCCGCATCCCCGATCCCGGGAATCTTGTCCAACTCACCCGCCAGCCCCGCCAACATCCCCGCAGCATCCTTGAGCTTGTCCTTGGCCGAGTTCATAGTCTCGGCACTCCCCGACAACGCCCGCCGAGCGCCGCCCTCCCCATCATCCCCAACCAACGCCCCCGCCGCCTTGGCCGCCTGCTCCCCAGCCTCCGCCAACCCAGACCCGATCGTCTTCAACAACTCAGGCAGTTGCCCAACCAGCCCCAACGCATCATCCGGCAACCCCCTCACCAGCTTCAGCACCTTCTCGAAGTCGTCCGAGTTCTCCATCACAAACCCGACCGCCTTCTTCACATCCCCCAAATCCCGCCCACCCAACAACTCCTCAATACCCATCCCCGGATGCTATTCCCCCACCCCCTCCCAC
>NZ_BAAAOS010000053.1:0-146002 GCF_039530625.1 Kribbella sancticallisti | reverse complement strand
CGCCCCTCACCCTCCCCCGGCGCGTCGCCCCCCGACCCACGCCCCGCCGCGCACCAACCCCCACCCGCCCCGCACCGCCCGCCCGGCCAACCAACTCCTACTACGGGCTTCGGTAGGTAGATAGATCACCCAGTACTACGACCTGCGGCGCGAGCCGCCGGCGCGACGTAATGGCGGCTGGCTGGTCCCCTCGTACGACGGCCTCCGGCGCCAGCGCCTGCGCGTACCGACCTCGGACTGCTCGCCGGATATGCGGCCGCTGCACCAGCCCTGGTGCGTGGCGTTCAAACCCCGGCCACTCACCGCGTACGACGGCTGCTATCCCGGTGCACGGGCAACAGGTCGACCACCTCGTACTGCGGCCCGCGGCGCGGAACTCTGGAGCAACGTATCGGCGGTGGACTGATCACCTCGGACGCCAGCGGCGCCGGCCGGGCATACCCGTGCTCGGGCGGGCTGCCGGGTACTACGGCCAACTGCGCCGCCTTGCTACGGCGGCGTACGCGCCCCGCCAGCCAGCAGGTACCACGGGCTGCCACGCGCCCGACTGCTGTTCCCACCCGACCGGACGCGGGTCAACCGCCTCGTGCTACGGCCCGCGACGCGGGCCGCCGGTGCGGCGTGCTGCCGGCGGGCTGGACATCTTGTACTACGGCCTGCGTCGCCGGGTTACTACTAGGCGTACAGAGGCGGCTCTCCACCTCACACTGGCGGTAGGCCTGCGCCGCCCGTACTGCGTACGCGACCTGGCTCACCCCTCGACTACGCGACGCGGCGCCCGGCCCGTACGGCGTACTCCCCCCTCCGCCAGCCGCCTCCCACAGCCCTCCCCGAGCGCCAACCCACCGCACCCACCCCCGCCAAATCCCCTCCCTGAGAGCCGATTGGCACCCACCGCCCTCCCGCGTGTATCGTTACCCATCGTTGTCCGGCGCTCGTAGCTCAACGGATAGAGCATCTGACTACGGATCAGAAGGTTGGGGGTTCGAATCCCTCCGAGCGCGCCAGCACAAGCCCAAGTCAATCAGGTGGTTGACCTGGGCTTTTGTGTTTTCCGGGACATGGCAGAAGGGCGGCCCGACTGCTCGGCCACCCTTCCGTACCCCCACGCGTACCCCAACGTCACCCTTCCTTCTGCTCCCCGAACAGGAAGTCGAGCTTGTCGACGGCGTCCCGCGTCACGTCCTCGGCCACGTCGACATAGATCACCTTGGTGACGGTCGGGGAGCTGTGCCCGAGCACGTCTTGGATGTTCTCCAGCGGCACGCCCTGGCTGTAGAGCAGCGAGGCGCACGAGTGCCGCAGGTCGTGGAACCGGATACGCCGTACGCCGGCCTTCTCGCAGAGCCGGTCAAAGTGGCGGTTCATGTTCCGCGGCTCGATCGGGGTTCCGATCATGGTCGAGAACACATAGCCGCCGTCCTGCCATGACTTGCCCGCGTTCTTCCGCTCCTGACTCTGAGTGGCCCGGTGAACCCGGAGAGCGGATACCAGCGGCTTGGGTACGGCGATCAGGCGGGTACTCCCATCCGTCTTGACGTCCCCGAGCTTGAGCGCGCCGTCGACCCGGTGGAGAGCCTGGTTGACCCGGATCAGGCCGTTGTGCAGGTCCACATCCGCCCAGCGCAGGCCGAGCGCTTCACCGCGACGGAGACCGAGCGACAGCGCCACGGCGTACAAGGCATAGAGCCGGTCTTCCCGGATGGCCTCCAGGAACTTGGTTGCCTCGGCGCGACTCCACGCCTTGAACTTCGGCCGGTACTTGTGGTTCAGCCGGAGTTTCTTGGCGATGTTCTCGGTCAGGATCTCGTCCTCGGATACGGCGTCTTGGAGAGCTGCCCGGAGCAGGCGGTGTAGATACCGGACGGTCCCGTCTGAGACCGTCGACCGGCAGCAGACCGGCGGAACGAGAGCGCAGCACTTGGCGCCAATGATCGCCTTGGCGTTCTTCCGAGGAGGCCGGCCTGCCCGCTTCTGCCGCTCGACCTCGGCGCGTTCCTCCCGAGCCTTGTCCTTGCCCTGGGCGCAGCACTGACAGACCTGCTGGAGCTGGAACAGGCCGCGCCGTACGTCGTTCGGCCGGAGAGTGGTGAGCTTCTTCTTGCCGAACAGCGGTACGAGATACTTCGTGATGAGCCACTTGTAGCTTGCAAACGTCGTGTCACGGACCCGATGCCGTGCGTGCTCCTGCAGCCAGTAGTCCAGGTACTCGGCCACGGTCTGCGAGCTGGACGCCACCCGCTTGCCCGACATGGTGTCGGCCTGCATCTTGGTCAGCTTCTCGTGAGCCTCCTCCCAAGACTGGCCATACACGCTCTTGCGGACCTCGCGGCCATCCGTCGTGATCACATAGGCGCGACCTTCGTACGTGCCGTTGGAGCGTTGCCGAATGTTGCCCTCTCCGTTGACGTTGCGCTTGCCCTTCTCCGACTTCGGCGCCTTGGGTGTCTTCGCCTTGGTCTTTGGCTTGCGGGGCTCTTCGGGCTCCTCCGGGGCCATGAACGCAACCGTGGTCATCAGGCAGCGTCCTCAATGAGACCTGCAACGTAGACGCGGATGGACGCCATCGGCACCCGCCGGCCGTTGCGGACCTTCACGCTCGTCAAGTCCTTCTCCTTGATCAGTCGGTAGACGGTCCAGCGGGACACGTTCAGTACTTCCGCCGCTTCTTCGACCTTCAGCAATCGCGAATCGTCTTGCATGGTTGGCTCCTCGCCAGCTAGGCCGCTGTTGCGGCGGATCTGTCGTCATCAGTTGCCGAACGGGTTTCGTCCGGTGGTCTGGCTCGTTGTTTGGCTTCCTCGTACTGCGTGCGCCAGCGGATGCGTCTCGTGATGGCGTGCGCCATGACTTCCTTGTGCGTAGGCACGTCCTCGTCACCCGGCCGGATCGGTTGCCAGATGAAGCGAGGACTTTCGGCGTCGTCGGTGTGGGTAGCGAGTTCGTTTTGGTCGTCCATCTCCACCCCGGCGGCTGCGAGGGTCTGTCGGACCACCTCGGCCCGGTCGGCACGGTGCTCGGTCAGGGTCTTGCCGGTCCATTGACGGGAGACCAGAACGCGACGGCCGCCTAGGCCGAGGTGTGCCCGGTCGTGTGCCTTGGACTGGCACCGGCCGGGCGTCTTGTTCGCCGAGGCGTCCTTGGGCGTGATGCCGTAGAGGACCCAGTTGGCGCAGGCCGGCGAGCAGGGCAAGACCTGTACGTGAGCGTGGAGGCGGTTGAGGTGCGCGAGCTGGGCCGGGTGAATGTCCGCGGAGTCGTCGCCGTAGGTCTCTCCGATGGACTTGCCGAGGTACTTGGTCAGGTAGCCGATCGCCTTGCCTACCTTGGCTTCGGAGTCCGCAACGATTCCTTGGTAGTCGATCTGCGAGCCGAACCGGACGACGTGCGCAGGCTTGGCGGAGGGATCGGCGCCGAGATCGTCTAGTGAGGCATCCCATCCAGGGAGTACGGCGCCTGTCGCCTCGTCTACGAAGGCTTCGGACAGCTCATCCCACACCGGGAGGCCCGCGTCCAGGTTGGAGCCGTAGACGGGCTTCCTGTGGCTCGGCCACCAAACTTGGTGATAGGTGGCCTTGGCGACCTGGCGCACGATGTCGCGGGCAACGGTGCCCCGTACTGCGGCATGCAGGTGCGGTGCGAGTCGCTTCTGTGGCTCGACCACCGCGAAGTACTGCGCCTTGTAGCCAGCGCACCGCCGAAGGTTCTGCATGAACCGGTCGACCAGCTTCGGGAAGTGCAGCGCGTCCAGCGCAGCTCGGCGGTAGTCGTAGGTGCTCGGGTCGACCGGAGTTGAGAGCAGCGGTGAGTCTTTGCCGTGGAAGATCCCGCAGTCGCAGGGGATCAGGCCCTTGCCCGGAACTCGGTGGGGGAGGCGATGGGTCGCGCCGTAGGACCCAAGCGTCAAGGTGAGGAACATCGACGGCCGGTAGGTCTTGCCGTTGGGAGCGGTGAACGCTGAGCCGATGGTCCGGCTGTCCATCGGGATCTTGGGCAGGTCAGCCGCGTCCTGCCGCCGCCGTGTCGAGCGGGTACGCCGGGTCTGCTCTTCGCCATCCTCGTCCTCTTCGTTCGGCTCGTCCTCGGCCTGGTCGCCGGGAAGGTCTTCGGGTTCGGCGTCTCGGTGCCAGCCCTCCCGGCACTGCTGCATGCGGAGGCGGCGGTTCGCATCGGCGCACGGAGGACACTTGCTGACCAGCGTGGAACCACACGACACCCCGACCACTCGGTCGGTGCCGGTCTCGGTGTCAAACACCCTGTTGAGAACCGGGCGCACGCACACGCCGTTGCTCACGGCCAGGTCCCGGACGACGTCCAGCGGGAACCGGTCAAGGCTGCTCTTCGGTGTGGTGAGGCTCATGCCGCCATCCCCCAGGTTGCAGACGGGCCATCGAGGTACGGGCTCAGGGCGTGATCCACGTCGATACCTTGGGCAAGGTCTTCGCGGATGGCGTCGCGCTCGGCCTCGGTCGTGCGGCCCCAGATGCCTTGCTCATCGGCGACCAGAGCAGCAGCCAGGCAGTCACGCACGACCGGGCAGAACGCACAGATGTCCTTCGGGTCGGTACGTCGAGCCGCCATCTCGTCTTGATAGAAGTCGTCATGATCCAGGTAGCCAGCGCAGTTGGCCTCGTCCTGCCAACCAACCTTGATCCGCCGAACGAGCGAGGCCCGAGATTTCCGGGAAAGGCCGGCCACCAGCGGGAGCACCAACTGACCGGGGATCTGTCGACGTACCGTCATGCTGCTGCTCCTTCCAGGGTCGAGACCGAGATGGGGTCGGTAGGTCCGGTGAGGTCCGGGGCGTAGGCGTTCACGAGGTCTGCAATGGCCTCGTCGGTGATGTGGGACAACCTGACGCGGATCGGCTCGGTTTCGCCATCGACGGTCACGTATCCCACACCGGGCAGGGATTCGGGGATCTTGTCGCAGCGTGCACCGCGTTCTCTCGCGCCGTCCGTGAGCACGAGTTTCACTTGCTCGCCCTCGCTCATCCGCAGGGCAAGACGAGTCGGGAACAGGTCCCGGAAGGGAAGTACTTCCTTGCGCGGGTCTTGCAGAGCGCCGACTACTGAGATCCCGACCGCTCGCCCTTGCGACAGCAGGAGCGAGAAGGCTTTGGCGATGCGCTTCTTCATCGCCGGGTCAGTTACGTACGCCGTCAGCGACGCCAGCTCGTCCGCAATCAGCACGATGAACGGTTCATCAAGGCTGGGCTTCAGCAGCCGAGACAAGCCGCGGAGCTTCCCCTGCCGCCGACGCATGATCACGACCAGGTCCTCAAGCAGCGTCGCGAACGCCTCTTCGTACTCAGCATCAGTGGCACCGTCCATCGCCGGATCGGAGCCGTAGCAGAACCGGTGAAAGAGCCGGCGGCCCAGCGCGAGCTCCATGCCGCCCTTGGGGTCGAGCACCCATAGTTGGACCAGACCCGACCGGATACCGGGACCAAGCGCGGCGATGATTGACCACAGGACGGAACCCTTGCCAGCGCCTGTAGCGCCCGCGACCAGCAGATGTGTGTAAAGCAGGCGCAGACGGAAGATCAGGCCGTCTTCGCGTCGAGCCACGTCGAGCGCTTGCAGGTTGGGCGGATCGGCCGCAGGGATCGGGGCGACGATCGCTCGCAGCGGATCGTTTGTCAGGAACCACAGCACCAGCCGGTCAGTCCGCCGAGGCAGGACCCACGAGATGTAGCGCCCCATCCATCCCTCGGTTCCGCCAGGCCACCATGACGGGATCAGGGAGGCCGCCGACCGGACGCGGCAGTCTTCGGCGCCGAAGGTTCGCGCCAGGCGCTCGGATTGCTCGGCGTAGTCGGTGAGGATCTGGCCAGGCAGAAGCCTGACCGTCACTTGGTCGACGGTGCCCGACGAGCGGACCTTGATGATTCTCGGGACGTAGGTCCGGTCATCCATTCGGACCGTGAGTTTCAGGGCCCGCATCGTCGTATCCCAGCGGGTCCGGTACTCCATGAAGCGTCGTCGTGATCCACGAATCCGCCACACAACTCGCTGTGCGAACGAGTCCGGCCACAGCCAGCGCCATCCGCCCAGGACGAGGCCCAAGGCAGCCACAGACGCAATGACGATCCACGCCGATCCAGTGGTCCAGAGCCTGTAGCACTGCACTCCGACAGCCGTGGTGGCAACGATGCCAGGATGTCTGGCGAGATAGCCGAGGCCGCGACCCAGCGCCCGGAGGCAGAACCACAGGACGACCCAGCGGAGACGAATGGCGACGGTGGGGGACCGGAAGTTCACCGGCCCCGTCCCGACCTCTTTCCCCTTCACCTTGGCCATGACGATCAGCCGCCATTCGCTTGCTGCTCGGGACGACGCAGCGTGTAGCTAGGGCACGGGCCGACATCGTGGCGCCGGCCACCGCAGAACGGGCACGGTCCCTTCTTGTCCCCTCCATCGGACAGGCCGCAGTACCCGACCTCTCCGCCGTCAGCACGAACGAAGACCTCAGTTGCCTGCCGCCCGCAGGTGCAGAGATCGCCGGTCGCCGCCCGCCGCCAGGGGGTCATCAGATCCAGCCTTCGGAGTAGAGAACCTTGCTCCCCGGCCGGTCGTCGTTGATCTCGTCCGCTTCGTCTTCGTCGTCCTCGCCGGTGTAGTCCCACGGGTCCGCGTCGACCTCGTCGGAGTCGGACAGCCAGGACTCGTGCTGAGCCAGCCAGGTCCGAGCTTCGAACTGGACGAACTTGCTCGCCTCTCCCGACAGCAACTCGCTGAGCAGGAAGGCCGCGCGGCCGTTCTGGTAGGCCAGGTACTGACTCGGTTCGACGGTCTCCGCGATGCTCATGGTCAGGCCGCCTTCTGGGTCGTGGCGGAGCCCGCGCCCGGCATGTTCTTCGGCGCCCGGACGCCGATGCAACGGAAGCTCCAGCCCTGACGAGCGCGGCAACGGTGCGACCGTCCTTCGTCGGGCGCCGAGCATGTGCGGGTGTCGACCCAGGGAGCGGCGGTCAGCCCGTCCAGCTCGACGGGCGTAAATGGGAGGCCCGGCAGCGCGGGCGGCAGTACGGGCTGCTTCTCGGACAGGATCTTGATGGTGAACGTGCGATCCGCCTTGCGGGCTTCGGGGTCTCCGTCCATCACGTCCACGGTCCAGACCGGCAGACCGTGTGCGTCATCCATCGTCTGAACCGCGTTGGTCTTGGTCGACTTCTCGAAGTCGCGAGCCATCACGACCTCGGAGACGGCGAACAGTCCGTACGGGAAGGTCTCCCCGAAGTCGACCGGGATCCTCTTCGGCATGCTCATGGTGGGTTATGTCCCTTCATTGGATTCGTACCAATGTTTGGTACGAGACCAATGTTTACCTGACCGCTGGCGCCAAGTCAAGGAAAATGGGACCATTGGTTGGTACGAACCAGGAGGTTCCTTCAGATGGCACAGTCAGAACCGCTCTACCAGCGGATCGCAGCCGGTCTCCGCGAGCAGATCCGAACCGGTCAGATCAAGGCGGGCGAACGCCTGCCGACCGAGCAAGATCTCATGGCCGACCACGGCGTCTCTCGGAACACCGTCCGGCTTGCGCTCGGCATGCTCCAGAACGAGGGCATGGTTACGAGTACGCCGGGGCGCGGCACGATCGTCCGCGAACGGATCATGGCTGACTACCACGCCACCTGGGCGGAGTCCCGCGATCGTCGAGCCAGCGACCAGGCCGACGCCTTCCAATCCGAGATGGCCGAGCAGGGCCGCCACGCGGAGTACCGCGACTTCGCCATGAGCCTCGAAGTAGCCGGCCCCGACTTCTCCAAGCGTCTCCAGGTAGCCGAGGGGGAGCCGGTAGTGTCCCGCGGCTTCATCCGCTACGCCGACAATCAGCCGCTCAGTCTCCAGACGAGCTATTACCCGATGGACATCGCCCGCGAGGCCGGTCTAGTCGTCCCCAACGACGTTGCCGGCGGCGCTATCCGAGCCATGGCGGCCGTGGGGCATGAGGAGATCGGCTACCGCGACGAGATCACAGCGCGCATGCCCACCCCGGACGAAGCCCGCAAACTCCAGCTCGGCTCGGGAACCCCGGTCATCATCTACGCCCGCACGACCTTCAGCGACAAGCGCCCGCTACGCCTCACGCTGACCACCTTCGCCAGCGACCGAAACCGAGTCATCTACGAACTCGGAGACATGCGCGCCTACCTCGCCCAAGAGGACGCCGACGCATGATCATCGAACGCGCCACCGTCGAGGACCTGGGCGTCATCCTCACCCTCCGCACCGAGGCCAGCGAATGGCTCGCTCAGAGCGGCATCGACCAATGGGCAGTCGCGTGGCCGAACCCCGAGGAGCAGAACCAACGCATCCTCGCAAGCATCGAGCGCGGCGAAACCTGGATGGTCCGCAACGAAGACGAGGCCACGATGGCTACCGTTGCCCTAGACACCTGGTCAGACCCCCGCCTCTGGACCCCGGACGAGCAGGCCGACCCTGCGATGTACATGCACCGCCTAATCGTCCGCCGCAAGCACGCCGGCCTAGGCACCGAAATCATGGACTGGGCCTCTCACCGCGCCCACCGCCTCGGCCAGCACTGGCTCCGCATCGACGTATGGACCGACAACACCGGCCTACACCGCTATTACGAGAACAACGGCTTCAACCACGTCCGCACCCTCGACCTCGCGGACTACCCCTCAGGCGCGCTCTTTCAAAGATCAACCGACTTCGGTGATGAGGTTCCTTAGAGACCGTTGGCTGATTGCCAATTTAGTGGTCTAAGGTCCATATGGCTCAGCTCTCAAGCCAGTCAGGTGGGATGAGTTTCTCTCCGTGGCGCCAGCGATAACGAACGGCCTCGTTGAACCATTCTTCAGGCAAATCGGCATGATCACAAACGATGATCTGAAACTCGGGCGCGAGTTCTAGAGCAACATTGCGCATCAGCTCAAACATGGCCCTCACTGCGATACGGTCTGCGTCATCTTCCGGCACGCCGCTTTCGTTATCCTTCTCAGAAGGGTAATGCGCCTGCGTCGGCTGATCGAGCATCAAAAATCCAGGCACTGGACGATTCTGCAGAGTCAAGAACCTATGCAGCGCTAGGTGCGTAGCAAGGTGATATCCGACCCAGTTCTTGGCGCTACCGATGCGCGATAGGGGAGCGGGTCCGGTTGGCGTGTCCGCAACCACGGTGAGCTTAGCGAGGTCCAAGCGAACATCTTCAGCGCTATGTTCGAGCTGAAGTTGACTCGCATATGTTCGGATATCGCGTCCCACGACCACCAACCTTGAAGTCAGCTCTTCGCGGTTGGAGTCATCGTCGAGTTCGGCTGCCAGCGCCTCCACTGTTTCCTGAGCTTGGCGGAGACGCTGACGCAAGACTTCCAAAGCGACGTCGTCGGTCAGCGTCGCTCGCGATAAGGTCGCGTCGATCCGGCCGCGCGTGAAGTCGCGACTATCGGCCTGGGTTTGCTCACTCACTCGTCGACCACGTTCGATATCCTGCACAGCAGCCTGTGCGACACGAAGTTCTTCTCGAAGACTCTCAGCGCGAGTCTCAAGGTCCGCGAGTGCCTGACGATGGCCAGGTCGGGCTCCTGCGATATTGCCGACCTCTACGTTTAAGTCGGCCAGGCTTCTCCGTAGAGCCTCTGCCGTTGGATCCGGCTCGTCCATGTGGCTACCGCAAGCAGGGCATTCGGAGTTCTCCGCCGCGGCCTCGCTCTCACGGGCGTCTTCATCGCCGGCGGCTTGAGTTTGGTCGGGTAGCAGACCGAGCACGGTCAATCTCGACTGCTGTTTCGCTAGTGCCACTCCAAATTCAGTAGTGGCTCTCGCTTCATTCAACAGCAAGGCCCTGTCGTCCATGACAAGTCGCAACTGCGAACGGAGCTGATCACGTGATGTCTCTAGAGCTCGATATCGATCTTGATCGGCAGGGCTGTCTAGTGACTCCTCCACTGGTGTGGCTGTGCGAGCACCTTGAAGGACCCGGATTAGTTCGGCTCTGTTAGTGAGTTGGACGTCCTCTACCAGACCGACTGATTGGGCCTCCCTGAATAGCGCTCCGAGTTCAACGTCAATGGTCTGTGCAGACTGTTCGGCACGCTCGACCTCCCCTTCCAGTCTCGCCAGACTTCGCTTTGCATCACGTAATTGAGCGCGTTTGCGGGCTTGGTCTGGCGCAACAGCGCCGAGAAAATATGGGATGGTATCGCGTAGCGCCTGGTCAATACCGTCCTCACCCATCCGGTGAAACAGGACAGTCTGACTGGCGACCTCGCTTTGACTTTGCAAGCATAGAAGGGCGGCATGTCCGATGTTGGCTTCGAAAGCATAGCGAAGCGATCCGGGACCAGGCTCGACTAGGTTTTCTTCGATCCCAATGCGCCGACCAAGTTGTTGACGCAACTGTCTGCTATCAATGTTGGTGTGAAGGGATTCCAGAGGAGGCGGTTCGAGGTTGGTTCCGAACTCAAGCATTGCGGCAGTTGTGCTCAGTTTGCCTTTTGCTGGCCTTGGCCTTGCTACAAACGCTCGGCCGCCAGAGGAGTCCAGTTGCCATAACGCGGCGAACCAGGCAACCGTGTCCGAGATGGGACCGACTGGGACCAAGTTTGCATCACGTCCAAGGCAGAACTCGACGATGGTAAGGAGCGCGCTCTTCCCGGTCTCCGACTCGCCGGTCACGATATTGAGAGCGCCCGGGTGGAAGTCGAGTCTTCGAGTTCGACCGTCGGCATTGTAGAGAATAAGCGCGAGGAGTTGCATGATGGCTAGGGTGCCACGCCAAGCATGACAAAGGCAGTAGCTGGCTGGTCTATCTTTGCCAGCCACTTGCCCACGAACCCAGCCTGAGCAACGATGCGTCCGGCCTCGCTAGCACGGTCGGGTGCGCGGCCCTTGCCTGCCGCGAGCGTTCCCGTCAGCCGGCCCTCGGTGTCGACAGCGAGAAGGCCGTTGCTAATCCCGAAACGCACCCCCTCCCGAACGGGGTCACGCAATGACACCGCGCGCAGAGCAAACCCAGCGTGCTCGACCGGATGTTGAGCGACCCACGCTCCCAGGTGACTTCGCGTGGTCTTGGGCAGGACCTCCCTGGTGCCTCGATGTAGCACCAGGGGAGCGACCAGAAATGCAAGCGGCCACGGCATCGGCTTCTCGTCCGCTAGTTCGTACTGGATTGCAGCGGCGGCGGTAACAACTGCTAGCAGGGCAGGGTTCAACATGGCTGCTTCAGTTCTTGACCGCCTGCTCCACGCCGTCATACTGAGCAATGATGCCAGCGATCTCCATCTTTCCGCACGAAACGCCGACAGGGACTGTGTCGATCGGAGATCTTCAGGCGCTCACGACCGCTGCGAGGCGCGTCGCAAACTCTGGGTGCCAGCCGACACCAACGCTCAGGTCCACCCGATCTGCGAGATCGTGCCGTTTGCCGCGACCGTAGAAAGGTTCGTTGTAATGGGCCCGGACCGTAACTCCGGTTGATGAGAGCAAGGAGTTCAGCAGTCGCCTGCCCGCTCGCACCTTCTCTTTCGCAAGATCAACAGGGTCTATGTCGGGATCTAAATCTTCAATGTCCTCAAGCATGGCGTTGAAGGCAAGTTCCCATTCGAAACGAAGATTATTCTCAAATTTGCGAAGTTCGTGAACATGTAGAAGATTGTCGTCAAGCCAATGTGTTTCCTGTGTCGTGGCGCGGTAGTAGTCGATTACCGCTAGTCGCAAGCTTCGGTGATTGACAAGTTTCAACTGGGCGATGAATCGCGCATCTGCATAGTGTTCGATATCTTCGTCAGTGACATCGTCAATCTCTACGGTGGTTGGAAGATTCTCGCTGGTATAGGTGTCGCGTAGTTCCTGTACGAATGTCAGTGCCGCAGCTACGTCGATGGCCAATCTTCGCCCCGCGAGCATGTCGACCGATACTGCCGCCCACCAGCGCCAGATCTCGCCGACGAAGCGATTCTGGGCCTTTTCGCCGGAGGGTAGGCCCCAGGCAATTGCCTGTCGTACGCCGGCATCCAGATCTTCGGGTGGTAACTGCGCGTCGAGGACTTGAACTCGCTCTAGAAACGTGGTTCGGTCCGCTGGGGTGAGTTCTATGAATTTCTGCCGAGCCGCAGCCGTTTCTTTGTTCGTCGACTCCTGAGCCGCCTTGAGAAGCAACTGGGCAGCAGCCGGAACATTGCGCGATGACGCGACAGTGCGCAATGCGTGCGCTGCCGTGCCGGTCGAGGCCATGGAGGTCGTGACTAGAGCGAGGTCTGCGCCCTGAGGATCGGTGCAATCAGCACGGCCCATCCAGATGCCGAGGGTCTTCCACATGTCGACGTCCTTGTCGCCAAGTCCAGCTGTCGACTTTGCATGGAGCTTGGCCTGCAACAATTCGACCGGTTCGCCGTCGTCGGTCCATGCGACATCATCGTGCATCTCAAGACTGACTGCCTGATCCGGCCGGCTGGGTGCTTTCCTGAGAAGGTCAAGTAGCGCCCAGTTTGTCTGGTACAGGTAGCCAGCCGCGGAGGCCGCTGCGCTGTGTTGCCCTTTCACCATGTGCGACCTCCCGGTTGGATCCAGTGGCACTCTGCCACCGCTGCTTCTATCAGACCTCCGAACTCGGCGGTCGGCAACGGCTGCGCCGTGGCGGCACTCTCCAGCAGTGGCCCGGCTACCTGAGCGACGGGCCCGGCCGGACAGTCGGAACGTCGGCCGCAACTTCCTCGGTTTTCAACAGGTCGCTGATCGGGCCATGACCGGCAAGGACAGTCTCCGGGGCAATCTCGGAGAGCGGTACCAGGACGAATGCTCGCAGGTGTGCCCGAGGATGCGGGAGCGTCAGCACCGGGTCGTCTTGGGTGATCTGGTCGTCGCCGTCCCAGACCGTGATCACGTCCACGTCCAGGGTTCGTGGGCCGAAGCGACGTTCGGGGTCTCGGACTCGGCCGCCGGCCTTTTCGAGTTCGTGGGCCAGCTCGAGCCAGCCGTCAGCAGGGATACCGTCGGCGTCGACCAGGACCACCGCGTTCAGGTACTCCGGCTGGTCGGGATCTCCCCAAGGCGGTGTCCAGTAGCTCCCAGAGACCGTCACCAGGTGGTCGGCGAGCCCGTGGAGTGCCTTACGTAGGTTGGCTTCCTGGTCTCCCAGGTTCGAGCCCAAGGCGAGTACTGCACGGGTCATGCCGTCGTCTCCATCTGCAGGAACTGGCGAAACTCTCGGGCCGCTGGCTTGATCTGGTCGACCGCGGGGACTGCCTTGTACGTGTCCCAAGCCAGGTCGGTCACCACGTTGATCCGCTGCTCTTTTGGAAGCGTCTCCAGAACGCTGAAGGCGTGTTGCAGGCCCTCGGCCACCGAGCCGTCTTGGACTATCGCGGTGGCGCGTTGCAACTCGACTTGGCCACGCCGACGGGTCAGCTCTGGAGGAAGGCCGGCAAGGGCGGCATCGGCTACTCGAAGAGCATTCTTGGCGTCGCCCAGGAACGTGTAGACGTACAGCTCAGTGAAGGTCGTCCGTGACTCCGGCCAGCCGAACTGTGAAGCTTCTTCGCGGACCACGTCGCGAGGTAGGGCAGCCTGCACATCTGCGAGTTGCTGAAGCGCGGAGACGGCCTGAGGTTGCAAACGCAGTCGGCCGGCCACCTCGGCGTACGCAGCTAGTGCGCAGGCGCGCTCCACCGTTCCTGGCAAGGAGATCTGCACAGCCTCACGTGCCGATCTGAGGGCATCCGGAAGCGATCGCCGTTCATAGAGTGCACGCATCGCGTCGCGCCCGCGAACCCACACCTGAACCTGTTTCGAGCCGGATGCGTCGGCTGTCTGGCGGGCAGTCCGCCACCAGCGAGGAGCCGCGACCAGATCGCCGGAGTTAGCGAGAACCTGAGCCATCAAGGCGCACAGATGCGCAGTCGTCCGGGAGAGCTGGCGTTGAGCGTTCGCGTCGCACGGCACGTTGATTTGCTTGCCCAACAGCGCGAGGTCCGCGGAGATCGCCGGCAGCATCACCGACGGAGCGGCTACGTGGTACAGGTGGCCGTAATCGCGGACGATGGATTCCCATTCTTCAGGTCCTCGCATGTGGCCGTCCGCCAGGACGCGCCTGACGTTTTCGAGTCCGTCCAGGCCGGCGGATGCTGCTACGCCGGTGGCGGCGCCTAGGAAGCTTCTTCTGTCCACGTCGTCACGTTCCTCCGAGTTCCGGGAGTGCAGCTCCAGGGCAGCGCGCTCGGCGGACGCCAGCCGAGTCAGGTACCCCTCGGCGCCGAAAAGGTCATCTACCTTCTCGGCCACGCCCGCGCTCGGGACGGACTTGCCGCTCTCGATCCGCGACAGGTGGCTGTAGTCGTAGGTGATCTGACGACCAAGTTCCCGAAGTGACATGCCGCGCGACAGCCGCAAAGCGCGCAGTACCGCCGCGAACGAACCGTCACCCATGCCGGTCTCCTCACCGTCCCGCAAGTCAAGGCTACGTGCTGTGTTCGGTCGTTGACAGTGTTGCTCAACAGTCACGCAACGTGGCAACTGTTCTCTCTCGGTCACTGTCGCGCAACGCTACAGGCGCTGGTTCGTTCAGTTCCAGCTCGCTATCTATCGGAGTGAGACCGCGTGATCCCTGAGATGTGGGCACTCATCTTCATCACTGCCGTCCTGGCCGTATGCATGGTCCGCAGCATCGTGCGCGACTACCGGGGCGACTGATGGGTGACGCCTTCCCCAAACCCTTCGCGGTCGCCTACGTCGGTGCGCACACGCTGGCCATTGACTCCGAACTGCCCTGGCTGAAGAGGGAGATCGCAGCGTTCGCCACCGCCCGCGGCTTCATCCTCCTGATGACATACGTGGAGGAGTCGCAGACGATGCCCGACGCGTTCGGAGAGTTGGTTCAGAACGTCTGGAGAGACGGCGTGAAGACCGTCATCGTCCCGAGCCTTGCTCACCTCGCCGCACTGGGCAATCCGGTAGTGATGAAAGCCCATCTAGAGCACCACATCGGCGGGAAGGTGCTCTTCATCGATCCCGCCTTCTAGTCGACGGAGCGGGCGTGCCGGTCCCTGCGCCCGCGCCCGCTCTGTCTTCCAACCGAACGGCTCACTCACGACTTCAGGCCCCGAGTGAGCCGTTCTCCGGCGGCAGCAGGTTCCAACCCTCAACAGCCCACCACCTCACGGGCTGGGGACCTGCGCCGCCAGCGACCCTCGGTCGGTCTCCTCACCGGCCGGGGGTCGTTCCAATGCCAGCCTGCCGGCCGTCTGAAGCGCGACCGTCGAACGGACTAGCGATGCGCTGTCGACTCAGGTAGACCCGGTACCAGTCTGGACTGTAGCCGGATCTACGAGGGTGTCCCTCTCCCAACCGGGCGGTAGGGTTCTTGTGACTTCCGACCTCGGGAGGACCCGTGACGCGACTCCCAATTCTCGAAAGCACGGTCAAGCAGCTCTACGGCACGGCGACCACGTGTGCGTATCCGGAGTGCGATGAAAAGCTGCTCAGATGGCTTGATGGTCTCCACTCGCCCTTGTTGAACTCGCGCATCGCGCACATCTGTGCTGCCTCGGCGCTGGGTCCTCGCTATGACGAATCCATGACAGACGAGGATCGTAGAGCCTTCGGCAACCTAGTCCTCCTCTGCCTTCCACACGCGGAAGAGGTCGATCTGAAAGTACTCGCCGATCGCTACCCGGCGGAGACTCTTCGCAGGTGGAAGGCCGTCCAGCTCGAAGCCGCCCCTGCTAAACCTCCCGAGCTGCCCGAAGGCCTGCTCGAACGCGCGGTGCTCCTATCGATGGGCGACGTCCTGATGGATTTTCGCGAAGCAACGATTGATCTCGGTGGCAAGGCTGCACTAGCCCCCGGCGCGGGTGGCTCGGGCGGTGGAGCCATCGGACCGGGTGCGAGGGGAGGTGACGGCGGCCCCGGCGGCGACCATCACACATTCGCGGTGACCGGCCTGCAGGTTCTTGGCGAGGTTCCGATCGAGATTGGTCCGGGAGGTCGTTCCGGCGTGGACGGCTTGCCCGGCGAGGCCGGAGGACACACGCGCTTCGGCGCTGTCGTCACACCTGGCGGTGGTCGAGAGACGCATTCACCGTTTCCTGCCGCCCTCAGCGAGATCGTAACGACGTCGGTGTCTTCAGCTTTGTTCGCCAACTACGCCGAGATCAACAACGGCCTCAGCTACCTGATGGGCGCAGGCTGGTCCACCTATGAAGTCGTCGAACTACCCGGCCCCTTCCGCGCCGGTCTCTGGGTCTGGCTAGATGTGTCCTGGACTGACATCGAGCCTGGAACGGATATTCCCATCGAGGTGATCGTCGAGTTGGTCACCCCTAGTAAAACAGCGACGTTCAGCAAGAAGCACACCACGATCATCACCCCGCCCGAACGCGACGGGTTCGAACGGGCGACATTCGGATTCGCTGTAGTTGGCACCCTTCATGACGCAGGCCTGCACGTTCTCGATGTCTCGTGCAACACCGGGGCTCGACTTGGCCAGTACCTCAACGTCGGCATCAAGCCTTCGTCCGAAGAACCAACTGCGTAGCGCTGCCGAGTTGACCTCTTAAGAATCAAGGCGCGCCGCGAGCGGCGCGCGGCGTGGGCCGGGCTTACGACCTACGGCCGACGCCCTCACCCCCGCCGACCGGCCAAACGGCGTACCGGATTCTGAAGAGGTCTCCCGCGGCTGCCGGTCCGGCTCTTCTCCGAGCACCTGGTCCAGGCCGGCGGTTGGCCTCGTCCCCCTGGCCGCTCGATTGTCCGGCCAGACCGCCGCGCATCAAGAGCGCCTACGGCGTCCCTACGGGATCGGCAAGCCGACTCTTGACCCACGACGCCCTGCCCTGGGTTTGCAGCTATCAGGGGGACGGGGCAGGTGTGGCGGCGGATGCAGGGGCGCTAGCTCGGCGGGTTCTCGATCGCGTAGAGAACGCCCTCGGTCATCGTGAGGTATTCGGTCGCGCGATCCATCGTCGTCCCGACATCGGTATTGGCCGCGAGATTCCGGAGCACCGCGAGCCCTTCGATGGCGGTAGCTGTCTTCTCGGTTATTAGCCCCTTCTGCTCCGCCAGCTTCGCGAGCCCCGCGCCGCCTACGTGGAGCTGTGTCACGCCGACGCCAGCGTCAATCAGCAGTCCGAGCAGGCTCTGTTCGATGGCGGCGAAGGCTTCAGTCACGGCAGTGTCCGTGTACCCAGACTCCAGACGCTCACGAGCGAGGTCGATGGCGGTCTGAACTTCAACGCGGCGTGAGTCCGCCGGCCTGGTCGGAAGAGCGGTACTCCGGGCCTGTTCTACCTCGACCCCAGTTACAGCGGCTCTGACGTCCCACTCCGCCTCGACGGGTCCGATCTTCAAGCGCTTCATCCCGCTCGATAGCAACTCCAGGATCTTCGACCGGAAGAGGAGTGCGATGACCACCGCCGCAAGCGGCCATGCCAGGGCCTTGAGCACGGCTGCGATGAACTCCAGTGCGGACACGGCGCGAGCGTACGAATCAGCTGTGCGGACGAGGGCTGGAACACGCTTGGCCATCGCTGTCAGAGCAGGCTCCCGGCCAGCCGAGGCAGGCGGCTATGTCAACCTGTGCACATGGCATCTGAAGTCAGTTCACCTCAGCGCATCCTCGGGATGTGGACCGGGATCGAGAACATGCTCATCTGGATCATCGCCGCACACGTCACAGGCAATGATCCCGCCCGCTTCGACCTCTTCATGAAGTTCTGCGCGGACAGCGTCAACTCGAAGGATCGAGTGAGGATGTTTCGCGAGGTCGTCGAACAGAAGGGCCTGAGCGGTGAGGTCGGCGAACCAGTTTTTACCAGCCTCAACCGCATCATTGATGTGCGGAACGAGGTCGCTCACGTGACCGCCGTGCAAGTTCCGAGTACGGGCGAGACGGTGTGGATCAAGATCAGGAAGGGACAACCGACACAGATCCCTCTGTCGGAGCTCGAAGCGAAGGTAGCTGGCGCCGAGGAAGCTCGACAGACGATCCTGAACGCGGTCTCTTTTGCGGCAGCCAAGGTGGGATACGACCTCCGATCCGGGGGGGAGAACCTGAAGGGGAACGAGGAGGTGTCCGGCTAGCCGGACATCATGTGCTGGCCGCGATGCCGATTCCGTACCCCAGTCGTACCCCAACGGCGGCTGCCGGTGGGCATCTGCGGGCACCTAGGACCAACGCGCCACCGGTGGGCACGGGTGGCGGCTCAGGGTTTGCAGGCTCCTACGGATCAGAAGGTTGGGGGTTCGAATCCCTCCGAGCGCGCCGCACTCAGCCCATGTCAATCAGGTGGTTGACCTGGGCTTTTGTGTTTTCCGGGGAACGGCCAAGGAGAGCGGCCGTGGTGCTCGCCGCTCTACTGACCCCCACGTTCGACCTCAACGTCATTCCTGCGTCAGCGGCGGCCACAAGGGTTACCGCCGCGACAGCATCGGGCCGAGTGGCTCGATGACTAAGCAACCTCCGCGACATCACACCAAATAGCCGGCGGGGCTGGCGCGTGACCCTGCATCCGCGCCCCGCCCTGCCTTCCACAGCTCCGGCTCCACTCTTGCTGACGGTTCAGACGAGATCGAAAGTGCCACTCACACCGAACTGGACAAGGGCCGCTGCTAGGTGCACTGCCGCCCTTGCCTCGGCGGCGGTCTCGGCGCGAGTCTGATCCGGCCCACCGTGACGCGAGGTCTGACCCTCCCAGAGCGTTCGCATCATGTGAAGCACGGTTTCAACGCCACTAACAGACCCGTCAGCGATGACGAACTTCCACTTGGAGGGCTTTGAGGTGATGTCGCGGATCATCGTGCCGAGGGTCTGCTTGCCGTTCTGCGGCGACACTCGACCTGCCAGCGCGGCCTCCACGGCCTTTATCGCCTCGCTGTAAGACTTGACGGGGTCCGGGCTTCGACCGTAAGCAGCGTTCCAGGCGTGGGCGAGATGATCGCCAGCTGAACCGGCCGGCGCGTTAACGGCCTCGCTCACAAGTTCTTTTACTCCAGGCGACACCCGCTCCTCCAGACCATCCCAAGCTGCTCGGACGGTATACGCCGAATTTGCCTCAGTCAGGAGATTGTTAAGACCCCCGGCTCGACCACCATCCCAGCCATAGCGCTCCAGCATCGCCTCGACCAGATCGAGCATGAAATCCCTGTCTTTGTTGCACCAATCGCGAAGGACAGCAACCTGTTCGTACGTGCTACCCGCAGGCATGTGTCGCCGGAGATCAAGCGCTAGCGTCGCCGGGCGATCAGAGTCAAGGCCATACACCGACTCGCCGAAGCAGCCCTCGACCCAATTCCAGAGCGGCTGTCCCAAATGCGCCGGAACGCCGAAATGCGGTTCTTCTAGCGCTCGTTTCGCCTTGCGCTGTCCAGGCTTCCAGGTCACAGAGGGAAGCATAAGCGAGCCCACAGACAGCCCGCTGCCGGATTGACCTCTTATGGATCAAGGGCGCGCCTCGGCGCTCCGGGCCGGGACCGTCCTTCGGGGGCGGGCGGGCCCATGCGACCCGCCGGCCGACCCCCGCACCCCGGAGACCGACCCGGCCTGAGACCGGAAACCCCTTGAACATGAGGAAGCGGGCAGAGCCCGTCACAGGCATCTGACCGCTGGCTAGCCCCGTCCCGGTGGCCGCTCGATTGTCCGGCCACCACGACCCACATCAAGACACCCCACGGGCGTGGCTGGCAAGGGGTTGGTCTCTGTCGATTGTGGTCGCCTGTGGCACGGCGATTCTCGATGTGAATAGGACGACGCGGGGTGGGTTGCTAGGTTGCCGCGGGGGACGGTCCGCTTAACCCGGTGTGCTTATTGAAGGCGCTGTGTTTGCCCATCACATTGAGGTGGATGTCCTCGCCCACGGGACGGTAGTCGAGGGTGGCTCAACGTAAGTGGGTCCACAACTTCGCGCCGTTCGTGCTCCACGCCGCGAGCTCGACTTCTGCCGACATCAAGACGACGTTGCCGTACTGACGCCAGGCCCAAAAGCCCACGTCGGCGTCGTCAACGAAGGTGGGCCGCCATTGGCCTACGGAGTCGCGGCGGTAGCCCAGGAGCCGGGAGCCGGCCCCGACGAACAGCTCGGCCGTGTCGGGCACGAATAGTACGCCCGGGGTGAAGCCAGTTCCGGCGGGGCTGAAGTGTTGAGTGACCACGAGTTCTGCCCAGTCGCCAGTTCCTATCGCCATGTAGCAATAGCCAGTCGACGACCGGTCATCGGTTGCAGGGAAGTCGTCGACGAGGCTGGCATGGGCGAGGTAGTGGCCCAGCAGGTCTGGTGGCTGTGTGCCGACGACGATGCTGTAATCGCCTATAGTCAGCGTGACTGCGTCGACCGGGTTATCGCTCACCGGCCTGATTATCGCCTGCCGCAACGTCGTCAGTGGGTCGCCACCTTCCGGCGCCGGTGATGGTGCGGGTCTTCGCGGCAACGTCAAGGGCGCTTCGCGACGCTGCGCGTCTGCCTGGCGGCAGCCCTTGACCCCGCCGCTGCGCCCCGTGATTCGGCGGCTGTCCGGCCGGTGGCTCAGGCCGCGGTCGGTGGAGCGTCGCGGGCGGTGGTGGGCCAGGCGATGTCCTCGCGATAGGGCTCGTGGTGTTGGAGGCAGTGGTGGAGTTGCCCGACGAGTTTGCTGCCGAGGCGACGCAGCGCGGCTTCGTGGGTGTCGCCGGCGGCGCGTCGTCGACGGTAGTAGGCCATGGCACCTCGGAGTGCTGCATGGAGTTGAACGCCCACCATCGGCAGGCATCGGCCAGCCGTTGATTGCGGGCCCGGCGCAACAGCACGACACGGGACATGCCGGAGGCGCGGGTGACCGGGGCGGTCCCGGCGTAGCGACGACGGCTGGCAGCATCGAGGAAGCGGTCTGGATCGTCGCCGAACTCGCCCAGCACCCGGCCGCCGAGAACCACACCGAGTCCGGGCAGCCTTCGCAGGATCGCGGCGTCGGGGTGGTTGTCAAAACGCGCCGCCAACGCGGCCTGGAGCTCGACGATGGCGGCGGCGGTGCCCATCAGCGTGGCGACGATCGATCGCACCGCGACACCCATCGCGTCCTCCACCGCCGGCGGCTGGTGCAACTGCGGGACGGCGAACGTCTGGTGCAGCCGCTCCACCTCGTTGTCCCGCAGGCAGATCCGTCCCGCCGATGTCAGTAGGTCCCGGATCTGGTCGCGGCTGAGCGCCCGGGCGTGGCGCGGGGTTGGTGCGGCCGCCAGGATCAGCAACGCCGTCTTGGTGGCCAGATTCGGGAACGCACTCAGCGCCGCTGGGAAGAACGCACGCAGCACCGACCGCAACCGGCCGATATCGCGAGCCGGGTGCGCACCGCGTCCTGATGCGCGCGGGCCAGCACCGCGATCGCCTCCACCGCGGCCGCATCGTTGGCTCGCGGTGCCGCGCCGCATCGGTGCGCAACAGATTCGCCAGCACCAGCGCGTCGGCCGCATCCGACTTCGCGCCCGAGACCGCGTAACGGTCGCGATACCGGTCCACTGCCTTGGGGTTGATCGCGAACACCCGATAGCCCGCGCCCCGTAACGCCGCCACCCACAGTCCACGGTCGGTCTCGAGCGCGATGCTCACCTCCGCCGGCTGCCCCGCATTGGCGCATAACAGCTCCGTCAGTCGCGTGAACCCGGCGATGTCGTCGGTGATACGCCGTTTGACCAGCACCCCGCCATCGGCATCGACAATCGCCACATCGTGGTGGTGCTCAGCCCAGTCGATCCCGCAAAAGATCACCATCCGCCATCCCCTCCCTCTGTCTGCCCTCATGGCTGAGCCGCGGGGGCCACGCGGCGGGGCCACCGTCTTGACGAAGAGATCCAAGCCTCCGGGCGCCAAAGTGATCACCCAAACCGGTGGCCGCGAGCCGCACGCCCACGGACCCATTAGAGCGCTCCGCGTCCCACCGGGATCGGCAAGCCGACTCTTGTCCCGCGCCGCGCCGGCCTGGGTTGGCAGCTATCACGAGGACGGGGCACGTATGGGCGATGGTCCGCTCTCTACACCGTTGCTAGCCAGCCGGACTGCTCTAGCCGTTCCCAAGCTCGCTTCACATGCCGGGTTGTAAAGAGGTGCCCCTTACGCGCGCTCCACTGCTGCACGAGAGCGACTGCGACGTCAGGATCCTCGCCTGCACGGGGGTCATCGTGTGTCGACACCCAGTGAACAGTGGTCAGCAGCTCTAGGCCATAGGGAGACGCGAAACCGGCGATCAACTGAAGCACCGCGTCGATTCGCTGCAGCGTTGAATCCGGGTGCTCGTCGAGCCACCTCTCGGCGTTCTCCGCCTCAGGAAGTAGCTCCAATGGACGCAGCTTGAGGATCTGTTCACTTCTGTCGCCGTAGCCGCGGAGGTAATGTCCTTCTAGTTGCTGCAAGACATGATTCAAGTTCTCAGCATACGGGCCGTACTGAGCCTTGGTATAAGCAAGACGCAAGGGCTCACCCACAGTTTGAAGGAGGTACATCAACTTCTGAATCTCTAGAAGCGACGCCCCATTTTCGGTCGTGACCTGCTCTTCCTGGCTTAGACGTGTATAGCGTGTCAGGAGGGCGAGAAGTGCGGCACGACCTGGCGACATGCGAGGTTTCTTGGTTGCGACACGCATCTCACTGGCATCTGGAGCGCCGCTCGGTGGGAACACGCGAACGTCCACATCCGCTAGCGCACCCAAGCTTTTCGTGATCAGCGGGAGGACGTCATCCCACCGAAGGCCACCGTTCCCGCAGCCGAGGGCAGGAACAGCGATTGACCGAATGTCATATTCTCTGATCACTCGAATCAAATCTTGTAGCCCGCTGATGATATCCGGGATCTTCGATCGTGACTTCCAGTGCGCTTTGGTCGGGAAGTTGATGATGTATCGCTGGGCGCCCATGCGTCCGGTGTCGAACACGAACATATTGCCGAGCTTGACCTCTTCCCGGTCACAAGCGGCTCTATATGCCTTGTAGTTGTCCGGGTACGCCTGCTTAAACTGCAAGGCGATTCCTTTACCCATGACGCCGACAGTATTTACGGTGTTCACCACTGCCTCGGCGTCTGTGTCAAGAATGTTGCCCTTCGTGATCTCCATCATGTCGACCTCCCTCCGCGATCGTCCTGACATGGTCTCGAAGGCCACCGACAATTTCAGTAGTACCAGTCACGTCGCACGCGCACAGGCTCGGATCGGCCGGCGGTTCGCAGGATCTCGCGGACCTGGTCAGCCCTCGTCTCATCGAAGGTTCCGATCCCGAGAAGAGCCTCCCACTGGAGCTCTTGATGGACGAGAAACTCGGCCATCCGCCTGCGCATCCTGTCGCCATCCTCCGCAGTGTTCTTCCATATCCGAGCACGCATCACATCCCAGTCCACCACCTGGTCAATATCGGACAGATCTGTGTAGTAATCGGTCAGATCGTTCGCGCAGTTACCGTCAGAGTAGACCCACGTGTGCTCCGTGGCAGCGACCCGCTCCGCCGACGAGACGAGGTGTACCAACGGTCTCTGGCCACCTGAATATGTCGGGACCTGGCCGCTCTTGATCTTGAGCATCATTGGGGATCGAGGGGCGAAGTAGAACGGTACGTAGTCGGCCGGACACCCGTAGGGCGAGACCGGGACACTAACTTGTCTACGGCGACTCTTTATGTCCCGATCTCCGGCTTCGACCTGAAGCAGACCACGGGCTTGCACCGTCGTGTCGCAGCAAATCCTGCCCTCGGCCAGCATCGAGGGCAGGTTAGCGACGGATGTGAAGTGGTAGATGAGGTGAGTGGCTGTCTGGCCTCCCGTGCGCACCATGTTCGCTGTCGAATCGGCACCCTGCGCTCCTGTGCCTCGCTCACTGGGGAGTGCAGTTTACGCCACTTGGCCACTGGACCTCGGCAAATGCTGGCTCAGGCGCTCGGGCGTGCCCTCCGCGTGCCCCGACGGGGGAGTACTGGAGGGCGGGGGCGGTCACTCAGGGGGGCGAACCAGCTACGCCCACGGTCAGAGATCCGCGCTCAGGCGAGCAGGAGCGCGACAACCTCCTTTGCAAAGGCAGTACCAGGCGACCCCAGTCCGACCCCAACGACACCGCACGGGCAGGCTGACAGTGGCGGTGTAGCTGGCGCAGGGCGGCCGCGTCTGGACCATTCGTCTGCAGGCCGCCTACGGATCAGAAGGTTGGGGGTTCGAATCCCTCCGAGCGCGCCAGCAGGAGACCAGGTCAATCAGGTGGATGACCTGGTCTTTTGTCATTCCGGGAACTGTGTCTCCCCACGCGTCAGCTACGCCCGCCGCTTCCACCCACCCACGGGTGCGTGCTGCGCCCGCTTATCAAAGCCCCGTGGACTCGCGGTCCGTAGTCGGCGAGCAGACCCTCGAACCGGGTCTCTGCGCTGATGCGGCGTGCTACTCCCGAGGACCGGAACCGTCGCGTCCTCGCCCGGATGGAATCCCGCGACCGCCGAGCCGGCGACCAGGCCGACACCCTCCAGTCCGAATTGGCTGAGCAGAGCCGCCCCGTGGAAGAGGCCGACTTTGCCATGAGCCTCGAAGTAGCCGGATCCAATGCACATCCCGCCTGCAGGTGGCCGAAGGGATATCGGTCGTCTCCCGCGGCTTCATCCCCCACGCCGACGACCAGCCGTTGAGTCTCCAGACGAGCTACTGCCCGATGGGCATCGCTCGTCAGGCCGTCATTCCGACTAGCTCAGCTCCCGGGAGGTCCTGCGGTCCTGGCGGCGAGCGGCTGGAGCCTTCGGACCATTAATTGGCATCGCGCGCGTCGATCCAGACTGATGATTTGCCAACAAGCCGCTCGGCCCTGATTGCCAGGAGATGTATCTCGCGATCGACATCCTTGCCGCCGAGAATGAGCTCGAGACGCCTGGCGAGAGAGACGATGTCGGCGGCGTCTTTGCGGCGCTGGGCAACCAACTTGGCGGCCAACAGGAACTCGTCGGTGGCGTAGGTGATGTGCAGACCAGGCGCATCACTGCCTTGTAATGCGTCTTCCGGCAGTAGTGGCATCCACGGGCCGGCTCTCGGGTGTTCAACCAATCTTCGGGGAGCTTGAGGTGGCTTGCCATCGCGCGAGCTTCGTCGACCACGGCCCCGTCGCGCGTGATGGCGTCGATATCCTCCGTACGGCGGGGGTTGTCATTCGAGGTGACGGCAATCGCAGCGCCGTCGACGACAAAGACTGATGCAGAAATGCCGCGCGTTTCAGTCGCTTGTCGAGCTCTGAGAGGAGATCGACGATTCAGCGGCGGTGAATTCGGTGCGCGTGTCGCTCATGCAGTCACCAAGTCGAGCAGGAACAAAGACATTCGCCCGCGCCGAGTAGACCGGAGTCTGCTCGATGATCTCGTCGCGCTCCAGGAACGGATGCTCGGGAATCCATGGATCCGAGAGAGCTTGACCTTGCTCCATGCGGGTGGGTCTTCGCCTGCTGCCTCGAACTCGTGTGTAGTCAGGACGGCAAGCAGCGTATTGAAGCCCGCCTGACCAGTCGTGCTCGGTGCTGGCTCCCAAGCAGCTTCGGAGCCATCGTGACGGCGTAACAGTAGGCGCAGGTGGTCGCGGCCCTGCAGCAACATCCGCCACGCCCAGGCCTCATCGCTCGCCTTGCGAATAGCCGTCGCGGTAGCCGGGGCAGTCATGATCCGAGACTCACGCGCCGTATGTGGGGCCACATCGTCGAGCGGGGCTCGTCGACCTGGCAAGGCGTTTGCCTGCACGTCTGACGTCACGTGCCTACGCCGAGGGAGGTTCGCCAACTAACGCGATGCTGACGGTGTCCTCCGGAGAGAGTCCCGCCAGGTTTGGCGGCTCGCCTCCGCTCCGCGCCACGAGAGCCTCAACCGCCTCTTTGAATCCCTCGAGACGATCGGTGATCGACAGGAAATCGCCACTGACATGGTCAACCTCGACCGTGATGAGCCGTTCGTCGTCCGGCGGCAGCAGCATCACGGAGATGCTCGCCTCCGTGACATCCGACCAGGGGTAGCCAAACGTCCTACCGGAATCGGTCAGCCAGACTCCGTTCTCGTCAACGATCACACGGTCGGTCACCTGCGTACCGTACCGATACGCCATGGCGATCGCCTCCGCGCTCGGCTGGCGCCAACTGACGTGCGACAGGCTAGAAGTCTGTCCACGTGTGTCGGAGCAACGCAGGGATCTGTCGATGGCAGAGCGTTGAAGTTCAGGTGCGGTGGCTCCGTATCGCATCCACCAGAGCCGTGCGCACCAGTACGTGGGCGGGAGGAGGAAGTTCCTCAAGGCCGAACCATCCGATGTCGTCGTGCTCCTCGGGGGCGACGTTCGCCGGCGTTCCCTGCCAGTCACGCACAAGCCAAGCGCTGAGGAGTGCCGGGTCTTCTGCGGGTCCTGCGGTCAGTCGACACAGATGAGTCGCCGAGCCTGTCGCTATCTGCACGCCGAGTTCCTCGTGCAATTCCCGCGTGAGCGCGCCCAGTTCTGACTCGCCAGCCTCAATGAGTCCACCGGGCAAATCCCACACGTCCGGGAACGCACGTTTGTTCGGACTCCGATGCACGAGTAGGACTCGATCTTCACGAACCAGCGCGCCGATGACGACCTTATGCATTCGCGTATCAAAGCATGGACATCCGACAAGCGAACGTCCGCTCAACCGCGATCCGTGCTTTCGGCTGTCGCAGATCACCTGGCGGACGAGTGTCGAGCATCTGTCGACGGCGGACAACCAGCTAGATCGGCTGTCGTGTGCCACCTGACGTCCGACGTTTCCGTGCCGGCTGATGGTTGACACTCTCGTCCAGGAGACCGAGGGTACGTCGCGCGTCCGCTCATGCCGATCGGCGGTCGCGCGCCGCCCTTAGTAACTCACGTCGTCGGCGTCTTCCACTTCGCCGACGTGCGGAGACAGGAACCGGTCCGGGTGTGGAGCAATCGTTCCGCGCTTCATGACCCAAGTGACCCAACGATTCTCATCGCCGCCACTTTCGTCGTCTTGTATGTAGAGGACGCCGTAGGACCACGGAGCAGCGGTTGCGACGTCTCGGTAGACGTCGATGACGGCGTCCTGCCGGTGGTTGCGCAGACCTGACAGCAACACATGGCATGAACCGTTCATGACGCGTAGGTCCGCGAGCTGGAGGTCATTGCGGACCCGAGCAAGGACATCCACCACTGCGTTGTGGGTCGCGTACGTCAGGCAGTCGGCTGCCTCGCAGCCACCGTCGAGTGAATCTCGGACCGTCACCCAGCCGTGGTACTCGAACATGAGCGCAGTCTTTCAGACGCCCTTGCAAAGTGGCCGCTACTGCCGCGTTCCCCGCGGTCATGCCGATGACAACCATCAGTTGGCACACGACTGTCAAGCATCAGCCGTCACAGGACAATCAGCTGGATCGGCTCTCTGCCGAGTTTGGCTCTGATGGATCAAGGCGCGCCTCCGGCGGGGGCCTCACGACTCCGGGATGACGGGCCGGCCGGCTTATTGGTTGAGGGTCGGGGGTGCGGGTTCCAGGTCAGAGCGACCTGCAGGCGTGGACTTCGGACCTGATGCGCTGCGATCCTTGCGAGATGAGCGCCGACGGACCGAGCCGCGCCGCAGAGATTGCGTTCTGGGGCGGAGCCATGGCTTTGAGTGCGGTCTTTGGGATCTGGAGCCTGATCGATGGCGATCAGCGGCTTGGGACGGTCATCCTCATCGCGATGCTTCCCGGTGCGGTGAACCTACGTCGACTCGTTCGAACGGCCGGCCGAGGCGAATCCGACCGCCGGAGTGGCGTCTGAGTCCGTGCCCTCTAAGTCGTGGTCGTTCGCGGTCACTCGCCGGGGCCGTGGCGCAGGGAACGTCCACCGGACCAGACTCGTGTGAGCAGCTCGGTCGCCGACTTGCTAACGCCTGTGCTAACACGGCACCACCGCTGACGGGTCTGGCCCGTCGTCTTCGGCGTCCTGGTCCTCGTCGATCTGGGCAGCAGCACGACTCCCAGACGGTGAAGGGTGCCGACACCGTCGGGCGCGGGTCCCTCGGTCAGAATGTGGCGATCGGGTTGACCGGGCTGCCGGACGTACCGGCGAACCGGACCGGTGCGACTGCGAGGTGGAAGTCCCACTGGCCGAGCTCGGCAGCTGTCGTCGCGCACGCCTCCAGGTCGCAGTTGTCGAGCAGCCACAAACCCATTGCGACGAGGCTCACGGCGTGAACCGGCATCAACACGTCTTCGTACCCCGACGGCTGAACGTCCTGGGGAGTGTCGGCGCCGATCAGCGCGACCTCCCGTTCATGCAGCCACGGCAGGCAGGACGCGTGCCAGCCGGCCTGCGTGAAACCGCTGGCCGCACCGGCCTCGTGCCGGGCGCGGCCGTAGCCGGTCCGCAGGAGTACCGCATCGCCGGATCGCACCCGCACACCCTGGCGTCGCTCGGCCTCCTCAAGATCGTCGGGAAACACACCCTTCCCCGGTTCCAACCACGGCACATCACGGACCCTCGCAATGTCCAGCAGGACACCCCGCGTGGTGATTCCGTTCGCCGCCGCCGTGACCGCCGCCCATGCTGATCCCGTCGCGGCGTCGACCAACGAGTGCGACCGCCCGTTGTACATCGTGCCGTCCCAGAAGAGGTGGCACGGCGAGTCGACGTGGGTGATCGTGTTGCCGTGGAAGAAGATCCCGAGCCGCTCGTTCGAAAAGCCCCAGCGCCGGTCGTTGTGGAATGCGGCGGGCATGTGCTCGGCACCCGGCATGTCGGCGGCGCACGGGCATGTCGTCGTCGACCGCTCCATTTCTTCCGGTACGGCGACCTCCCACGCGCAGGACACGCTTCTGCCGTGGCGCACGGCCCGCGCCGCCGCCAGCCGGATGTCGTCGGTGATGTGGTTCAGAGTGCCGAGCTCGTCGTCGTCGCCCCACCGTCCCCAGTTCGACAGCGTGTCGAAGTACCCGAGCACGTCGTCCTGTGTGGGCATCGGTCGTCCTGCCGTCATCGCAGCATCAACTCCTCGGTTCACGCGGTTCGAGGCACCGCAGGCAGGGTATGCCGCCCTCCCTTTGACATGCCAAGGCCCGCTAAACTGGCATGACACCGTGGAGCAGCCGACGGAAACGCCGGGCCGCGTACCACCGACGCGATGGATGGCGATGCACAAGGAGCGCGAGACCGTCGCGCACAAGTACAGCGACTGAGATCGGAATCGGGGCGACCATGACGACCCACTAGGTGCGAGCGCACTCTCACTCCGCGATCCGCGCGGTCATGCTGATGTGCGCGTGGAGATTCGAAGCATCGTATGGGGGTCATGGTTCGGGTGAGTAGCGCGAGTTGGCGGCGGTAGCTCCGTACTGGTCAGGCAAGGACGGCCACCGCTGCGAGGCCCATTCCGACCATGTCGCGTGCTTTGGTGGGACGGGTGGAATCAGAGAACCTCGCAGTTCTTCGGCGTCCGGCGCTTGAAACTGAGCCCGCCACTGCTCGAGTTCGACGTCGCTCATGTGGAATGTTTGATCGGGCGTGGCCGCGAACCGACTGGTGACCCGGCTGCGTTGCTCCTCGTGGTCAATCGGCAGGTAGACGACTTGGCTACGCGCGCCGACGACACCGGCGATCCAGCGGAGCGCTGACCGCTCGTCCTTTCCCCAGAACCCGAAGTCGAAGACGACATTGGTGCCCAGCTCCGCGGCCCGCATGCCGAGCTGAACCAACTTGCCTTCAACGAGGTCACGCTTATCTGGTGGGTTTTGATCGCCGAACAGCACGATCTGCCACTCGTCTGGCGTCAGCCGTAGGGCCGGCGCGCTGATCTCCAGCTCTTTCGCGTGCGTTGTCTTCCCCGCGCCGGGAAGGCCAACGATCAGATAGACAATTGCAGGTCCGACGCGCGGATCGGTCGGCTCGGGGTGCTTGTGTGCGTACATGCGGGCTCCTCATGGATGAAGGGGCCAGGCAACGCGAAAGGGCCGCCCGGCAGGAAGCCGGCGGCGCGGAACCGAGGAACTACCTACAGACTGTCCCAGCGCCGTCAGCGAAAGCGGCGGGGGGAGTCACGGATGCACCGGCGCACATGCCTGCAACTGTACCGATGATCGATCGGGTCGCCCGCGTCCTCCCAGAAAACATCCGCTCGTACCGCGATCCGCGCTGGGCTGACAGCGTTCCAACGGGCACGTGGCTCCACGAGCACCGCTACTCCCCACCCAGCCGCTGCCCGATCACGGGCTTGATAACAGTGGCCACGGGATCAGAAGGTTGGGGGTTCGAATCCCTCCGAGCGCGCCAGCAGAGCCCGAGTCATCTCAGGTGGATGGCCTGGGCTTTGTCGGGTGCGACAGGTCTAGAAGAATCCTGTCGCACCGCATGACGGGTGGTAACGCCTGGATCTGCCGGAGTGAGTGTCTTTCGGGGGCCTCCACGCTGTGCTGACTGCGGGCTGGTGCGCGGCGTTACCAGTTGATCGGGCGTAGCTCGGGGCCGACGATGTGGCCGTGGTGAGCAGAGGGGTGGTGCTCGTCGTGGAGGAAGTGCCCGGCGTACCAGATGACCACGTCGGTGGAGTCGATGGACTCGGCGGTCAGGTACTGGTCGAGGCGGCATTGGGTGTCCGCTGGTGGGCCGCCGACGATGCCGACGCCGTCGTCGAGTTCGGTGGACCGGTAGCGCAGGAACCACAGGTCGGCGACACCGTAGGCATCGGCGGTACCGTCCGCTGGTCCGGCTGAGATGGCGTAGCCGCGGCCGCTCCGGGCGTCGAGGATCCGCCAGCGACGGGCGAAGAACGAGCGCGTCCGCTTCGTTTCCCGGACGAGACGCCACCACAGGGGAAAGCCGGGGATGCTCAGGCCGCGTTGCTCGACGACGTCGTTGCCGGCGCCCTCGATGTCGAAATCCAGGCGCCAGTACACGTGGTGCTGGTGTCGCATGCAGGTCCGGGGATTGCGGGTCCCGGCGAACCCGAACCGCGGCGCGATGGTGCCGTCGTCGCGCAGTCGCCAGTCCGAGATGTAGCGGTACCAGCCGGCCTGGATCTCGCTGACGATTCGCAGCTCGCCGTCCTCGTAGTACAGCGCGACGCCTTGGAAGTTCCCGGCGTCGGTCCCGGACTCCAGGATCGTTGCCGGGGGAGACGTACACAGCCGCCAGCCGGGCCCGACCGGGTCGACACCGTCGGCGAGGAAAGGGTCTCCTGGTTCTGCCAGTCGCGGTACGAGACGCCGTCGTCGTAGACCACGTTGAGAATCGGCACGTGAGCCTGCCACAGCACGAGCCGGCCGCGATAGGTGACGTACTTCAGCTCCACGCCGGATCCCTTCCCCAGCTGGGTAGGCGCGGACGCGCGCGGCCGGACGACGACCAGGTTCCACAGCTCCTCGCCCCCGCGCAGTACGCGGACGCGGACCCAGTCGCGGCCTTCGTCGTGGGGCAAGCTCTCGACGCCGACCGGCAGTCGGTCCTCGCAGTCCCCATCGAGCGTGTGGAAGGGCCCCGGGTCCCAGTCCACTAGCCGGTCGCTGATGTCGACCGCAACGTAGCGGTGCGGCCGCTCGGCCCTTGGGTCGAAGACCGCTAACGCGATCCGCCGGACGGTCGTCCCGTCATCCCGCTCGACGTCCGCCAGCGGTGGCATCGGCTGGTAAACCACGACATCGTCCCGGTCTCGCAGCTCGGCGAATTCTCGGTCATCGCGGAGCACCTCGAGGGCAGCACCAAGCTCGTCGCCGGTCGGGTTCGGCCGGAACGCGCTCGGCGTCACCTCGACGTCGTCGCCGTCGAGCCGTCCCCTCACCTCGACCGATCGGTTCTCGCGCGGGTCGAAGAGCGTCGCCACGAATGGTGAGTTCTCGTCATGCTTACGCCCCAGCAGGGCCGGGCCGAGAACCCGTACGGCGCCTGGGTCGATGTCACCGAGGTGCTCTCGGACCCGGTCGTGGCGCACGAGAACATCCCGCCAGTGCACCAGCCGCTCGGTCAGTTCGTCTTCGTAGGCCTCGACGACAACCTCAAGATCCTCGGGCATGGTGGACCCCCCTTTTTTTGCTGCCCCCTGAAACGGTCAATACCTCGGAGGCGACCGAGCAGGGCCTGATACATCGCGACCGAGTACGCAGGGCTCTCGACCAACAGTCGCGGCCGGGACCACGACCGCCCACCAGCCTCGATGCCGCGCACACACGGTCTAGCGATGGGCGTCGAAGTATTGATTTGTATCATCTGGACGATGGGCATCAAGAATTACCTGATCGAAGGCGTTTCCGGCACTGGCAAGACTTCGGTCTGCAAAGAATTGCAGCGACGCGGCTACCACGCCATCAATGGGGACACTGAATTGGCCTATCAAGGCGATCCCGAAACTGGCAGGCCGGCGAATGGTCACACGCACGAGCACCACATCTGGCAGGTAGACAGAGTAGAAGCCCTGGTCGCCGACCAGGATGAGGCGGTGACGTTCTTCTGCGGTGGTTCCAGGAACTTTTCGAAGTTCATCGGTCTGTTTGACGGCGTCTTTGTCCTGGAGGTCGACCCTGGCACATTGGACCGGCGTCTTCGCGAGCGATCGGAAGACGAGTGGGGCGGAAAACAAGCGGAACGGGAACTCGTCCTGCGATTGCATCAAACGAAGGAAGACATCCCGGAGAACGGCATCGTGGTCGATGCCACCACACCGATCGCCCGCGTCGTTGACGAGATCGTCCGTCGAAGCGCGCTGCGTGATGCCTCGCTGGGGGGAGCGGATACTCGGCCTGTGGGCGCCGACGCAACGATTTCGCCGTTACTTGCGTGTCTCAAGCATGATGGCCATTAATCGCGGTGCGTGCTTGGGTCCTGCCGTCGTTCTCATCGGGTTTGTCCTATCGGCGTGTGGAGCCGAGGTGACGTCGACCTCTGGAGCAACCAGCGCCACGCCCTCCGCTGGGCCGACTGCGCCCCGTGATGCGGTTTCGAAGCTGATTCCGTCAGCGCCTGGGACGCCGGCGTTTCTCGACCGGGCGCGGGCCGTGGCGCAGGCTGTCCGGGCTGCGGGGATCCCGAAGCCTCCTGTCGGGATCTTCCTGTACTCGTCTCGGGTACCCGGCCTTGCCTTCGACACGACCGAGCAAAAGCTTGCCTGGACGGCCGGGCAGGTAGTCGTCGCACCGGGTGTTCAGCTCGGATCAGGCGGCACCTCCCGCATCGATTTCGCGGACGGGTCGAGCCGTCCGGTCAGCGTGCTCGACGCACAGCCTGCTCTGACTGGAGTGATCGGAACCACCCGCAGCAACTGCAGGGGCATCCCGGCATCGTCCTGCAAGCTCACGATCACCGGCGCTTCTTTGGGAAAGGCCAAGGTGGTCACGAGCAGCGGTCCTGCGACCGTGCCCGCCTGGTCCTTCACCGCGAAGGGTCTGTCGAGGCCGATCGTCGTCGTCGCAGCTCCTGAGGACGTGCTGAAGCCCATGGTCGAGCCCGTACCACCGCGGGGCATCGCCAAGTCGGCACCTGGCATCCTCGAGGTCCAGAGCCTCACCCGGGTCGAGGGCAGCGCGCTGACCTTCGTCCTCGGTCACGGAGCCTGTGAGGTTGACCTTCGAGCTCACGTCCTCGAGTTCGAGGACCTGGTGATCATCGGAGGGAGCTACGGTCATGCGTCGGGCGGAGGTGCCTGTCCTGCCATTGCGCTTTCGACACCAGCGGTCGTCACCCTGACCGAGCCGCTCGGAGACCGGGCGGTCATCAGCGCAACCACAGGCGTCAGGCTCACACCAAGGTAGAGGCGCCCGCTAACGAGCGTGCTGACGCCGTGTCACGTACCTCGATGCTGGCTCTACCAGGCGGTGCTGGACGGCGGAGTACGCACGTACGCGGTGTATCGGATGTGGCTCGGTGACCGGAACGTCTACGACCGCACACCCTGGACACCTCGCGTCGTCTAGGGTCTCGGGGTGCCGAAACTTGGGGACGCGACGACGCGGCTTGTCGTACTGCGAGGGAACTCTGGGTCGGGCAAGAGCACCACGGCGCAGGAGGTTCGGCGACGGGTCGGGCGCGGTGTTGCTTGGGTCGAGCAGGACTATCTGCGGCGGATTCTGTTTCGGGAGCATGATCGGCCGGGCGTGCCGAACATCGGGTTGATCGATCAGACGGTGCGGTATGCGCTCGGGCACGGATATCACGTGATTCTCGAAGGCATTCTTTACAGCCCGCACTATGGGGCGATGCTGCGGGAGTTGATTGCTGATCATGTCGGCGTCACGGGCGTGTACTACTTTTAGTTGCCGTTCAACGAGACGCTTCTGCGACACGCCACCAAGCCCTTGGCGAAGGTCGTCAGCCCGGAGCAGATGAAGGACTGGTACCACCCTTGCGATGTGCTGGACGTTCCGGGCGAGCAGGTGATCGACAAGTCGAGCAGCCTTGACGAGACCGTCAACCGGATCATCGGCGAGCTTGCGTGGGAGACCGGCGGATCGATAGCGCACTCGCTCGAAGACTGATCAGATTTGTTGCCGACACACTCACGGCAGCGTCTGGGACACGACGGAAACGGTCGCTGCCACCTGGCCGTCTGTCCGGGTGAGGATCTGGATGGGCATGCCGGGGAGGTCCTTGGCGAACCAGAAGACCTCGTCGGTCGCGCCGTCGTGAACCGTGTAACGCAGGCAGTCCAGTTCGCCGAGGGCGGTCTCGATCCGCTCGGGCTCGATCGTCGTGGCGTCGGCGGGGAACGAGGCGTGGGCCTGCAGTTCTCGCCACGTCACGTGGCTCACCTCTGGTTCGCCGAGCAGAGAGCCGTCGAGCGACAGTCGGTATCGCTCCATGGTGGCGCCGGCTTCGTCGGTCTCGACAAACCGACTGACCCGGTGGAACGGAGTCTCGCCCACCACCTCAACCTGAAGGCGGATCGCTCGTCCAGCCGGACAGCCGGCACGGATCTCGTCCGCAGTGAACGGCGTAGGCGCGTGCCCGGGCGAAAGCACGTGCGGATCTTGCGTCTCCCCTGTCATGAACCCTCCTCCGGCGGCGCCACACAATGCAGCACGCGCGCCCCGAAGGCTTCTTGATAGAAGCCGCCGCCCCGGTCAAGCAAAGGCTGGTCACCTAGGTGCGGCAGGCATCTAGGGTGAGGTGTGGAGTATTTCGTGTACGGGCGTGATCGTGTGGGGGCCTTTCCGCTCAAGGTGAGGTTGAAAGAAGAGCACTGGGGCTTCATGGATGGGTACGGCGAGGTGTTGGTTGCTCGTGGCCCCACGATGACGGATGACAGTGATGAGGCCGAGTCGACGGGCAGTATGCACATCGTGGAGTTGGTAGATGCCGAGGCTGCTCGCGCGTTCGCCTATGACGAGCCGTACTACCGGGCCGGGGCGTTCGAGTCGGTGCTGTTGTGTCGCTTCGACAACGCCTTGGGCCGCACGATGTGGGACTTCGCCGATGCAGTCGAGGACTACAACCGGTACCTGGTGATCTCGATGGGTGAGGCCGGTGCCGCGCCGGTCGTGTCGAAGCACGTGATTCTGTACGGCGACCTGCTCGGGCTGGACGACGAGGCACCGCTCGGTCGGGTTGCGCTCGTCGAAGCCCCCGACCAGGAAGCCGCGGCGTCCGTACTGCCGGCCGGCAGCGGCGGTCGTACGGAGGTCCATCTCTGGTACTTCGGCGGCCGACCCTCTCAGGGCTGACCGTCAGCGGCGGACGCGGAAGCGAAGGTGGATGACTCCGCCTTCTCCTTCGAGCACCCTGACCCGCTCCAGTTCGCGCTGCTCGAGGCCGAGGTGTTCGATCCGCCGCCGGTGCCCGCGGAGGGCGGTCCGGGGCAGGGCTGGTCAGAGCAGGAACCAGTAGTTGACCGTAGGTCCCTGGGAGGCGAGGTCGCCGCCTAGGGACTCGTAGAGGGTGCGGGCGGGGATGTTGTCCGCGCCCGTGGTCAGGAACATCTTGGTGGCGCCGGTTTCCGCGCCTGCCTTCAGGAAGGCGGTGACGAGGTCTCGGCCGATTCCCTGGCGGCGGTACGCGGCGTCCACCTCGAGTTGGTGCAGATACAGCATCGTCGAGTCGTCCGGGCGGGCGAGTTGATAGCCCCAGCACCACCCGGCGATCTCCGGGCCGGCCCAGGCGATGAAGGTGATGGTGGCGGGTGAAGACGCGTAAGCTCCGCCGCCGGTCTCGACCTTCATGAACTTGCGGACCGCCCGCTCGATCGAGGCGGGGTCGGCCAACTCAATCCGAACGCTCATCCGGCCATCATGTCCTGCCGGCCCGTCGCCGAGGTTCGAGGATCAGAGAGCGAGCACCTCAGGTCGGGATCCAGGTCGGCCACCAGGGCGGAACGTTGCCGGGGCAGATGCCCGGCGCGGTGGCCGGCGTACCGGCCCAGGAGTACAGCGCCAGGTCGGCGATGGCGATCGCGATGGCGGCGGCCAGGAGTGGGGTGAACAGCCCCTTGCCGCTCTTGGACACGCGGTACACGAGGTGGAAGAGGAGGACGTTCACCACCACGGACACCGGCAGGCCCACGAAGAGCAGGGTGGGGCCGTTGGCGATCTTGCCGATGTCAACCTGGCACACGTCCCAGGTCCGCCTGGTCAGCGTCAGCAGTCCGAGCGCCGCGCCGCCGCCGACCACCCAGGCCAGGAACGTCTCGCCCCGGCTTCCCTTCGAAATCGCCATGTCGTCACGGTATGTGCTCGCGGGTCCCCGGGCCCAGTTACGCGCGCCGGTCGGCCGGTACCTGACCTGGATCGGCGAGGTTGCTGATCAGTGCGGTGGACTTGCCGGTCAGTACGGCGGCCGCGCGCCGCTTGACCATCGGCAGCGCGATGAATCGGAGCATGAGCCGGCGCAGCGCCAGCCGAAGGCGTGACTCAGGCAGGAACCACCCCGCGCCCGCGCGACCTGCCGCCTGCTTCTCCTCGGCGATCGGCCGCCACAACTCCTCATAGCTGGTCAACGCCTGCTCGATCGGCTGCGGCCGGGTGAGTTGGTCGGCCAGGACATAGGCGCCCGCGATGCCGAGCGAAGCCCCCTGACCGGCGAGCAGCGACACCGCGTGGCAGGCGTCGCCGATCAGTACTACACGCCCGGTGCTCCACCGCGGCATCACGATCTGCGCGACCTGGTCGTAGTAAATGTCCGGCGAAGGTGGACACCGGTCGAGCGCTTCCGGTGCGATCCAGCCGAGCCCGCCGTACGAGTGGCGCACGGCCGCCCGGAGATCCGCCGGCAGCACCGGGTTCGCCGTACGGTGAACGGTGAAGGCGGCCACTCGTCCGTCGCGGAGCGAGTAGAACCCCATCTGCCTCCCGGCGGTGTCGGTCAGGCAGAACCTGCCGCCGATCGTGGCGTGGATCTCCGGCGAGTCGAAGGTGAACGCCGCGGTGTGAAACCCCAAGTAGCGAAGGAACTCCGGCTCCTCCCCGAACACCAGCCGGCGAACGGTCGAATGGATGCCGTCGGCACCAACCACCAGATCCGCCTCGTACTGCGACCCGTCCGCCGCCGTCACCCGTACTCCGTCGCCGTGGTCGCTCACCGCGGTCACGCTGGTGTCGAACCGCAACTCAACCGCGGCGGGCAGGTGCTCACGCAGTACGCGCTCCAGGTCCGGGCGCATGATGCTCAGCAGCGGCCCGGTGGCGAACTGCTTCGGGTCGATCCGGGCCCGCCGGCGACCTCGTTCGTCGAGCAGCGTCGCCTCTTCGAGGTGGTAGGCGACCTCGCGCAGCGCGGGGAGCAGCCCCATCGCCTCGACGGCGTCGTACCCGGCTCCGAAGAAGTCGATCATGTAGCCCTGCGGCCGCGGTCCCGGCGTACGTTCCAGCACTACGACGTCGTGGCCGAGTGCAGCCAACCGATTCGCCAGCGCCAGTCCGGCGATGCCTGCCCCACAGATGACGACCTTCATGCGACCAACCTCCGCAGGACCTCGGCGGAAGACGGTTGATCCCCGCCCAGCCCGCGATGAAGCAGTACTCCGTCGACCGCGGCCGCCAGTACTGCGGCTGTCGCCTCCGGCGCGGGAACTCCGTGATCCGCGAGCCAACTCTCGAAGCGGCCGCGGAACTCGCCGAGAATCTGCGCGACCTGGTCCCGAAGGTGCTCGTCGCGGGTGGCGGCGAGGTATGCCTCGACGAAGATGAGCGAGGCTGGATCCGCGCCCGTGTAGCGGTCCACCGAGGCGAACATCGCGTCGACCGCCTCCACCGGGGTAGCCGCGCTCTCGAGGACACCCTCGACCTCGCCGAGCGCCTGCCGCATGAACCCGACGACGGCTTCGTTGAGCACCGCGGTCACCGAGGGGAAGTGGTAATGCACCACGCTCGGTGTCACGCCGGCCCGCTCAGCCAGCACCCGCGTGCTCACTGCCGTCCAGCCGCGCTCAGGAATCAGTTCGATCGCCGCGGCAAGCAGGCGCTCACGCACCTCGCGCCCTCGTGCGGCCGCTGGAGACTCCGGCATATCCACTCCCTAGGACAGTCGCCCTGTACGATCGCCCTAATTCTAGCGCGCGGACTCAACCGACGTCGAGGGCAGTCCCGTAGAGGCGGGTCGCTGGGATGGTGATGGTGAGGCGCCGGTTCTCCGGGCGAGGCTCGACGTCGTCATCGGTCAGTGCGCGGGGAGGGGCGCCGGTCTCTTGATCTGCCATGGATTGTACCGTAGCAGATCATTTTGTATCGGATGATTGTTGACCTTCGAGTGGCTTCAAGGCCGAGCATCAGGGGATGACGCTGACGCAAGAGTTGATGCAGAAGATCGGGACCGCCGTCGAGTTGGGACAGAACGGGGAGCGGCAGGCGGCGCGTGAGCAGCTCGAAGTGCTGTGGCGGGATGCGGGGGAGAACGCGTTCGCGCGCTGCACGGTCGCGCACTACCTGGCCGACGTGCAGGAGACGACCGAGAACGAACTGGAGTGGGATCTGCGAGCTCTGCAGGCGGCCGATGAGTTGACCGACGATCAGGTCGACGGGCTGAAGGTGGAGGCGCTGTCGCCGTCGCTGCATCTCAATCTCGCCGACGACTACCGGCGCCTGTCCCGGGCCGCGGAGGCGCAGCAGCATTTGGATCTCGCTCGTGGTCGGCTGGGCGTGCTGGCTGACGACGCGTACGGCGACTTGATCAGGGGCGCCGTGGATCGGGTGGAGGTCGCCTTGGAAGCCGGGTCGGTCGAGCCGCTGCCCACCAACCCGTCGAGCCGCGGATAAGGCAAGCTGGAGGAATGGAGCGGTGGCCGGCTGCGCGGTACAGGGTGGGGATCTCGGGGTGGACGTATCCGCCCTGGCGGAAGGTGTTCTATCCGGAGAAGCTGCCGCAGCGCGCCGAGCTCGGGTATGCCTCGCACCGGCTGAACTCGATCGAGATCAACGGGTCGTTCTACTCGCTGCACCGGCCGACGTCGTACCAGAAGTGGTACGACGAGACGCCGGCCGGCTTCGTCTACTCGGTGAAGGGGCCGCGGTTCATCTCGCACATGAAGAAGCTGGCCGACGTCGAGGCGCCGCTGGCGAACTTCTTCGCCTCCGGGGTGCTGGCGCTCGGCGACAAGCTCGGGCCGATCCTCTGGCAGTTGCCGCCGACGCTCGGGTTCGATCCGGACCGGCTCGAGCGGTTCTTCGAGTTGTTGCCGCGGACAACGAGCCAGGCGGAGAAGGTGGCGGCCGGGCACGACGAACGGATGGACGGGCGGGCCCTGCTGACCAGCCCGGTCGACGCTCCGGTGCGGCACGCCCTGGAGGTGCGGCACTCGTCGTACGAGGATCCTGCCTTCATCGAGGTGCTGCGCAAGCACGACATCGCGCTGGTCTGCGCGGACACCGCCGGCAAGTGGCCGATGCTCGACGACGTCACGTCCGACTTCGTGTACGTCCGGCTGCACGGCGCGGACGAGTTGTATGTCAGCGGGTACGACGACGCCGCGCTGGACCGGTGGGCCGGCAAGATCCGCACCTGGCAGTCCGGCGGCACCCCGAAGGACGGCCGCACCCTGGCCGGCCCGGCGCCACGCAAGCGGCGAGACGTCTTCGTCTACTTCGACAATGACGTGAAGGTCCGCGCTCCGTACGACGCCGAGGCGCTCGCCGCGCGGCTGGACATCCACCCGCTGGAGTACCAACTTTGACCGCACGCCTGAAGGGACGACGACGCCAGGTGGAGGCGGTGATCGCGAGCCTGACCGAGTGGGTCCGCGAGCGCGAGGATGTGGTGGGGCTCGCGGTGGTCGGTTCGTACGCCTACGGCCGACCGCGGATGGGAAGCGACGTCGACCTCGTCCTCCTCACAACCGAGCCTGACAACTACCTCCACGATCTGGCTTGGACCGGCTCTTTTGCCCGCCGGCCCCGCCTGATTCGTACTGAGCAGTGGGGTCCGATGGCCGAGCGTCGAATCCGCCTCCCCAGCGGTCTGCAGGTCGAGCTCGGCATCACGACCCCCGCCTGGCTGGCTCTCCCGCTGGACCCCGGCACCGCCAGGGTTCTCCGCGACGGCCACCGGATCCTGCACGACCCGCAGAACCTGTTCACGAAGGCCCTGGCCGAGCTTTAGTACTCCGCGCGCCGGGCGTACCGCAGTACGGGAGATTCCTTTCGCGCAGCGGGTAAGTCTGCCTGGGGAACAAGTCGTGGGGTTGAGCAGGTTGAGCTGGCAGAGTGGGGTTGGACGGGTCGTGACGAGTTGGGAGCAAGGGTGAGCATTCGAGTCGGGTACAAGGCCTCCGCGGAGCAGTTCGGGCCGAGGGATCTCGTGGAGTACGCGGTTCGGGCGGAGGAGCTCGGGCTCGACAGCGTGACGGTGTCGGACCACTTCCTGCCGTGGCGGCACGAAGGCGGGCACGCTCCGTTCGCGCTCGCCTGGATGGCCGCGGTCGGCGAGCGGACGAACCGGGTGCTGATCGGCACGTCCGTACTGACGCCGACCTTCCGGTACAACCCCGCTGTGATCGCCCAGGCGTTCGCGACGATGGGCCTGCTCTACCCGGACCGGATCATGCTCGGTGTCGGCACCGGTGAGGCGCTGAACGAGATCGCCGTCTCGGGCCGGGAGTGGCCGGAGTTCAAGGAGCGGTTCGCGCGGCTGCGCGAGGCGGTCGGGCTGATCCGCGACCTGTGGACGAAGGACGGCGTCAGCTCCGACGGGCCGTTCTACCCGACCGTTGACGCGTACGTGTACGACCGCCCGGAGACCCCGATCAAGGTGTACGTCGCGGCCGGCGGACCGGTCGTCGCGAAGTACGCCGGGCGGGTGGCGGACGGGTTCATCGCCACCTCGGGCAAGGGCATGGAGCTCTACAACGACAAGCTGATGCCGGCCGTCCGGGAGGGCGCGGAGAAGGCGGAACGCACGTTCGAGGACATCGACCGGATGCTCGAGGTCAAGGTCTCCTATGACCGTGACCCGGAGCTCGCGCTGGAGAACACCCGCTTCTGGGCCCCGCTGTCGCTGACGCCCGAGCAGAAGCACAGCGTCGACAGCGCGACCGAGATGGAGCGTCTGGCCGACGAACTCCCGATCGAACAGGTCGCGAAGCGCTGGATCGTCGCCTCAGACCCCGACGAGGTGCTCAAGCAACTGCAGCCGTACCTCGACGCCGGCTTCAACCACCTCGTCGTCCACGGCCCGGGCCACGACCAGGAGCGCTTCCTCACCCAGTTCACGGCTGACGTCCTACCGCTGATCCGCAAGCTCGGCTGACGATCCGGGCGGTACGGGACACTCCTTGCATGCAGCCATATGCGCGCGGGGAGCTTGCCGTTGTGTTGGACGTCGCCGACCTCGAGCGGGCGGCGGATTTCTGGACGGTGGTGCTTGGGTATCGGCGGAAAGGGTGGGCGTCGGGTCGGTACCTCAGCTTGGTTCCGGATAGCGACGGACCAGGGGTTGAGCTGTTGCTGCAGAAGACCGAGGACGCGAAGCACGGGAAGAACCGGCTCCATCTCGATCTGCGGACTGCCGATCTCGACGCCGAGGTCGCGCGGGTGGTCGCCTGCGGTGCTTCGGTCCTCACCTCGGAGCCGGTCGTCGAGCACGGCTGGCGGTGGCATGTGCTGGTGGACCCGGACGGCAACGAGTTCTGCGTCCTCCGACCGCCTCCTACCACCGGGTGAAAGGGACTCGCGGGGATCAGGTGGTGATGGTCACCGGGCGTTGGGGGGTCTGGAGGGGGTCGGAGACCAAGCGGGCGTGGCGTTCGACGTCGAAGCGGGTGCCGTCGTAGGCGAGGCGTTGGCGTTCCAGGCCCTCGAAGAGGAAGCCGGCGCTGGCTGCCACGCCGCAGGACGCCGGGTTGTTGGTGCGGTGTCCAAGCTCCAGCCGGTACAAGCCCGCGTCGTGGTGGGCCCAGTCGACGAGGGCGCGCAGGGCGTCCCGCGCGACTCCCTGGCCGCGGACGTCGGCGATGGTCCAGTACCAGGTCCAGCCGACCTGGTGCCGGTCGATGTTCGTCACCGCGACGCACCCGATCGGGTGATCGTCGGCATCCGCGACGGCGTACACGTGTCCGTTGTCCAAATCCGCCACCCGGCCGATCCAGTCGACCGCGCTGGCGGTGTCGCGGATACCGCCCTGGTTCACCATGTCGGGGTCCCGATGCGCGTCGGTCAACCGCAACGCATCCGCCACGCGCCAACGCCGCAGATCCAGCCTCGCCAGGTCATACCCCATCCATCGAGGCTACCGCCGCACGCGCTCGAGCAAACCCCCGTACGGCGCGTACGCGGACACTAGGGTTGGGGCATGAGATTCCTCGACTTCACGGATCAGGTTGTTCTTGTCACCGGGGCGAGCAGTGGCATCGGGGCCGCGGCCGCGGTGGGGTTCGGCGAGGCCGGGGCCCAGGTCGCGTTGCACTACCACCACAACGAGGACGGCGCCCGGCACACGCAGCACGCCGTGAGCACCGCCGGTGGTACTGCGACCGTCCACCAGGCCGACCTGGCCGACCCGGAGTCGGCAGCGGCGCTCGTCGACGAAGTACTCGCACGGCACGGGCGCATCGACGTACTGGTGAACAACGCTGGTGACCTGGTCCGGCGCTCGGCCGTGGTCGACGTACCGGACGAGGAGTTCCGCCGGATCCTGGACGTGAACCTGACCTCGGTGTTCGCGATGAGCCGCCGGGTGGTGCCGGTGTTCCGCGCCCAGGGCGGCGGCGCGATCGTCAACGTCACGTCCATCGCCGGCCGGCACGGCGGAGGGGGCGGCTCGGTCGTCTACGCGACCAGCAAGGGGGCCGTCAGCACCTTTACCCGCGGCCTGGCGAAAGAGCTCGCCGCGGACAACATCCGCGTCAACGCGATCTCACCGGGCGTCATCAAGACCCCGTTTCACGATCGCCACACCGCCGAGCCGCAGTTGCAGACGATGCTCGCCACCATCCCGATGGGCCGCGCCGGTACGCCGCACGAATGCGTCGGCACCATCCTCTACCTGGCCTCCGACGCCATGAGCAGCTACGTCACCGGCCAGATCGTCGAGGTCAACGGCGGCCAGTTGATGCCGTGAGTCAGCGATCCGTGTGCCGACCGCTGGTTGTCTCGAGCAACCGGCGGTCGGGGCGGAACAACGCGTTGTGGTCGAAGACCCGTCCGCTGTGGCGGTACCCGAGCCCGTCCAGTACGTCGTACAGCCGGCGCCGCTGGTCCTCGCGCTTGTCCTCGACCAGTACCGCGCGCGGCTGCAGCCGCGTCAGCGTCCGGGTGGCGCCGCCGAGCGCGGCTGATTCCGAGCCCTCGATGTCGAGCTTCACGATGTCGAGGCGCTGCAGCCCGTTCTCCCGAGCCCAGTCGTCGAGGCGGATCACCGGCACCTGCTGAACGACCAGGCCGTCGCCGTACAGGGACCGGACCCCGACGTCCGCCGCGTCATACCGGTTGTCGGCCCGCAGTTCGGCCTGGTGCTTCCACTCGCCCAGCGCTGCGGGGACGGTCTCGATGAGGTTGGCGAGATGGTTGCGCTCGGCAGCGGTTCGCAGCTTGTCGAGGCAGTCTTCGGCAGGCTCGAACGCGATCACCCGGCCGCCGCCGAACTCCCGCAGCAGCTTCGCGGCGGTCAACGTGTGCAGCCCGATGTTCGCTCCGACGTCCAGCACGACGTCGTCCGGGCGGATCTCTTCCTGCAGGAAGCGTTGCAGGGCGGGCTCGTAGCGGCCGGCGTAGTACAGGACGGCTTGCAGGTTGTCCCGCAGATCCAGCTCGAGCCGCAGCCCTTGCCGGCGTACTTCGACCGCCGGGCTCACCCAGGCAGGCGAGATCTTCACGAGCCCGGGGTTCTCATCCGCCAGCCGCGGCGAGATCCGCTTGGCAACCCGCGTCACACCGGAATCGCTGCGCCCCTCCAGCGACCCGACAACCCGGGCCACCCGCCGCGCCGCGTCGGTACCAACCCGCCGTTCGACCCCATGCGGCAGCCCCCAAAGCACCCGCCGCACCACGCCATCCCGCACGTCCATCCAGCCCCCGTACCCGGATTCCCGCCGGCCTACTCCCAGCCGGCGTCGAAATTGTCCTACAACTGACAATCAGCTGTTCAGGAGGTTTTCGAAGGGGATGGGGTCGGCGTACGGGTCGGCGACCGTGGGCTGATCGTTGCCTAGGAGGTCTACTAGTTGAGTGGCGGCACGGGCGATCCGAGCGTGGAGGTTCGCCGCGCCAGTGCCCCAATCGGAGGAGGCGGCATAGACGCCGGTGGGGACCACGACGGCCTTCAGGTAGGTGAAGAGCGGGCGGAGGGCGTAGTCCAGCACCAGGGAGTGGCGTTCGGTGCCGCCAGTAGCTGCGATCAGTACCGGCTTGCCGGCCAGCGCCTGGTCGTCCAATACGTCGAAGAACATCTTGAACAGCCCGTTGTACGACGTACTGAACGTCGGCGTCACCGCGATCAGCGCATCAGCCCGTACGACGGACTCCAGCACCTCGGCGAGTTCCTTCGACGGGAAGCCCGTGAGCAGGTTGTTCGTCAGGTCGTGCGCGACGTCGCGTAGCTCCACAACCACCACCCGGTAAGGGATCCCGCGGCCGTCCAGGTCGTCCCGGACGGCGGCGGTGAGGCGGTCGGCGAGGAGGCGGGTGGACGACGGTGTCGTCAGTCCCGCGCTCACCACGGCGATGGTGCGTTCCTTCATCGGGCAGTCCCTTCCAGGCCCACGACCTCGGGGCTCACGGTCTCCAGTGCACGGGCCCGCTCGGCCGCGGCCTTCAGGGAAGCATGCGTCGGCGCCTCCGGTACATGGGCCGGCCGCAACGAGTCGAACTCCTTGCGCAGCACGGGAACCACCTCGGAGCCCAGGATGTCCAGCTGCTCCAGCACCGTCTTCAGCGGCAACCCGGCGTGGTCCATCAGGAACAACTGCCGTTGGTAGTCGCCGAAGTGCTCGCGGAACGACAGCGTCCGCTCGATCACCTGCTGCGGGCTACCCACCGTCAACGGCGTCTCCCGGGTGAAGTCCTCCAGGGAGGGACCGTGCCCGTAGACCGGCGCGTTGTCGAAGTACGGCCGGAACTCGTTCACGGCGTCCTGCGAGTTCTTCCGCATGAACACCTGCCCGCCGAGTCCGACGATCGCCTGGTCGGCGGAGCCGTGGCCGTAGTGCTCGAACCGGCGGCGGTACAGGTCGATCATCTGCTTGGTGTGCGAGATCGGCCAGAAGATGTTGTTGTGGAAGAATCCGTCGCCGTAGTACGCCGCCTGCTCGGCGATCTCGGGGCTGCGGATCGAGCCGTGCCAGACGAACGGCGGTACGTCGTCCAGCGGCCGCGGCGTCGAGGTGAAGCCCTGCAGCGGGGTGCGGAACTTGCCTTCCCAGTCGACCACGTCCTCGCGCCACAACCGGCGCAGCAGGGCGTAGTTCTCGACCGCCAGGGCGATCCCGTTGCGGATGTCCTGCCCGAACCACGGGTAGACCGGCCCGGTGTTGCCGCGACCCATCATCAGGTCGACCCGGCCGTCGGCCAGGTGCTGCAGGATCGCGTAGTCCTCGGCGATCTTCACCGGGTCGTTCGTGGTGATCAGCGTCGTGGAGGTGGACAGGATCAGCTTCGAGGTCTGCGCCGCGATGAAGCCCAGCATCGTGGTCGGTGAGGACGGTACGAAGGGCGGGTTGTGGTGCTCGCCCTGCGCGAAGACGTCGAGGCCGACCTCTTCGGCCTTGAGCGCGATCGCGACCATCGCCTTGATCCGCTCGGCCTCGCTCAGGGTCCGGCCGGTGGTCGGATCCTGCGTCACGTCGCCGACGGTGAACACACCGAACTGCATCTCAGCTCCTTGGTCTCGTTTAGTGACTATCAAAGATTAAACTATTTGTCTGGATGAACGCCACAGCGGGCCGAGTCATTCCATCACGAGGTCTTGTCAGACCGGGTCCGTCCAGTGAAACTAGGTCCCGCCACATGAAACCCTCACCGCCCCGAGGAGCCCCATGACACTCAGCCGCCGCCTGCTACTCGGCGGAGCCGCCGCCATCCCCGTCGCCGGCCTGACCTCCGCGCTTCCCGCCACGGCCGGCCCCGCGCCAGCCGATACCGCGTCAGCCAGTACGGCGTCGGCCAGTACCGCGTCGGCCGGTGTCGCGGGAGCTTCCCGCAGACCGCGCGACCTCTCCGAGGAACTCCTCAACCAGTGGGCCGAGGCGCCCGGCACGCACCCGCTGATCCCAGACATCTCCCACGCCGGCTACCGCGGCGGGGAACGCCCACGCCGCCCGCGGGTGATCGCGCGCGTCACCGACTTCGGAGCCCGCCCAGGCAGTACTGCGGACGCCGCGCCCGCCTTCAACGCCGCCGTCCAGTACGCCGGTACGCACGGCGGCGGCACGATCCTCGTCCCGCCCGGCACCTACCGCCTGGACTCGCCGATCTGGATCCACTGGTCGAACGTCGTACTCAGGGGATCGGGCCGCGACGACACGGTCCTCCACTTCACCCGACCACTCGAGGAGTCGTACCGCCCGAACCTGCAGCCCAGCCTGCAGAGCCGATGGTCCTGGACCGGCGGCCAGATCTGGGTGATCGCACCCGAACGGAAGGCCAAGTCCGAAGCCGAGGACTTCGCCGCCTCCGAAGGCTGGCTGCTCGGCGACACGTTGGCCGAGGTGGGTGCCGCCTCCCGTGGTCAGCGCACGCTGGTGGTGTCGGATACGAGCCGCCTGGCCGCGGGCGACCTCGTAGTACTGGAAACGGACAACCCCGCAGATGCCGGCGTACTGCGGCACGTGGCTGGGGATGTCGCCGGGACCACGCAGTACGACTGGCCCGTGAAGGCGCCGCAGTTGACGACTGGTTCTGCCGGCCAGTACATCCAGTACGCCACGTTGCAGTGGCCGGTGCGGATCGAGGCAGTGCTGGGGGACCGCCTGGTGAGGTTGGCCCAGCCGCTGCGCTACGACCTGCGGCCGAGCTGGCCGTCGCGGCTTCGGGAGATCGGGCCGACCGTGCACGACGTCGGGGTGGAGTCGCTGACGATCCGGAACGAGTTGCGGCCGATGACGATCCACAACCGGCACCCAGGCGCGAACGGCCTGTGTTTCCAGGCGGTGCACGACTGCTGGGCCGACGACGTCCGGGTGGAGAACTGCGACCTGGGCTTCGGTTTCACCACCACCAAGGCTGTCACCCTGACCAACGTCGCGGTCGGCGGCCGCTCCGCGCACCACAGTTTTGCTTGCCGAATGCAATCACATGACAACCTGGTCGAGGGCTTCGAGATCGAGCCGTTCACGCAGCCGCTGCCGACCGGCGCACTCCATCACGGTCTCAATCTGGAAGGTCTGTCGGCCGGCAACGTCTGGCGCCGCGGCACGATGGCCGAAGGCACCTTCGACACCCACCGCGCGATGCCGTTCGAGAACGCCCGCACCGACATCACCTTGGCGAACAACGGCCGAGTCGGCGGCTCAGCAGCCTCCGGTCCTCTGTTCGGCGCCCGCATCGCCCACTGGAACATCCGCATCACCAGCGGCGCTCCCTACGCCATCCAGTTGGCCGACGTCGCCCCGCGAAGCATCACCGTCGGCCTCCAAGGCCTCACCGCCAACTCCAGCGGCCTCCCCCGAGACTTCGCCGGCGACCTGGAGAACGGCACGTTCCAACTAGGCGAACGGCCAGCTGTCGCCGACCTGTACACCGCCCAACGAGCCCGCCGCTGACCTCAGATCCCGGCGCGTTCGAGCAGCGGCTCAGCCTCTCGAGCGGTGATGCGCCAGGCCTCTCTGCGGAATCCGAGGACGACGCAGGCGAGGCCGGCGCTGCTCAGTAGTGCCGCCGTGACGATCAGCGGGATGCTGCCGACGAGCCCACCCGCGACCACCAGCGCCAGGCCGATCACGGCCACGCAGGCGGCCAGCGTCTGCGCCAGCGCCTTGCTCTCCCACGTCCATCGGCCACCCCGCTCGACCTCGTCGGAGAGGTTGGTGGCGAAGGCACGTAGGTCGCCGTCCCAGGGAGCGAGCTCGAGGATCCGGGCGGAGGCCTCCCGGGCCATCCGACGCTGCCGGTCGCTGGCGATGACGCGCACCTCGTAGACGGTGACGGCGAGAGACTCCTCCGTCAGCCGCCTGATCGCCCACGCCAGTTGCGTCCGGAGGTCGTTGTCCTCCGGCCTCGTGAGCAGTTCCTGCTGCAGCCGCTCGACCGCCGCGGCCGCTTCCTCGTCCGGTTGCTCAACCAATTCAAGTCCTGCCTTGTGGGCCAACCTGCCGTCGCCTACAGTGCGCTTGCGAATGCTCCGGGTAGCCTAGCGGTCCGGGCGATTCGAGCCGTTGACGACGTCTACTGGGGAGCGCTGAGTCAATCGCGTACTGGGGTTAGTTCCAGGAAGTTGGCCGTGATCGTGCTCGCCGCCAACCTGACGGCCTGTGCCATCGTCGGCACCACGTTGCTGGTCGTGCGTTCCGGCGGCGGTGGCGAGGCGAACGCGGCCGAGTCGGGATCCACCCCGGCGCCGAGCAGTACCGGCGTACCAGGGTCGGCGTCGGTCACTACTCCGACCGACCCGTCGGAGCCGACCACGCCCACGACCTCCACCCCTGCCACCTCCGCGCCCGCGACCTCGACGCCCCCGGCCGGTGAACCCGGCGTACCGGCGGGCTTCCAGGCAGTCTCCGGGCCGGCGGGAGTCACCACCTTGATCCCCGTCGGCTGGCAGGCGAAGCCCCGGGAAGGCCAGACCAGCACGCAGGCCACCGATCCGGCCGAGCCGACCAGTTTCCTGCGGTACGGCGGATCTCCGTCCCCGTCGCGGCCGCTGTTCGACGTCCAGAAGGACGGCGAGGCGGAGTTCATCACGAGGTACCCCAGCTACCAGCGGGTCGCGCTCACGCCCGGCAAGTGGCGCGGGCACGAGTCCGTCACCTGGGAGTTCGAGTTCGACGCCGAAGGCGGCCGCAAACACGTCAACTCGGTCTACTGGCGATCTGGTGGCGTCGACTACGTCCTGTACGCCTCGGCGCTGGTGACGACCTGGCCGAAGATGAAGACGATCTACACGACCGCCCTCACCTCGACCAAACCGTGATTCCCTAGTCGGGCAGGAAGACGACCTTGCCCTGCTCGACGGTGACCCCGCCGCTGAGGTCGAAGGGCGTGCTGTCGGCGTACGGGGTGCCGCCGTACCCCTTGCCGGTCAGGGTGGCCTGGCCGTCGGCGGTCGACTCCGCGACGATCTGGCCCCTGGAGCCCAGCTTCAGTTCGATGGTGGGGTACTTGTCGATCCGCCAGACCGGGCGGGTGATGTCGCTGTAGCCCATGGAGAACGGGCAGTTGTGCTCCGGTTTCGTGGCCTCGACCAGGCAGCCCTTCAGGTACTCCTTGATCTGCTTGTCCACCTCCGCCTGGGCCGTCTCCTTGATCCGCGTGACCAGGTTCGCCTCGGCGTCGTCGAAGCCGACGTCGACGGTGACCGGATCGGTCTCCAGCAGCGGGTTGTCCGCGACGTCGACGACGTAGCGCCCCGGGAACACCGTCGCCCGCAGCGACTGCTCCGGATCGGCCTCCAGCGTTGCGCCGTTGACCTGGACGGCGATCGGCGCCGACGTGGTGATCTCGAGCGACGGGCGACTCTCCGAGATGCTCCAGCCGCGGAACAGGCCGAACGACAACTCCTCGCTGCGGCGCAGGGAGACCTCGCCGGTCTTCTTGGTGTCGCCGATGGCGTAGCTGACCTTCGCGGTACGGCGCTTGCCGTCGTCGCTGTCGTCCTCGATGCCCTGCACCTTCAGGTCGGTCGGCGCGACGTACTGCTCCGACGTCAGGATGGCGGCCGTGGCGGACGAGTCGTCGCCGGTCAGATAGGACGAGGCCTTGTCGGCGTCGCGGTCGGCCAGAGCGCGGAAGTAGCCGTCGACCGGGGACTCCGGGGTGTACCAGATCCGTTGGACCACGAAGGTCATGGCGCTCAACAGGATGACGAGCGTCACGGCCACGACGGTGATGATCACCGCCCGCTGGGTCGGCTGCCACGGCTCGACGAACGGGCTGACGGGTCGGTCCGGCTGCTTTGTCTCCACCGTCATGCTTCCTCTGGTTCGGGCCGTCGCAGTACGCCGGCTCGTTGGGCTTCGGAGAGGTACTCCTGGTGCTTGGATCGGCGGGCCGCCAGGATCTGGCTGTGGTGCGCCACGGGCGGCTCGTGCCTGCAGTTCGCCAACTCGCGCCAGGCAAGCGCGGACCGCCGCAGATCGTTGTGCCAACGCACACCGTCGATCGGATTGACGGCCGCGGTGGTCAGCCAGCGATGCCAGTACCAGAACATCGTCAACTCGGTCCTGAGCCCTTCGTGCACCGGCCAACATGGCGGCAACATCACCCATGGCGAGTAGGCGTCCTCCAACCAGCCAACCCACTCCGCGAGCCGCTGCCAGGACTGCTCCCGCACCTCCTCGGTCAGCTCATCCCAGACCCACGGCGGTTTCGAGGCCATCCGTCACTCCCTCTCCGTGCCGGCACTAGCCGAACTGTCATACGAGTCGTCCTCATAGCCGCCGCCACCCTGCTCAGCCCCCATGGACTCCGAAACCCGCTCATCATCGGCCTGAGCCTGCTCCCCATACCCACCACCAGCCTCCGACCCGGACACCGCCTCAGCGTCCGCCTCCTCGCCCTCAGGTTCGGGTTCGGGTTCGGGTTCGGGTTCGGGCTCCGGCTCGGGTTCGGGCTCGGGTTCGGGTTCGGGTTCGGGCTCGGGTTCGGGTTCGGGTTCGGGCTCCGGCTCAGGGGCAGGATCGTCTTCGACTTCCGGATCGGTATCGGGCTCCAGTTCCGGGTCGGGCTCGTCTTCGACCTCTGGATCGGTCTCAGGGTCGGCCTCCGGCGCCGGCTCTTCTTCGACCTCGGCGTCTACCTCCGGTTCCTGTTCGGGCGCCTCCTCGCCCTCAGGTCCGGGGTCCTGCTCCTGTTCGGGATCCACTTCCGGGTCTGCCTGGGGTTCAGGCGTCGGTTCCTGCTCGACCTCGGCCTCACCCTGGCGCTCGACGTCGGGTTCCGTCTCCGGCTCGGCCGCACTGTCGCCCTCAACCTCGGGCTCCCCGTCAACCTCGGGCTCCTCGTCAACCTCGGGCTCCTGCTCGACCTCGGGCTCCTGCTCGATCTCGGGTTCGGGATCTAGCTCGGGATCCGGGTCTTCCTCGCGCTCGGCTTCCGGCTCGGGTTCCGGGTCCTGTTCGGCCTCGAGGTTGGTCAGGACGGGCTGATCAGCGTCGTTCCCGGCTTGATCGCCGTCGCGTCCTTCCGGTCGATCCGCAGGGTCAACCTGTTCGTGCCCACCTGTGCCGGCGTCAGGAACTCCACTCCCAGGACCCGGACCGGCTGGTTGGTGTCCTCCGTCAGCAGTGTCGTCCCGCCCCGGATCTCGCCTGTCAGCAACTGGCCCGGAACCAGGATCCCGTCCCTGTTCGGGAGATCGAACGTTGTCTCCACGCTGAACCTGATCGCGGTCATATTCCCTCAGTCTTTCCAGCGCGGGAGCTTCGCTCGCAGACGCCTCTTCTTCGAGATTCTTGATGGTCTCCGAGCCCAGGTCGTCGCCGGCGCCGGCCCGGAGTTGATCGACATGGGTCTTCTCATGCGCAAGGGTCGCCACCAGCATCTCCCGGTCGGCGAAACTCGCCGGACCGAGTCGAATCTGATCCCCGCCGAGCTCTGCGGGTGTGTAGGCGCAGGCGCTCTCGCTGTCGAGATACCTGATCTCGTCGGGTTCCCGGATGATGAAGATCTCGACGCCGGTGAGGTCCACGCCGCCGGCCTCAGCCGCCTCGTCAACGGCCTCCGCCGTCAGCGGCACCCCGCCACCGTTGTCGAGAACATCGCGGTTGGTCCGACTCCCGCCCCGCGAGAACAGCTCCGGTGGCGCAGGGCCGACGGTGTTGTGATCCGTAGTCGGCGTGCCCGTCGCCTCTTGTTCCTGCTTGGCTCGCACCTTCTCGGTGGCTTTGCGTTCCGCGAGTTCACGCTCTTCGGCTCGTACCTCCTCCTTGGCGACCTCGGTCACCGGGCGGAGCGGTAGCGCGACGGCGGGCTGACAGATCCGCTCATGACCTGGCGGGGGCTTCATCTCCCCATAACGCTCAGCTTGAAGATGGCGGATTGCCTCCCTCCGCGTCAGTCGCGGATTGGCCGGGTCGTCCGCGCGTTGCAACTCGTACAGCAGATGGTTGGGGCCGTCTTTGACGCTGAAGCTCTCCGGGGTGTGGAACTGGACTTCGAACTTGTGCAGCGCTTTTCCGTCGGGTCCGGCGACCGCCCACGTTGTGTTGATGCCCCGGTAGTCCGGTTGGGTCCAGCTGTTTCGGTCCTTGATCAGGACGAAGCCTTGCTCCCGCAAACTTTCGTAGCTGCTGAGAACCCCGTCCGTGTACTGCTCGTGGGGAAACGTGAGGGTGTAGCGGTTGAGGTCGGCGGTGGCGTTCGCGCTCTCCTCCGCCGTCCTGTCGGCCTCTCGGCGGGCGACCTTGCTACGAAACGACTCGATGTCCTTGAGCGAGTACTTCAGTCCTCGCAGCTCGCTGCCGTATTCGGCGGCGCTCGCCCTGGTCTGTTCCATCGCGTCGTCCAGTTCGCGCCGTCTTCGCACAGCGCGCTCATGGGCCACGCCGACAGCCTCGTTCTGCTCGGCGGTGAGCTCCAGTCCGGATTCGTGGCCCTTGCCTCGCCAGGGCTGTGCTTGTGGACTCAAAGCTCAGTGGCTCCGGAGATGTCGCGGGTTTCCCGGATCAGGCGTTCGGCGGTTGTCGGGTCGATTGGCTCCAGGTCGGGGACCTCGTGCGGGCCGCCGGTGCGGAAGTCTCTGATGGCGTTGGTGGGGATCCAGGTATTGCCCCGGCCGAATACCTCCTCGACCAGGCGCTCGGGGCTGGGGAGTTGCCTGTACACCCGGATCTCGGGCTCCGGCGACTCCGAGGCTTCGCGCAGTACCCAGTATTTGGCGAATCGCTGGTGGTCGCCGAGCAGCGTCCGCACCTGATCGTGGTCGATCGGTACGAGGAGATCGGGGTGCGGCAGGTCGATGCCGGCGGCGGGGTGCCACGCCCAATCGATCAGCGACAGGTACTCCGTATCGCCACCACGACGCCGCCACAGCCCACCGGGGCGATCCACCGTCTCCTCGCCCCAGACCTCGGCGAAGTACTCGTAGTCATCGGCGGTCATCTCGTGAATCCCTCCAGCTGGTTGCGGGTCTTGGCCTTCACTTCAGAGTTCACAGGTCGGTTGTCCCGGTGATGCCGCGGGTTTCACGGATCAGTTGCTCGGCGGCTTCGCGGTCGATGGCGATCATTTCGGGGCATCGCCGGCGTCGGAACGTACCCCCTGGCCGGACTCTCGCCAGGTACTTGTGCTGATAGCTCATGGCGTGAATCCCCGCAGCTGGGCGAATTCTTGGATCGCGCCGGCGGGTCTGGCTTCTACTTGGAAGTGGGGTTCGCTACGCCAGAAGAGCCAGGCGTGGAAGGGCGGGAGCATCTGGATTGCGCTGACCGGGAGGGCGGGCCGGAAGATGTTGCTCACGGTGTGGTTCTGGCCGCCCAGTGCTCCGCCGACTCCGACCTGGCCGGTCGCCATGCCCGTGTTCGGCGCGACTTGCATGCTGGTGGCGGTCTGCCTCTCCTCGCCTGCCCAGGAAGAGATGTTGTGCAGGTCCTCGCCGTTCGACAAGCCGCCGAAGATCAGCTTGGCCGTGGTTGCCGCGAGGATCGCCGCCTGCTGCTCTACGCCGTACCGGTTGCGCAGTTGGGCGAGGCTTTGGGTGGCCCACATGGTGACGATGCCGCGGCCGCCGCCCTCACTGACCAGCGACGGAAGGCTTTGCAGTGGGGCGATGTTGGCGATCTCGTCCAGGGCCAGCAGCAACGGCGGGTCCAGCCGACCACCTTGCGCGGCAGCGAGTTCCGAGGCGCGCTGCGCGATGCTGTCGACCAGACCGGCCATCAACGGCGCGATCGCCTGCTGCTGATGCGACGGGCCGATGATGAACAACGAGGACCGGCTGGCCAGGAACTCGTCGATGTCGAGATCGTTGGCCGCGCACGAGGCCAGTACGGTCGGTTCGGAGGTTGCCTCCAAGGTGTTGCGCGCGACCGAGTAGAAGCTGCCGCGCTCCCGATCGCCGAGCAGCTTGACCGCGTCGAGGTCGTCGGCCCACATCGCGCCGGGGCTCGACGAGAGCCGCAGGATCGCCGTGGGGTCGCGAACCTCCTGACTCGTCAGCCAGCGCCGTACGACGGACAGGGACAGCCCCTCGAGCGCGGCGGCATGGAAGTAGGCGCGCAGGATCGCGGCCGCGCCACCACGCCAGTGGTCACCGTCCTGCACCCCCTGCCCCGCAACCGCGGTCATCGCCGCCACCCGCCGGTAACAGACCGACGGGTTCTCGCAGTCCGCCAGCGGCGACCACCGCATCGACAGCTCGGGATACTCGCTGCCGAACGGGTCGTAGACCTTCACCGACCCCCCGTACTGCGCTGCGAGGGCGCGGCGGCGATTCCCGGTGAAGGCGAGGATGTCGCCACGGGTCGAAGTACAGACGAGCGGTCCCTCCCACCAGAGCACCGACGGGATGATCAGCCCGGAGGTCTTGCCATAGCGCGGTGGACCGATGATGCCGACCGAGTCCTCAGGAGCGCTCCAGCACCGCTTGTATCCACCCCTGGCGTCCCAACCGAGGAACACCTGCCGGCGCGGCTCGATGCCGAACGGTGGGATCGTCGGCCACTGAGCGTTCATCGGGCCTCAGTCCCGGACCAGCGAGCTGGTGATGATCACCGGCATGGGTGTCGCGGGTCCGTCGGCGTCCGGCAGCGGGTAGTCGACGCCGGACTCCTCGATCGCCTCCAGCCGCAGCTCGTTGGGCGGGTGCGAGGCGAGGATGGACAGGTCCCAGCCGTTCCGTGCACCGTCGAAGCTGTCCCGGAACCTGGTCAGGACCTGCCGGATGCCTTGCCGATGCCCGGCGTACACGGCGCCCTGATCGGCCTGGTACTCCGCCGCCTGGCTGCCGGCCGCCTGCAGCGGCATCACGAAGTACCTGATGCAGACCAGGATCGGCCACGTCGTCAGCATGACGATGAACTGCGCGGTTCCGCGCGTGATCTGGAGGAGCCAGGTGCACACGTTGTAGGAGAGGTAGAGCGGGAGCGCCACGCCGCGGATGAAGAGATTGGAGATCGTGTCCGCGTTACGCCAGTGCGTCAGCTCGTGGCAGATGACTCCGGCCAGCGGCTCGGGGTCGTAGTCGAACTCGTCGAGGAATCCTCGGTTCACGGCGATGTGGCGAGTGGCCGCGAAGGCGTTCGGCGCCCGGTCGTCGTCGATCAGCAACGGCGGCACGGAGGACAGGCCCATCCGCTTCGCACAGTCCTTGATGATGGGATCGATCAGTGCCTGCTCCCGCCGGCTCGGCCTCCGCGCTCCTTGCACCCGGAGGAGCCATCCCTCGGCCATCACTCCGTAGATGGTGTAGAGCAGCCCGCACAGGAGTGCTACGAGAAGCTGGGCCAGGAAGCGGCCGATGCCGTCGAACGGGCTGATCGCCGCGACCGCGAGCCAGGGGACCAGCAGGCCGAAGAGGAATCCTCCGAGCGCGCCGACCGCGGCTCCTGCCAGCAGACCGAGGATCCCGCCGCCCTGCAGCATCGCGCTGTTGAGCATGCTGCTCAGCACCGGGATGTCGCTCAGCCAGGAATCCGCGGTGTTGTTGCCGCCGAGCGCGCCTCCGACATACCCGGCAATGGCGCCGATCACCAAGCCCAGACCGCCGAGGAGCACGGCGATGGGGAGGTTGAACCAGGTGGCGATCAGTGCGCCGACCAGGCCGCGCTTGTTCCGCAGCATGCCGGTCACGAACCAGACGAAGACGTTCCGGTAGCCGGGTGGCCTGGTGAAGGCCCGTCGCATGCCCGCCTTGAGCCGCCGCAGCCGACCGGCAGCGGCGTCCGCGTCGGCGTCGGCAGCCTCGTCCACAGACCCAGGTGGCAGGGTGCTCGCCGTCGGCCAGGAGGGCGTCGTCGGCGGACCGGGAGCCTCCTGGAATCCGGTCGGCACCGACCGGATGCTCACCGCCTGAGTTGCGCCCGCTTCACAGTGCGGACAACTTCTGCTGGCCGGGTCTCGCTGGTTCCCGCAGCGGGCACAGATCCCCAACTGGTCCTCCGCAATCTCGGCTGGTCAGCTGTTGCAGTGACCCGGGGTCGGGTGCACAGTGCCACCGGAGCGTGACGGAGCGACACCGCCGCAGACCCTACCGTTTGAAGGGTCTGCGGCGCAGTCAGCGAGCTGACCGGCTGTGGACAACCACGTCAGCGGGGGTGCTGGGGGCGCTCAGTCAGGACTGAGAGCGGACGCCGTGGGAGGCCAGGAGGGAATCGTCGCCGGTCAGGGCGGCGGCGATTCGGCGGTGCTTGGTGGCCTCGTCGCGGCGGGACTGGCGTTCGAGGGTGCGGGCCATCAGGAGGTGGGCGTAGGACTCCGTGGGCTCGCGGTCGAGGATCTCGACCAGGTGCTCCTCGGCCGGCTTGAGGAGGGCGGAGTGGAAGTAGGCACGGGCCAGGAGAAGCCTGGTACCGACGTCCCCGGGGGTCTCCTCGACGATCGGGAGCAGGGCTCGGATCGCGTCGCGGTAGTTCCGTTCCTCGAAGTACTGCTGGCCGAGGCCGTAGCTCAACGCGCGCATGTCTTCCATCTGAATTCCTTCCCTGCCCCACCACCCCGGTCGTGGGACCTCCGTCTCGGCAGTACTGGCAACGCCAGCCCCAACGCTCCGCAGTACGGGCGTTATTCCGCCCGTACTACGCAGGGATGCGGATCAGGCGGCGTCGAGGGCCGCGACCTGCTCCGGGGTGAGGGTGAGGTCGATCGCGGAGTAGGAGTCGCGGATCGTTTCCGGGCGGCTGGAGCCTGGGATCGGGATGACGACAGGGGACTTGGCGAGCATCCAGGCGAGCGTCAGCTTCTGCGGGCTGACACCGAGTTCCGCGGACAGGGTGTGGAAGGCGGGGTGCTTCGTGCCGAGGTCGCCGGCGTTGGAGATGCCGCCGAGCGGGGACCACGGCAGGAAGGCGATGCCGAGTTCGTCGCACAGCTCGAGCTCGGGTTCGCTGGAGCGGAACTTGGGCGAGAACTGGTTCTGGACCGAGACCAGCCGGCCGCCGAGGATGTCGTTGGCCTGGCGGATCTGGTCCGGGTTCGCGTTGGAGATACCGGCCAGCCGGATCTTGCCCGCGTCGAGCAGGTCGCGGATCGCGCCGATCGACTCCTCGTACGGCGTCTTCGGGTCCGGGCGGTGGAACTGGTAGAGCCCGATCGCGTCCACCCCGAGCCGCTTGAGCGAGTCCTCGGCGGCCTGCTTCAGGTGCTTGGGTGAACCGTCGAGAGTCCAGGCGCCACCACCGGGACGGAGGTGCCCGCCCTTGGTCGCGACGAGTACCCCGGACGTGTCCCCGCCGTACGAGTTGAGCGCCTTCGCGATCAGCGTCTCGTTGTGGCCGATGTCGGAGGAGTCCAGGTGGTAGGCGTCGGCGGTGTCGATCAGCGTGATGCCGGCGTCGAGCGCGGCGTGGATCGTCGCGATCGACCGCGCCTCGTCGGGCCGGCCCTCGATCGACATCGGCATGCCGCCGAGCCCGATCGCGCTGACCGCGACATCGCCGATCCTGCGGGTGGTGGAGGAGTTGGAAGCCATGCCCCCAACCTCCCCCGCCACTATCCAGTTTTCCAACAGTAAAAATCTCTGAGAGCCAGCACCTCAGGTGCTGAATCCTGCCGAGGGTCAGTCGGTGAGCACCGTTCCCTCCTGAATCCCGGTCGCGTCGCGCCGATCGACGAGCAGAGGTTCAGGCGACGTGGACGTGGGGGTTGCGGTCTTCCACGACGTAGGTGGCTCGGGTGGTGATGGAGGCGTCGGGCTTGGTGACGTAGGGGAGGACGCGGAAGTCCGAGCGCCAGCGGTGGTTGTCGACGGTGACTCGGACGTAGCCGCGTTGGGAGTTGAAGAATTTCAGGTGCGGATTCGCGGCCAGGAACTGCTCGCCCTGGGGAGTGGTGTCGGAGCCGTCGCCGCCGCTGGTGATGGAGGTGCCGACGAACTCGGTGCCGACCGTGCGGGAATCGGGGTTCGCGAAGTCGCGCTTGAGTTCCAGGGCGTAGTTCTGGTGCCGGTCTCCGGTGATCACCACCAGGTTGCGGACGCCGCTGTCCTGCGCGGCCGCCAGCACCTTGTTGCGCTCGGCGACATATCCGTCCCACGGGTCCAGCCAGACGTGCGTCTCCGGCCCGGGGGTCCAGTCGGTCTGCCCCATCGGGGCCTGGTTGCCGAGCACCTGCCAGCGGGCGCGCGACGTACGGAAGCCGTCGAGCAGCCACTGGCGCTGCTTGCCGCCGAGCATCGTGTTGTCGGGGTCGAACCGGTCGTCGCAGGTCGACGAAGCCCCGTCACCACAAGGCTGGTCCGACCGGTACTGCCGGGTGTCGAGGATGGTGAAGTCGGCCAGCCGCCCGTAGGGGATCCGCCGGTGGAACCGCCCGTCCGGACCCGACGGCATCTGCTCATGCCGCAGCGGCAGGTTCTCGTACATCGCCTGGAACGCCTGCGCCCGCCGAGCCCGGAACACCACCGGGTCCTGGTCCGGCTCGGTGTCCGCCTGGGAGAGATCGCCGGCCCAGTTGTTCTCCACCTCGTGGTCGTCGAACGTGTGGATCCACGGGTGCTGAGCGTGCGCCTCCTGCAGTGGCAGTTCCGACTTGTAGAGCGAGTACTGCAGCCGGTAGCGGGCCAGGTCGAACGTCTCGGTGTGGAAGCGAGGATCCGTCACCACGCCCCGCCTGTTGGTCCTGACGCCGGATTCATAGAGGTAGTCGCCCAGGTGCACGACCAGGTCGAGGTCCTCTGCCGCCATGTGGTCGTACGCCGTGAAGTACCCGTCCTGCCACGCGTTGCACGAGGCGAACGCGAACCGGAGTTCGCGGGGCGAGGCGAGCGGGTGCGGCGTCGTACGGGTTCGGCCGGTGCGGGAGATCTCGCCGCCGGTGCGGAAGCGGTAGTAGTACTCGTGATTCGGCGCCAGCCCGCCGATCTCGGGGTGGATGGAGTGGCCGAGTTCGGGCGTCGCGACCACGCTGGAGCGGCGCACGATGTGCCGGAAGTGCTCGTCCCGGGCGACCTCGTACTCGACCCGGATCGGCTTGTCCGGCATCCCTCCGCGCCCGTCGACGGCGTACGGGTCGGTGGCGAGGCGGGTCCACAGGACGACGCTGTCGTACCGCGGGTCGCCCGAGGCGACGCCGAGCGTGAACGGGTTGCCGCTGCCGGACGGCGCGGCGTAGGTGGTCGAGGCGTCCCAACTGCCGGTGCCGAGCAGCACGGCGGCTGTGCCCGCGCCTCCGAAACCGATGAAACGACGACGGGAGACAGACATCAGGGTTCCTCCTGCGACAGGCGGGTCGAGTGAGAAGCGCTGCCAGCCTTCAGTCGTCAGGTGTCCAAGGGACGGCCGTGACTGGTCCCGGAGATTAACGATCCTGTGCGATAAGTTAACAGTAACGATCGGTGGAATTACCAGAGTTCGTCACCGGTGAATCCCCGGGGCAGGATGGGACGCATGCTGACTGACGAGCGGATTCGACGGGCCCGGCCGGACGACGTAAAGGCGATCGTCGACCTGGTCTACGGCCTGGCCGAGTACGAGCGCGCGCCGCAGGAGTGCCGGCTGACGGCCGACCAACTGGACACCGCCCTGTTCGGTACGACGCCCGCCGTGTTCTGCCACGTCGCGGAAATCGACGGCGAGGTGGTCGGCTGCGCCCTGTGGTTCCTCAACTTCTCCACCTGGCGCGGCGTCCACGGCATCTACCTCGAAGACCTCTTCGTCCACCCCGACCAACGCGGCTCCGGCCTCGGCAAGGCGCTCCTCACCGCCCTCGCCCAGGAATGCGTCCGCAACAACTACGAACGCCTCGAGTGGTCCGTCCTCGACTGGAACACTCCCGCCATCGACTTCTACAAGTCCGTCGGCGCCACCCCCCAAGACGAATGGACCACCTACCGCCTAACCGACACCGCCCTCACCAAGCTCGGCAGCTAGTACTGCGGAGTGGGTGGTGATCCAGGCGGTCGACTCACGGATCTGAGCCGGTACGCCGAGGTCGACCAGGCGGGTCATCGCCGAATCGCCAATGGAGGCGGCGGACTCGATGCCCTGCCAGGTGCGGGTCTGCCACCACAAAATCGTGTCGACCAGACCCTGGGTGTCGGCTGGGCCATAGCCGTCCAGGAGCGCGCGCCACTGAGAGGCGACGTACTGCGGGGTGCCGGGTTCGGCGTATTGCCAGCAGATGAAGGCCAAGTCGTGGATGCGAGGGCCGGGGGCGGCGATGTCCCAGTCGATGAAGGCGGTCGCGCGGGTGCCGTCGGCGGAGTACACGGTGTTTTTCGGGGAGAGGTCGTTGTGGCAGACGACTTCCTCGTCGCCGGCCAGGGATGTACCGGCGGTCAGGTCGTGGAACTCGCGGACCAGGCGGCCGACGGAGCGCAGGCAGCCGGGCGAGTGGACCGCGGGCTTGCGTGGTTCTTCCCACGCCACGTAGCCGTCGAGGAAGCTGAGGATCTCGCGGTCGCCGTCCATCCCGAGGTACCGCGGGGCGCCCGGCCAGTCGGCGAGCAAGCCCAGCAGATCGTGGACGAACTCGGCTCGGTCGCCGGGCGTTCGCAGTACGGTGTCGCCCTTCCGGACGACCGTGTTCACGAACCCACCCGCCAGCTTCTCCTCCACCCCTCAACTCTGTCATGGGTCATCAGGGATGATTCAGCGGTGGACCTCAAACCGCAGTTGATCAGTCGCATAGCCCAGACCGTGCTCTGGCTGGCCTTGGCCGGGATCGTGATCGGCTATCTGATCGACACGCAGGGGTTCGAGCCGGTGCCGCTGGCGATCTCCGGGCTGGCGCTCGCGCTGGGGGTGCTGCTGGCGGTGCGGAGTCAGCGGATGGGCGTTCGGTACGGCCCGGACGGGATCGAGGTCCGCGGCATCCTGCTGAGCCGGCGGATTCCCAGGAGCCAGATCGTCCGGATCACGAACTTCCCGGCGGTCCGGTGGACGACCGAGGCCGGCAAGGGCCGCTGGACGCCGATCTTCGCGTTCTACGGCATCGGCCAACTGGCGTCGGTCGAGCGCTACAACCAGTTCTGCATCCTGCAACTGCAGACCTGGGACGAAGAACGCCACCCCAAGCCGGTCCCCACCCCCAACAACCCGCGCCGCCAACGTCGGCGGAAGTGACTACTGCCGGGCGCGGTGGCCGCGTTTCGCCTCGTACATGGCGTTGTCGGCGGTGCGGAGGAGTTCGTCGAGGTTCGAGGCGTAGGGGCTGACGACGGCGGTGCCGATGCTGGCGGTGACGGCGACGTCGATGTCTTCCAGCGGGCGGCTGATGGCCTCGTCGATCCGGCGCATCAGCATGTCCAGGTCGTCGCCGTCGATGTCCTCGGCCAGGATGGCGAACTCGTCGCCGCCCAGCCGGGCCACGGTGTCACCGTGCCGGACCTCGGTCAGCAGCCGGTCGGCGATCTCACGCAGCGCCTTGTCGCCGGCCTCGTGACCGTACTTGTCGTTCACCTGCTTGAAGTGGTTCAGATCGCAGAACAGCAGTACTCCGCGCCGCCCGCTCTGCCGTGACCGTTGCAGGGCGGAGCTGAAGCGGTGCTGCAGCAGTCGCCGGTTCGGCAGGCCAGTGAGCGGATCGTGCGCCGCGTGGTGGCGCAGTTCGCGTTCCTCGTCCTTGCGGGCGGTCACGTCGTCGATCTGGATCAGGATGATCCGCGGCTGGTCCTTGCCCTGGTCAACGACCGCGGCCGTACCGCCGAGCCAGATGTCGTGGCCGTCGGTCCGCCGGAAGGTCCGCTCGAACCGGTACGGGCCGGTCCCGGTGGTGAGGTGCTCGATCTCGCGCTGGGTCTGGCCCGAGTTCTCGTCCCGCAGGTAGTCGACGAAGGTCGTCCCGACCAGTTGCGCCGACGTGTAGCCGGTGATGTGGCAGAAGGCGTCGTTGACGCGCAGGATGCGGCCGGCCTCCGGGCCGTCGAAGGCGATCGTCGCCATCCCGTTGCCGGCGCCCTCGAAGACCAGCCGGAAGGTCGTCTCGCTGGCCTCCAGCCGCGCCTTCTCGGCCAGCAGTTGATCGGTCAGCCGGGCTTTGTCGATCGCCAGTCCGGCCTGTGTCGCGAAGATCTCCAGCAACTCTCGGTGGATGTAACCGGGACGCCGCTGGTCCTCGGGCAGGTCGACCGAGAGCATGCCGACCAGTTCACCCTCCGGCGAGTGCAGCGGCGCGAACAGCGCGTCCAGCGGATGCCAGGCGGCCGGGTCCTCGGAGACCGGTACGTCCGGCACCCAGCCGACCACCTCACCCTCGGGCAGCCGTTCGTGCGGCACGAACCGCAGCCCACCCCAGTTGTCGGCGATCGCGAACTCGGCGTCGAAGATGTCCGCGGCGCTGATCGTGCCGAGCAGCGCCTCCTTGGCCTCGGGGGAGCCCGAGACCGCGATCACCTCGAACTTGCCGTCGGGCTGACGCAGGTTCAGCACGGCGATGCCGAAACCAAGGCCGTCCACCACTCCGTCGACCACCGCCTGCAGGGTTTCGGCCAGGCTCCGCCCGGCGCCCATCCGGGCGCTCACCTCGTAGAGACGGCGAACTGCCGTCATCCGCACAGTGGGCTCGTTCTGCACGCGTGTCTCTCCGACGTCACGGCATCGGCGGCCTCACGAGACCCCGCCGTGGTTAGGGCCCCTTACAGAGTGACAGATCGGCCCAGCCGGAGGATGCGCTCCGACACGCCGGGCCGACAGCGTAGTACGCCGGACGGTAGTCGGCCGAATCCAGTCAGTGACGAGAGTAGTCCCTCAGGCCGCTCAGTACCGCATTTCCGCGAGCGACCGGTAGCTCGTCAGCGCCGAATCCCACGGGTCGGTGGGAGCGTCGTGCTCGACCAGCCACTGCTGTACTCCGCCGCTCTCGGCCTGCGCGAAGATCGCCGGGAAGTCGAGCCGGCCCGCTCCGACGTCCGCGAACGACCCGTCCGTGGCCAGGTCCTTGACGTGCAGCGCGGGGAAGCGGCCGGGGTGCGACTCGAAGTACGCGATCGGGTCCTTGCCGCCGTTCACCACCCAGTACAGGTCGAGTTCGAAGCCGAGCAAATCGGGCTCGACCTCGTCGAGCAGGATGTCGAACAGCACCTGGCCGTCGACCTCGTCGAAGTCGTGCCCGTGGTTGTGGAAGAGCAGTTTCAGCCCTTGCTCTCGTGCCGCCCGCCCGGCCACGGTGAACGCGGCAGCGGCCTCCCGGAATCCCTCGGGAGTGCGCAACTCGGTCGGCAGCGAAGGGACGACGATCCACTGGCCACCCAGCGTGCGCACATCGGCCAGCGCACCTTCCCAGTCGTCCGTCAGCCGGTTGTACCCGACGTGCTCGAGCACGATCTTCAGCCCGGCGTCGTCGGCGAAGGCGCGGATCTTCTCGGCGGAGTGCCCGAACCGGCCGCTCACCCCGACCGTCCGGTAGCCGATCTCGGCCAGCCGCTTCAGCGTGCCCGGATAGTCCTCGGCCAGCGGCTCGCGCATCGTGTAGAGGTGCATGCCGATGCCGTCGGCGGGAATGGTCCGGTCGCTCATGGGCGCTCCTTCGCGTCGGAGGTATGTGCGTCAGGCAACGTGTTCGCGGTACCTCGCCAGCGCCAGGTCGAAGACCTCCTGACCCGGGGCGTCCCACAGGTCCTGGTTGAAGATCTCCACCTCGACCGGCCCGTCGTACCCGGCCGCGTCGCACGCCTCGCGCAGCCGGCGCAGCTCGATCGACCCGTCGCCCATCATGCCGCGACCCAGCAGGGTGTCGGCCGGCAGCGGGACGACCCAGTCGCTCACCTGGTAGGAGCAGATCCGGTCACCGGCCCGCTCGATCTGCCGGTAGACGTCGGCGTCCCACCACAGGTGGTAGGCGTCCACGATCACGCCGACCTGTGACGACGGGAACTGCTCGGCCAGGTCGAGGGCCCCGCCGAGTGACGACACGACGCAGCGGTCGGAGCAGAAGATCGGATGCAGCGGCTCGACAGCCAGGCGAACTCCCCGCTCCCCCGCGTACGGCGCCAGCTCGGCCAGGCCGTCGCGCACCATCCCGCGGGCGCCGTCGAGGTCCCGCGAGCCTGCAGGTAGTCCGCCGCTCACGAGCACGAGGACGTTCGTGCCGATTGTGGCGGCCTCGTCGATCGCGCGGCGGTTGTCCTTGATCTTGGCCTGCCGCTCGGCGGGGTCGGTGGAGGTGAAGAATCCGCTTCTGCACAACGAGGAGACCCGCAGCCCGGCATCCGCGACCAGCTTCGCCGACCGCTCGACGCCGTACTCCTGGATCGGTTCGCGCCACAGGCCGATCCAGGACAGGCCGGCTTCGGCGCTGGCGGCAACGACTTCTTCGAGTGACCAGTACTTGGTCGTTGCCTGGTTCAAGCTGTAGCGGTTCATGCGTCGATCCCGCCGACGACGAGCAGCTTGCGGAAGCGGTCCACCGCCAGCTCGGGCGACGTCAGTACTCCGGCCGCGTCGGCCAGGCGGAACGTCTCCGCGAGATGCGGCAACGACCGTCCGGTCTGCAGGCCGCCGACCATGCCGAAGCCGGGCTGGTGGCCGTTCAGCCAAGCCAGGAAGGCGATTCCGGTCTTGTAGTAGTAGGTCGGCGCCGAGAAGATCTGCCGGGCCAGCGGCACGGTCGGCGCGAAGATCTCGTCGTACTTCGCCAGGTCGCCGTCGTCGAGCGCCTTCAACGCGGCAGCGGCGGCGGGGGCGATCGCGGCGAAGATGCCGAGCAGCGCGTCGCTGTAGCGCTCGTCGTCGCCACGGATCAGCGACGGGTAGTTGAAGTCGTCACCGGTGTAGAGCCGGACGCCCTCGGGAAGGCGGTTGCGCAGGGCAATCTCCTTCGCGTCGTCGAGCAGGGACACCTTGATGCCGTCCACGCGGCCGGTGTTCTCGGCGATCAGTTCGGTGACCACGTCGGCGGCGGTGTCGAGTGAGTCGCTGCCCCAGTAACCGTCGAGCGCCGGATCGAACATGGAGCCGAGCCAGTGCAGGATCACCGGTCGCGACGACTGGCTCAAGAGCCGGTCGTAGACCTTCCGGTAGTCGTCCGGTCCGCCGGCTGCGGCGCACAGTGCTCGGCTGGCCATCAGGATCGGCTGCGCGCCGACCTCTTCAGCCAGCGCGAGCTGCTCCTCGTACGCGCCGATCACCGCTTCCAATGGATGCACACCGGCCGGGAGTTGGTCAGTGCCTACGCCTACGGCGATCCGCTTCGTCGTTTCGCCACCCGCCGCGCTTGCCGGGCGGGTCGGTGCCTCGGCGGCCGAGCGGCGGATCAGTTCCTGGGTCGCGGGCCAGTCCAGGCCCATTCCGCGCTGTGCGGTGTCCATCGCCTCGGCGACCGACAGTCCGAGCGACCACAGGTGTCGGCGGAAGCCGAGCGTGTGCTCCCAGTCGATCACCGCGGGAGCGCCAGGCGAGTTGTCCGCCAGGGGATCGGCCACGACGTGAGCGGCGGCAAAAGCGAGCCTGCTGCGGGCCGGCTCATAAGTGCCGTGGGCAACCGGTTCACCGACCAGCTCGTACGTCTCCAAGCCGCCATCGAGTGGCAGCCGCAGTGACAGCGTCATACCTGGCCCTCGATGTCGAGTGCCGGGACCTCCAGCTTGCGACCCTCGCGCCACGACTGCAGGCCGAGCTCCGCGAGCTGCACACCCTTCGCGCCCTCGACGAAGTCCCAGGTGAACGGCGCGTCATCGACGACGTGCCGCAGGAACATCTCCCACTGCACCTTGAACCCGTTGTCGAACACCTCGTTGTCCGGCACGTCGGACCACTGGTCGCGGAACGAGTACTCGGCCGGGAGATCCGGGTTCCACACCGGCTTCGGAGTGGCCGCACGGTGCTGGGCGCGGCAGTTCCGGAGCCCGGCGACCGCGCTTCCCTCGGTGCCGTCGACCTGGAACTCGACCAGCTCGTCGCGGAACACCCGGGTGGTCCAGGACGAGTTCAGCTGGGCGACGATCCCGCCCTCGAGCTCGAAGATCCCGTACGCCGCGTCCTCGGCGGTCGCGGTGTACGCCTGCCCCTGCTCGTCGTACCGGGTCGGGATGTGGGTGGCGCCCTGGCAGTACACGGACTGGACCGGGCCGAAGATCTGGTCGAGCACGTAGCGCCAGTGGCAGAACATGTCGACGACGATGCCGCCGCCTTCTTCGCTCTTGTAGTTCCAGGCGGGGCGCTGCGCCTCCTGCCAGTCGCCCTCGAACACCCAGTAGCCGAACTCGCCGCGGACGGAGAGGATCTTGCCGAAGAACCCGCCGTCGACGAGGCGCTTCAGCTTGCGCAGGCCGGGCAGTGACAGCTTGTCCTGGACGACGCCGTTCTTCAGACCGGAGTCGCGGACCAGCCGGGCTAGGTCGACGGCCGCTTCCAGGCCCTCGGCGATCGGCTTCTCGCAGTAGATCGCCTTGCCTGCCTCGACGGCGGCGCGGACACCCTTCTCCCGCAGTTGGGTGAGCTGGGAGTCGAAGTAGATCTCGACGTCAGGCTCCGCGAGCGCCTCGGACAGGTCGGTGGTCCAGCGGGTCAGCCCGTACTGGTCGGCGATCCGGCGCAGCTTGAGTTCGTTGCGGCCGACCAGGATCGGCTCGGGGATGATCATCGACCCGTCCGCCGCGGGAATCCCGCCCTGCTCGCGGATCGCCACGATGGAGCGCTCCAGGTGCTGCCGCAGGCCCATCCGGCCGGTGACGCCGTTCATCACGATGCCGACGCGTCGATCGTTCACTGTACTGCCTCTCTTCGGCGCATCCTCTGCGCTGGTCTGCTACGGGGCGGAAGAAAAAGGTCACTACGCCGGTACCCCGCACGCCCGCGGCGGCGACCTCTCACGGCACCTGACGCGGAGAAACCCAGAAGCTCCACGGGGGTCATGGGCGGGGGCCTAGGTCGTAGACGTCGAGGCGGCCGCACATGCCGTGGCGGGCTAGCTCGGTGGGGGCGGGGATCTGGTGGAGCTCGGCGGACTGGAGGTGCGGGGCTTTGCCGGCCTCTAGGGCGTCCAGGGCGGCGCCTGTTTCGTCTGCCAGGCGGCGGGCGCCCTGCTCCCAGCGGCGGCGCCAGTCGGCCAGTTGGGGCTGGACGATGCGGATCGCCGACTCGTAGAACGGCTCCAGCGCGGAAGGACCAGTGGAGTCGTAGGCATCACGCAGTACGGCGAAGCCCTCGAGTGCGAGGTTGCGGCGCGCCATCGCCGAGGGAGTACGGGCCTCGCCCTCGCCGGTGAGGGTGGTCGCCTTCAGGTAGGTGTCGCGGTCCGTGAGGTGCTCGGGCGGCAGCGTGAGGACGGCGTCACCTGCCTCGGGGAGGCCGGAGTTCGACATGAGGGTGAGGATCTGGAGTCCGCCGCCGTTGATCAGCCGGTGGATCGTGCCGGGGTCGAACCAGACCACCGTGCCGGCCTGCAGCGGCGTCTCGGCGAATCCCTTGGGGTTGAGCGTCTGGACCGCGCCGGAGCCGGCGATCACGTAGTACCCCTCGGAGCAGGCCAGGTGCACGTGCGGCGTACCACCGACGAGTCCGTCGGGCGCCTCGATGTCGTACACCTTCAGCAGCGAGACACCGATGCCGCCGGGCAGCGCCGCGGTCGGGCCGGGGCCGTACTCGCACATGCTCGCCTCCTCGCCGCCGCCTGGGAAAGGGCTTTCCAAGGCTTGTGACCGCAACCTTAGGTGGGCCGTCACGGCGAGTCAACCTGTTGAGAAACTCCACCGGAAAGCGATTGCACCCGTGCGCGCGTGGCCGCCTGCCGGCACGTGGCCAGAACCGGACAGCCGGAGTCGCCGGACAGGCGGAGCCACAGAACCTCCGAGCCGCCTGAGCCGGTGCTCGCGACCGCGCCGGATGCTGGACGGGTGCGGAGCCGGTCGCCGCGCGTAGGTGGTCGGCAGTGCGTGGTTGGTGGGTGGCACGGTCTGGGCGTGGGCATCTGGATGGGTGGGTGAGGTACGGCGGGGTGGTGGGCGTTAGCGTCGTTGGGAGGGGACGGAAGGAGCACGGTGGCGAAGGGCGGTAGGCCGGTGAGCGAGTGGACACGCAACGGGGCGCAGGTCGACCCCCACGACCCGACAGCGAGCCCCGCCGAACGCGCCGCCGCGACAGTCGCGCCGACAAGTTCCAGCACCCGGCGCCGCCGCGCCCGCCAGGACTCCCGCGACGGCGATGCCCGGGAGGGTGGCGTTCGGGACGGCGAGGCCCGGGAAGGTGGGCTGGGTGGTGAGCGGCGGGTGTTGGACCGGCGGCGGGGGGAGACGGGCTCGGCCGAGGAGGAGTGGGCTGAGGACGAGAAGCGGGCTCGGGATGAGCAGCGGGAGCTCTATCGGACTCTGGACCTGGCGCTCAGGGTTGGGGAGGTGGTGCTGTCCAGCGGGGCCGGTACTGCGGACGCGACCGCGACGATTCTGGCTGTCACGGCGGCGGGCGGCCTGCGGGGGTGTGAGGTTGACATCACGTTCACCTCGATCGCGATCTCCTACCAGGCCGCGCCCGACGTCGCGCCTGAGACGCACATGCGGGTGGTCCGGTATCGCGGCCAGGACTTCTCCCGGCTGACCGATGTCGACCGCCTGGTACGCCGGTTCGCTCGCGCCGAGCTGACCCGGGAAGAGGCGAGCCGCGAGCTCGCCAAGATCGTTTCGGCCGGTCCGCCGTTCCCGCGGTGGAGTTCGGTGCTCGCCTGGGGTGTGATGGCGGGCGGCGCGACGCTGTTGCTCGGTGGTGGCTGGCTGATCACGCTGGTCGCTGTCTTTACCGCGATCGTGATCGAGTTGAGCAACCGTTGGTTCAACCGGCAGCGGCTGCCCGCGTTCTACCAGCAGGTGGCCGGGGCGTTCGTCGCGACCGCGGTCGCATTGATTCTCTACGCCGTCGACGCACCGGTGAAACCCTCCCTGGTAGTTGCCGCCGGCATCATCATGCTGCTGGCCGGGATCGCCTTGACCGGTGCCGTTCAGGACGCCATCACCGGGTACTACGTGACCGCTGCCGCCCGCAGTCTCGAAGCGATGCTGCTGACCGGCGGAATCATCGCCGGCGTCTCGCTCGGCATCAGTCTCGGCATCAAGCTCGGCCTCCCGATGGCGATCGACGCCCAGACGATCCAGCTCGCGAACCTGCCGGTCATGGCCGGCGCGGGTGCCCTGATGGCGGTCGCGTTCGCCTACGCGTCGTACGCGCCGCTGCGGGGGCTGCTTCCGGTCGGTGTGGTCGGTGCGCTGGGGTCACTCGTCTTCACGCTGATGGCGCGCGCCGAGTTCGGCCCGGCCTGGTCGACCGCGGCGGCCGCCTTCGTGGTCGGCCTCGGCGGCTACTCGCTCGGCCGCCGCGCCGGCGTACCGCCGCTCGTCGTGGTCGTCTCGGGCACCGTCCCGCTGCTCCCCGGGCTGACCATCTACAAAGGTCTGTACGAACTGATGGGCCTCGGCAACCTGATCGGCATCGTCAGTCTCGCCACCGCCGTCGCCATCGGCGTGGCCATCGCCTCCGGCGTCATCCTCGGCGAGTACGTCGCCCAGCCCATCCGCCGCGAGGCCCGCCGCCTCGAGGACCGCCTGGCCGGCCCACGCCTGGTGGGTCCGCGCCGCCCGATCCGCCGCCGAACGCCTCGCTCCCGCAACCACTCCCGCCGCTCCCGTGGCAACAACGCGCGGGGTGACGGAGATCAAGGTGAGGTCAGAGGTTCGTAATGGCCGTCGCGGAGCGCTGGACGGCGGCGGCCCGGGGGTGATAGTCCTGACAATCGATTTCGATGGTTTAGACAGCAGCCATCGCCTCAGCCTGCGGTGATCCATCCCGCCGGCGGAGCGAAGGAGTCGAGCGAGTTGCTCGAAGAAGACGCGGAGTTCAGCCTCGTTGTCGACACCACCGGTCCAGGGCCGCTGGTGCGGGTCCGGGGAGATCTGGACCTGGAGACGGCGCCGGAACTGACCGAGACGCTGAAGACGCTGGTCGGTCCGCACCTGCTGGTGGTCGACCTGACCGAGGTCGAGTTCATGGACTCCAGCGGGCTCGGCGTCCTGGTCGGCGCACACAAGGAGTCGGAGGCGTCCGGTGGCGCGCTGGCCGTGGTCGGTGCCCAGGTGCGGGTGCAGAAGATCCTGCGCATCACGAAGTTGCACAAGGTCTTCACCCTCTATCCCACGCTGGACGACCTGAACGCCGAGTTGGCGCAAGCGCAGGTCGCCCACCACTCGGACCCGGTCGACGGCAGCGGACCGCCGTCGGAGCGTGGCCCCCAGTGACGTCGGAGGAGACGCAACGCCCGTACTCCGAAGCCCCCGGCGGCGCCGCAGCAGTCTCCGGTGACTACCAGGCCGATCTCGGGTTCGCGTGGCCGTCCATGGACACCGGCACCGAACCACTCATCGAGGCCGGACCACGAGCGGAAATCGTCGAGGAGGTCGGACTCGCGATGACCGGCTCGCTCAACCTGCGCCGGTGCGTCCTGCAACTGCTGACCGGCGTGCAGCCGGAGATCGCGGACTGGGCGATGGTAGTGCTGACCAACCCGCGGACCGGCGGGCTGACCCTGCTCGGCGGCGAGGATCCCTCGGCCGCCACGAAGGTCTCCCGGCGATCCGTGGCCGGACAGGCGCTGGAACGGATCCTGGCCTCCGGTCGCACCGAACTCCTGCAGGTCACCCTGGACGACGACGGTGCCGACGGACTGGCCACGATGGTCCCGAGCAGGACCCTCCGCGACCAGGCTGCGAAGCTGCGGCCGGTCGACGTCCTGGGGCTGGGGCTGACCGCCCGCGGCGCCACCTTGGGCGCGCTGGTGATGGTCAGAGGGCAGGGCCGCGGGTTCACCGAGGCCGACGTCGCCCTGGCCGAGAAGCTTGCCGCCAGAGCGTCGCTCGCGCTGGACTCCGCCCGCCTGTACGAACAGCGCAGCCGGGTGGCCGCAGCCTTGCAGGCGAGCCTCGTACCGGGCGCGTTGCCCGTGGTCCCCGGCGCCGACCTCGCGGCGCGGTACCGGCCGGCGATCGAGCAACTGGACATCGGCGGAGACTTCTATGACGTGTTCGCCGCGGGGGACGAGTGGCTTGCGGTGCTCGGCGACGTCTGCGGCAAGGGGGTCGACGCCGCGGTGCTGACCGGGCGGGCCAGGCAGTCCATCCGGACCGCCGCGCACTTCGAGCGGCAGCCGGGCGCGTTGCTGTCCGCTTTCAACACCGTCTTCGCCTCCGACGCGTCCGATCGGTTCATCACGCTGGTCTGCCTCCGGCTACGGCCGGCCGACGACGGTCGCTCGATGGACGTGGAGATCGCGGTGGCCGGTCACTCCGGCCCGGTCCTGGTCCGCGCCGACGGCCGCGTGGAGCAGTTGGAGATCGGCGGTACCGTCGCCGGCGTCATACCCGACGTCGACTATCCGACGAGAACCGTCCGGCTGGAGCACGGGGACGCTCTGCTCCTCTTCACCGACGGCGTCGAGGAGGCCCGCGGGGACGATGGGTTCTACGGCCTCGATCGATTGCTCCGGCTGTTGAGCGAGTACGCCGGTGCCGGGTCCGACGCGATTTGCGCGGCGGTCGAGCAGGATGTCGTCGAGCACCTCGACGGCCGGTCACACGACGACATCGCGTTGCTGGCGATCAGTTGCGGAGGAGTGTCGGGATGGCAGAGCTGACAGCGCGGCGGTTGGACGAATCGCTCGCCGCCTTCGAATTGGCCCTGGCCGGCGTGAACAGTACTGCGGCCGTCGAGGTCGTCGAGGGCCTGCTGGCCGACGGGGTGGAGCCGGTCGACGTGCTCACCGGGGTGATCGCGGCAGCACAGCGCAACGTAGGAGCGCGCTGGCAGCGCGGTGACTGGTCCGTCGCCGAGGAGCACGCGGCGACGGGTGTGGCGGCGGCTGCAACCGAGGCAGTGGCCAGGCGAGCCCGGCTGACTCCGATCACCCGCGGCAAGGTGCTGGTCGCGTGCGCGGAGCGAGAGTGGCATGCGTTGCCGGCCATGATCATCGATTGCGTACTGCGGGCGGACGGCTGGGACACGACCATGCTCGGCGCCTCCACACCACCCCTGCGGCTCGGCCAGTACCTCCAGGATCTCGGGCCGGACGCACTGGCGGTCAGTTGCTCGATGCTCGGAGCGTTGCCGACCACCAGGCGCTTCATCGAGGCGAGCACCACCGCCGGAATCCCCATCGTGGTCGGCGGCGCCGCCTTCGGGACGGACGACGTACGGGCGCGGGCGCTGGGCGCGACGGCCTGGGCGCAGGATGCGGCGAGCGCGGTCGAGGCCGCCCGCAACCTTCCGACCGTCGTTCAGGTGGTGCCACCGCTCCCTGACGAGGCGGTCGCCGAGCAAGCCGCGCTCGAGCTGTCCCATCGGGAGCTTGCCGCCCGAGTGCTCGCGGACTGGCGGGCCGATCCGGACCTGGAGATCGCCGAGGACGCCGTGACCCAGACTCTGCACGCCGTCTGGGCAGCTCTCCTCACCGGCGATCCGCGCCCGATCCCGCAGACCGCTGAGTGGATCAGCGCCCTGCTGGCCGCCCGCGGCGCGGATCCTGAACTGATCGCCGACCTCGGTCTCCAGCTCAGGATCCACCTGCGCGACTACCCCCTTGCCCACAGCCTCCTGACCACCTCCTGGCCGACGTCAGCGCCGCTCTAGCCAGGTCTGCGGTTGGAGGTTGTTGCAGTGCCATTGCTGGATGTTGCCGCCGGGCCGGCGGGAGTCGGTCAGTCGGTGCTGTGACCAGGAACCCGTCAGCAGCGCGAGAGCCAGCCCGAGAACGACCCCCCAGACGCCTCACCGGATCTCCTCGAGCACCACGTCGTCCAGCTGAAGCCACACGTCCTGGCCATGACCGAAGAAGCCCGCATACAGCTGGATCAGTGCCTCACGCCCGGTCTGCACTTCGACACTGACCTTCGTGTACTGCGGATGCGCGCCGCCGGTCTTCTCCGCCAGCACCTTGCCGCGCAACGTCCGGACGCCGATCATCGTCTCGCGGTTGTTCTCCGCGGTCCGGATCCAGGCGGACAGCCGATACCGGTGGTAGGGGCGGACGGCAACGTTCTGCTGGACCTGGTGCTGCCCGATCGAGTCCCGCAGGTACGCGTTGTTCGCGCCGCTGTGGCCGAGGTTGGTCTTGTCGATGCCGCCGCGTCCGTTCAGCTGCCAGGGTGGCGACGGAGCCGTCCCGGTCTGTTCCTCGAAACCAGGATCCGTGACCAGGTTCGTCGGCACGCCGTCATCGGTCAGCTTCGTGTGCATCAGGAACACGTTGTACGGATCCCACTGCGACATCGTGAAGTAGAGATCCGATCCTGATGACCAGGGGTGCAGGTAGGTCCCGTAGAGCCCGGGGAAGTCGGTGCCACGGACAACCACCTGCTCGCCGGACCACGGCCCGGTGAGCGACGCGGCAGAGCGCAGTACGACGGCAGCGCGTTGCTCGTCGAGGTACATTATCAGCCACTCGCCGAGATGGGCGTTCCACTGCATGGAGACCTCGCTGATCGGCCCGATCGCGATCGGTACTGCGGCGCTGACGCGACCGGACCAGGTCTTGCCGTCCCAGTAACGCCAGGCGGCCTTTGACAGCACCTGCTTCTCCGGAACCCGGGCCAAGTGCGCGTTGCCGAACCGGCCGTTCGGAGTACCGATCATGTACACGTAGCCGCCTTCGCGGACCAGGGCGTTCAGCTGGAAGTTGTCGTCCCAGGCCTTGGTGTTCGGCCAGACGGCCTTCGGATCCTTGGTCCAGTTCTCGCCGTTGTCGTCGGAGTAGGCGAAGCCGGAGTAGTTGGTGAACCAACTGCCGGCCGGACCCCAGTAGTTGACCGACATGTACTGCACGTACTGCCGGTTGCCGACGGCGATTCCCGCGGTCGGGATGACGGTGTGCTCGTCCCGGTCGACCTTCTTGCAGTCCAGGAACTGCTTGGCGTGGCCGGGGCGATCCTCGGCCGCGCTGTCCAGGGTCATCCCGTCGGCCAGGTTGCGGTCCTTGCTGCGGAAGAGCAGGTTGCACCGCCAGTCGATCGTCGCCGGGTCGCCCGCACCACCACCGGGACCGGTCCAGCCACTGCCGTAGCTGTCACCGAAGGCAGTCAGGATCTCGCCGGACCCGTTGTCCCACAGGATCCCGAGGTCGGTGGCCTTGAGTTGGAACCTGGCCTCGGTGTCGTTGATCGACCCCGGGCCGGTCAGCTTCGCCACCTGCGTGGCGGGAGACGGTACGGCCGCGGCCTGCGCGTCCGGCGGTGGATTGGCCGGCAGCAGCGCGGCGCCGAGCAACAAGGGCAGGATCAGGGCGAATCGCTTCTGCATGCGCAAACTCCTCGGGGCGGTCCGGCGCGTGGGAAATCGATTTCTCACACCGTAGCCAGGACCGCTTGTGAGGTCAACGCCTGAAGCCTGGGTCGAAGCCCCAGTCAAGGAGGCGCGTCGTTCAGCCGGCCAGGGCAGTCTCGAGCGCGTCCGCGGCCTGGGCGGCGGCGTTCTCCTCGCTCAGCAGCTCGGCCAGCTCGGCCGCGCGCTGCCGGGACCCGTCGGCGAGGGCCGGTTCGAGCGCAGCCAGCAGTGTGGGCTCGCTCAGATCGGTGAAGCGCAGCGTGCTGCCGACGCCCATCCGTTGCAGTTGCGCGCCCCAGAAGGGCTGGTCCGCGAACACCGAGCACACGACTGTCGGCAGGCCCGCCCGCAGGGAGGTGGCCGAAGTACCGGCGCCGCCGTGGTGGACGGCCGCCCGGCAGCGCGGAAGCACCTCCTCGTGGGCGACGTTGCTCACCACCCGCACCGCGGAATCCTCCGCAGTACCGGACTGCATGCTGACCAGAGCCCGTACTCCGAGGACACCCGCGACCCTCTCGATCATCGTCAGCGCGGCGTCCGGATCCAGTACGGGCATGCTGCCGAACCCGAAGTACACGGGCGGTTCGCCGGCGTCGAGCCATTGGTCCAGCTCGGGTTCGACCGGGTTGTCGAGCAGCACGCGCTGGTCGGCGGTGGGGGCGAGGAACCCGGTCAGCGGACGCCGCGAGTCCCACTCGGCCAACTCCGGAACGACGTGGCGGCTGTAGGCCTGCAGCTCCAGCGAACCGGATCGCGCGAGGCGGGTGGAGATGTTCTCCGTGGTCGGTACGAGGCCGACCTTCGTCCGCAGGTCGTTCACGAACGGCTCGAAGATCGGCCAGTTGGCCTCGTCCATCAGGGCGTAGGTCTCGAGGTTCTGCTCCGGCGAGAAGATGTCGGTCGACACGAGCAGGTGCGGAAAAGCGATGTTGCTGCGCAGCGGCGCGTGGTGAACCGAGTGATACGGGATCCCCGCCGCCTCCGCGATCACGACCAGCTCGAGCTCGGTCGCAGTACCGGAGATGAGTACGTCGGCGTCGGCCGCGAGCGCGATCAGGTCCTCGTGCAACTGGTCCGCGATCTGGCGCTTGTACTCCAGCATCCAGTGCACGTACGACTGGAAGTCCCCGGCCGCCAGCCAGCGCCGGCCGCGTTCGGATTGCAGGAACTCGCGCGCGCTGACCCGCAGATCGACCGTCCGCAGCCCCAGCGCCTGTCCGATCCAGACCAGGTCCGACGCCAGCCCGACCGTGACATCGTGTCCCCGCCCGGCCAGTTCCGCGGCGAAGACCGCCATCGGCTCGGCATCCCCCCGGGTCCCCACTCCCACCATCACTATCCGCATGAGCCCACCCCTGAGCTGTGTCCGCCGCGGCTCCGGCGGACGGAACCCCCGATGCTAGTGTCCTGAGCCGGAAGTTCGTGCACGCACCTGGACACCGGAGCTGAAGCACGAACTTCCGACTCAGGACACTAGGGGCAGACGGAGTCAACCGTTACAGTTACTGACTGGAAACATAGACCTGCTAGCGCTGGGTCAGGCCCGGCGGGCTCGGAGGATCGACGTGGCACTGGGTAGGACGTCCCCGCGGGACCTGCCGCTGTTCGCGGAGCTGTCCGGCCGGGAGATCAAGGACATCTTCCGGGCCGGCGAGGAGGTCTCGGTTCCGGCCGGCTGGTCGCTGATCCTGGAACAGACCCCACCGGACGCGGCGTACCTGATCCTGTCCGGTACGGCGTCCGTCCGGGTCAAGGGCGAGGAGATCGCCGTGCTCGGCCCGGGTGACATCGCCGGCGAGGTCGCGGTCCGGCAGAACCGGTTGCGGACGGCAACCGTCACGGCGAGGTCGCGGCTGCAGTTGCTGCACTTCACCCGGGAGAAGTTCGACGACCTGACCAACCGGCTGCCGAACTTCCGCGACGCCATCGACGCGACCATCGCCGAGCGGCGCGGTGACAAGACCGGCTCCTGACCCGGAGGCCGGACCCGAGCCGGGCATCCGACCCGAGCCGGAGACCGAGCCGGACACGAGACCCGAGCCCGATCTCGGCGTACTGCAGCAGGACTTCGAGCAGGCGTTGCTCGGGGGTGAGCGCAAGTTCACCCGGATCGAGGTGTCCGAGCGGGCCGGGATCTCGATCGAGCGGGCCGAGCAGATGTGGCACGCGCTCGGCTTCGCGACCGTGCCCGACGACGAGATCGCCTTCACCGACGGCGATGTCGAGGCACTCCGGCTGGTCGCGGCGCTGGAGGACGACGGCTTCATCGACCCGGCGATGGAGTCCTCCCTGGCCCGCAAGCTCGGCCAGACCCAGTCCCGGCTGGCGTCCTGGCAGTCGGCCATGTTCCTGGACCTGCTGGCCGGGTCCAAGCTCTCAGCCGACGACGCCATCGAGGTCGCCTCGTTGCTGCTGCCCGCGATGGAGCGCCTGCAGACCTATGTCTGGCGTCGCCACCTGGCCGCGGCCGCCGGTCGCGCGGTGGCCGGCTCGGGCGAGCTCGCCAGCGGCATCCGGGTGGTCGGCTTCGCCGACATCGTCAGCTACACCCGGTTGACCCGGCGGCTGTCGGAGTTGGAGCTCGGCCAGTTGATCGAGCGGTTCGAGGGCCTGGCCGCGGACGTGGTCGCGCTGAACGGCGGCCGGGTGATCAAGTCGATCGGCGACGAGGTCCTCTTCGTCACCGACACCCCGGCCCAGGCCGCCGCGTTGGCCCTCGCCCTGCAGGAGAAGGTCGCCGAGGCCGACGACCTGCCGGAGCTCCGGATCGGACTTGCGTACGGCAGCGTCCTGATCCGCCTCGGCGACGTGTACGGCGAGGTCGTCAACCTCGCCTCCCGCCTCACCTCCGAGGCGAAACCCGGCCGCGTCCTGGCCGATCGCGAACTGGCCGCCGCCCTCGACGGCCACCCGCAGTACCGGCTCCGCAGGCTTCGCCGCGTTTCCGTCCGCGGCTACCACCACCTGACCCCGTACGCGCTTCAGCGGGCGTCCACGGACAATGGTTGAGTGCGCGAGATTCTGACGGCAGGGGAGCTGGCTTCGGCCGCTGGTGGGGATCCGTTGGTGGTTTGGGCGGCCAGGGAAAGGTCGGCCGGCAGGTCAGGGCCTGGTACTCCGGGGACGCGGTGGCCGTGGCGTCGCCGGATCTGTCGAAGCGGGACCGGCTGTCGGTCCGCGGACCGGTGGCCGAGCTGGCACCACTGGTCGAGCGCGTGCTCGCCGAGGTGGGAACGAGCTTCCGGCCGTTCGGCGACGAGCAGGTGATCCGGGAGCTGGCCGAGCGGGTTCCGGGGATGTCGTTCACCGCGACCTTCGGCTGGATGGACACCGCAGACACCGCGACATTGCCGACTCAGACGGCCAAAACTGTTTGGCTGCAAGGCGACTCGGGTGTCGAGGAGTTGCTGGCCGAGGCTTCGCCGGACTCTTACGCCTGGCCCGGCCGTACCGGCGTACTGCGCTGGGCTGCTGCCACGAGTGACGCTGGGGAGCTGCTGAGCATCGCGGCCGATGCGTGGAGTGCGCCCGAGGTGGGCTTCCTGGCCGGAGTGGCCACCAGGCCGGATGTGCGCGGTCGCGGGCTCTCGCAGCAGGTGTGTGCGTTCGTCACGGCCGAGTTGGTCAAGCGGCACGGAACCTGCGCGCTGATGGTTGATGCCGGGAACGCGGCGGCGATCGCCGTCTACGAGAAACTGGGCTACACGTACCGCGGGGTTGCCGCCGCGTCCGTGGAGCCCAGCTCTTAGCGAGTCGGCGAGACGGTCAGCGTCACGCCCGGCTTCGGCGTTGACGGCTTGGCGTTCGGGCTCGGCGTGGAGCTGCTGCCGGGTGGGGTGGGAGTAGGGGTGGCCGGAGTGGTCGCAGGCGCCGGCGGCGGTACGAAGTCGGCCTTGTCGGAGTCCTTACAGTTCTCCGGATCGATGTTGCCGTCCGCGTCCGGCGAGACCGTGGACATCGGGAACACGTTGCTCAGCCGGTCCTCGTTGCCGTTCGTTCCGTACTGCGCTGCGCAGTCCCGCACCTGCAGGTTGATCGGCTTGCCGTCCTGGTCGTACAGCCGGACCTTCACCGGCCGCCCCTGCTCGTCGAACGGGTACACGTTGTCGATGCCGGTCCCGTCGAGGCTCAGGCCGGGCGGGCTGTAGTTGTAGCTGGAGGTGCGGTCGTAGGAAGGCTGACCGAACACACCGAACGAGGTGCCGCCGACGAAGCTGAGCGCGAGCCAGGCCGGCACGATGATCGTGGCGACGACGTTCAGCGGTACGACGTACCAGAGCCAGCGGCGGTCCTGCTGGGTGCGGCGGCCGATCCAGACCGACACGGCGGCGCCGGCCAGCGCACCGACCACGGCCACCGCGCCGGCGCCGAACAGGGCGAAGAAGCCGCCGCCGCCGACGATGCCGCGCGCCACCCACCAGACCGGCTGGCCGATGGTGACGAGTTCGTGCCGGACGTTCGGCGGGATCTGGTCGATCACGCCGCGGACGGACTCGGCGCCGCGCCGGCCGCGATCGGTGTCGAGCACGACCCGCGGATCCTTGCCACGCAGCGCCCGGACCCCGAGGTACCCGGCGCCGAAGATCGTGGCCAGGCCGATGAAGCCGAAGAAGGTGGTCGCCGCGCTGTCCCCGCTGAACAGCCCGACCAGCAGGAAGAACGGTCCGACGGTCGACGCGATCACTCCCCAGCGCAGGGCCGGCTCGCCGCCGGTGCGCTCCTTCGGGGTCTGCGTCCTGGGCGGGTAGCCCGCCGCGGTGCGCAACTCGTCGGCGTACTGCCGAGGCGTGCCGAGGCGGTCCTGGAGGGCCGCGGCGGTCGGCTCGTCCTCGAACTCGGCGGCGACCTCGGTCAGGTGCCCGCTGACGTCCTCGAGCACGTCCTCGAGCTCGCCCGGCGGCAGATCGCTCAGCTCGGCCCTCACCTCGGCCAGGTACGTCGCGACGGGTCCGGTCAGCGTGCTGTTCATGCCGCATCCTCCTCGAGCAGCAGCACCGACATCGTGTCGGCGAAGTGGTTCCACGTCTTGGTGGACTCGGCGAGCAGGTCGAGACCCCGCTTGTTCAGCCCGTAGTACTTGCGGTGCGGCCCTTCCTCGCTGGGCTGCACGTACGACGTCAGCGCGCCGGCCGCGAACAACCTCCGCAGCGTGCCGTACACCGAGGCGTCCGCGACGTCTTCGAGCCCGGCCGCCCGCAGTCGGCGCAGGACGTCATAGCCGTAGCCGTCCGCCTCGCGCAGCACCGCCAGAACAGCAAGGTCCAGCACGCCTTTGAGCAGCTGACTCGGGTCCATCGACTCCACCTCCGGTCGTGCACCGCGAGACCGGACCCCTCAGACCGGCCTCGCGGTGCTCTGCCGACCACACTACTACACACTGCGGAGTACTACGTAATGCTGTTTGACAGGACCTGAGCAAAACCGATCAAGTCTGCCGGCGGTGAGGCGGGCAGAGTGGAGGCATGAACTCCACGGATGTGTTCGCCGGCTTCGTCGCCGCGGTCGCCGAGAGCCTCGATGAGCCGGAGACGACCGGGCGTGACCTGGCCAGGCAGGTGCATCTGTCCCGGTTTCACTTCGACCGGGTGGTGGCTGCCGTGGCCGGGGAGTCGCCGTCCGCGTTCCGGCGGCGGTTGCTGCTGGAGCGGGCGGCGTACCGGTTGCTGGCCTGTGACGCGGGCGTGCTCGAGTTGGCGATCGAGGCCGGCTACGGCTCGCACGAAGCCTTCACCCGGGCCTTCAGCCGGGCGTTCCGGATGTCACCGCGGGAATGGCGGCGGGAGCCGTCGCGGAGGTTCTTCCTCGAAGCGCCGAGCGGAGTTCACTTTCAGCCACCGGCAGGCCTGCGCCTGCCGTCCAGGAAAGAGGCGAGGGGTATGGACGTACTGGTCAGGATGGTCGAGCATCACGTCTGGCTCACCGGCGAGATGATCGAACGCGGCGCCCGGCTGGACGCCGCCGCGCTGGACAAGCCGATCGAGTTGTCGGTGGAGGGGATCGACGACGACGTGTCGATCCGGTACCTGCTGGACCGGCTGGTCTGGCAGGAGGAGATGTGGCTGGCCTCGGTCGAGGACCAGCCGTTCCAGGTGCCCGAGTGCGGGCGGGAGGTGACCACGCCGATCTCCGAGTTGCGCGAGCGGCACGCCTCGGCCGGCTCCCGGTTCGTCGCGCTGGTGCAGCGGCTGAACGAGGAGGGCCGGTTCGACGACAGCTTCGTCGACACCACCTGCGAACCCCCGCGGGTCTTCACGTACGGCGGCATGGTCGCGCACGTGCTCACCTTCGCGGCCCACCGGCGGTCCCTGCTGGTCGGCGCCTTCCACAGCGCCGGCATCACCGACCTCGGCTTCGGCGACCCGATGCACTACGTCGCGGAGGGAGCTCCCAGATAGGCGAACTGGGAGCTACCGAGGACGCGCAGCATGGCCAACCGGGTGACGTCCTCGGAACCGGTGCTGGGGGTGTAGATCATCAGGCGCTGGTCCTCGCTGGGAGTCAGCAGAATCTCCCACTCCAGCGAGATCGGGCCGATCACCGGATGGGCGACCCGGAGGAAGGAGCTCTGCCGGAAGGCCACCTCGTGGAGCTTCCAGAGCTCGGCGAAGCGGGGGCTGGCGGCGTGGAGGCGGCGGATCAGTTCGGTGGACGGAGTGTCGTTTCCGCGCCGGGTGGCGGCGGCTCGGAGGCTGGCGGCCTGGTAGTGGTCGATGTCGTCGAGCTCGTCCGCCGGATAGGGAGCGCGCATCGCCTCCTCGGTGAACCAGCGCCAGACGAAGTTGCGCTCGCCCTCGCGGACCGAGCAGATCGTGCCGAGGAGGGCGTCGGCCATCACGTTCTGCGCCAGGACATCGCCCATGTCGTTCATGATCTGCGCGGGACTGTCCGTCAGTTCGTCGAGGACGCGGAGCAGCCCCGGCCGAATGTGGACGCCGCCCGGTCGAGCCGGCGGTGGGCGGTGCCCGGCGAGCAGGTAGAGGTGGTCACGCTCCTCGTCGGTCAGCCGGAGCGCCCGGGCCAAGGCGCCGAGGAGTTGGGTCGACGGCTGCGGACTACGGGCCTGTTCGAGCCGCATGTAGTAGTCCGCGGACATCCCGGCGAGCTGGGAGACCTCCTCGCGCCGCAGGCCCGGAGTACGGCGTCGTGGTCCGCCGGGGAGGCCTGCCTCCTCCGGGCTGATCCGTTCGCGGGAGCGGCGGAGGAAGTCGGCGAGCCGGCGGCGGTCCATGGGATCCATCATGGCTCGCCCTCGCAAGAAGAACACTGGGACTGCGGATCCTAGGGAAAGCGGTCCGCTCGTGGCCCGGCCGAACCGCCGGCACTTTCGTCGGTGACACACAAACCGATGGGAGCAACGTGATGAAGGCAGTCAGATTCGAGCAGCACGGTGGCATCGACGTCTTGCAGGTGGTTGACGCGGCCCGGCCCGAGCCGGGACCGGGTGAGGTACTGGTGGCGGTGCGCGCAGCTGCGATCAACCTGCTGGACTCGACGATCCGCGAGGGGTATGTGCAGAGCGTCTACCCGGTCGCCGCGTATCCGAGTGGCCAGGGGCTCGACTTCGCCGGAGTCGTCGAGGGTGTCGGGCCGAAGGTGGTGGAGCTCGCTGCTGGTGACGAGGTGCTGGGGTTCCTGCTGCCGCCGGGGCATGCGCAAGCGGAGTACATCGTTGCTCCGGTCAATCAAATGGTCCGCAAGCCGGCTGGGGTCGGATGGACGGTGGCCGGCGGGCTCTACACCGCCGGTACTGCGGCCTACGCGTCCGTTCGGGCAGTCGGACCACAGCCGGGCGAGACTGTCGTCATCGCCGGAGCCGCTGGTGGCGTCGGATCGATCGCGGTCCAGCTGGCTCGGCGAGCCGGCGCGAAGGTGGTCGGGATCGCCAGTGCGCGCAACCACGTCTGGCTGGAATCGCACGGAGTGACACCTGTTGCTTACGGCAAGGACATGCGGCTGAAGACACCGACCGCGTTCATCGACACCGTCGGCGATGGCTACGTGAAGCTGGCGATCGAGCTGGGCGTGGCACCCGAACGGATCAACACCGTGATCGACTTCGCCGCCGCGGCGCAGTACGGGACGCATGCTGACGGCAACCAAGCAGCCGGTACCACGCAGGCGCTGGCCGAGCTGGCAGCCCTGGTGGACAAGGGTGAAGTGGAGGTCCCGATCGCGGCGACCTACTCCTTCGACGAAGTACGACAGGCCTACGAGGTGCTCGAACAGCGGCACACCCGCGGCAAGATCGTGCTTGAGCCGTAGGGGTCAGCGGGACCCGTCGTGCAGGTCGGGACGCTCGGTCGGGTTGGTGATGTCGACGTCGAGAGCCGGAGCCTTGGCCGGCGGGTCGACCTTGCCGACCGTGATCGGCAGGTTGAGCTTGCTCTGGGCCAGGTCGATGTCGATGGAGGCGCCGGTGTCGTTCGGCGTCGTCCACTCGGTGTCGCTCAAGGTCACCGCGAGGCCGAGGACGCGGCCCTTGGGGATGACCTGGTCCTGGGCCCGGAGCGGGACCGTGACGGTGCTCCACTTGCCCGGCGTCAGCGGCTTCGGCTTGCTCAGCGAGCCGCTGTGCGCCGCGTCGATCCAGCCGCGGCTGACGATGCCGTGGTCGCTGCGCTCGGTCAGCTTCTCGATCGGGTAGTAGCAGGCGTCGTCGAAGTCCGAACTCTCGCCGTGGCAGTTGGCCGGGTCCTCGGGATCGTCGTCGGTGAGGGTCCGGATGCCGGCGTACCGCTCGGCCTCGCCGTACTCGACCAGGCGCGCGGTGATCGGGGTGGTCGCCGAGTCGGCCTTGATCCGCAACGTCACGGTCGGCGTGCCGCTGACCCGGATCGGCGCCTTCAGCGGCGCGGACAGGAACATCTGCCGGCCCGCGATCACCTCGGCCGGCGTGGCCACGATGGTGTCCTCGGTCAGCGTCGGGTCGTCCGTGACGGTAACCGTTCCGTTGCCGAAGGCACCGAGTTTGCCGGCGGCCAGCGCCACCGGCACGGTCTTCGGCGAGGCGGGCCAGGTGCTGTAGTTCTTCCACTGGTCCGGCGCGGTCTCGACGGTCGCCATCGGCTCGCGCATCACGTTGTTCTGCAGGCCCTGCAGCCAGTAGTCGAACCACTGGTGCAACTCGTCCACCCACGCGTCGCGGCGGAACTCGAACGGGTCGACGTGGTCCTCGAGGCCGAGCCAGATCTTGCGCGGGACCTTGTTCTCGGCCAACGCGTCCCACCACTGCGCGAAGTGGTTGGTCTGCACGTTGTAGTCGCTCAGCCCGTGCGTCACGAAGACCGACGCCTTCACCTTGCGGGCGTCCTTGAGGTAGTCCCGCTCGGCCCAGAAGGAGGTGTAGTCCCCGGTCTCGTCGTCGTCCTGCTCACCCATGTCCGCCCGCACCGCGTCGCAGGCGGGCGTGTCGTGACCGATGTAGCCGCCGAGCCAGGGCATGTAGTCGATCGAGTACGGCACGCCGCCGGAGCGGGTGTAGTCGTACCAGGATGAGATCGCCGAGATCGGGACGATCGTCTTCAGCCCGTCGACCCCGGTGGCGGCGACCCCGTTCGCGAGCGTTCCGTCGTACGACTTGCCGATCATGCCGACGGCGCCGTTGGTCCAGTCGGCGGTGATCGCGGTGCCGTCGCCGGTGTGCGCGGTGTTCCGGCCGTTCAGCCAGTCGATCACCGCGACCACCGAGTCGATCTCGTCCTTGCCGCCGACGTCACCGCAGCCGGTCGAGCGGTTGGTCCCGACGATGTCGACACCGACCATCGCGTAGCCGCGCGGGACGAAGTAGTTGTCGTAGAACAACGGCATCTTCTCGATGACGCCGCTCTCGTCGTAGGTCTTCCGCTCGCTCTCGTTGCCGCGTCCGCAGCAGGAGTAGTACGGCGAGGCGTCCATCACGACCGGGATCCGCCGGCCCGCGGCGGCGGTCTCGCGCGGCCGGACGATGTCCACCGCGATCACGTCGTTGCTGCCGTCGGAGTCGGAGTCCATCGTCGTGTCGACGTAGACGGACTCACGGATCGCGTCCGCGTAGTCGTAGACCGGCTTGGTGCTCCGGGTGCGGGGATCGACGTGCGGCGGGGTGCCGGCGACGGCGCTCTCCCGGGTGGCGCCGGCCTTGTTCTCCGGGCCGTCCGGGATCCGGGCAGCCGAAGCAGCACCGGTGGCGCTTCCCAGGCAGAGCACGGTGGACGAGACCAGGAGTGTCACCCTGGCGCGGACGGTCGTCATGACCGGGAAGGCTAGTCAACCCCGGGCCGCAATGCCAGGCTCTGGGAACATTCCCAGGCTCTTGTCCGGCACGGAGCGTGATGATGCCCTGCCTTCCGATAGTGTGACCGCCACCCAGGGGGAGCTGTACGGAAGGTGGGTACCCGAAATGAATCTTCGAGCACCGGTCACACTGCTCGATGTCGCCCAGCGTGCGGGCGTCTCCGTCGCGACCGCCTCGCGCGTCCTGAACGGCGGCGACCGGGTACCGCGCCCGGAACTGCAGGAACGCGTCCGGGACGCCGCCGCGGCCCTCGGCTACACGCCGAACGCGCAGGCGCAGGCGCTGGCGAAGTCGTCCACCAACGTGGTCGGGATCCTCGTCCACGACATCGAGGACCCGTACTTCGCCGCGATCGCCAACGGCGTGATGCGGGCGGCCGACGAGCGCGGCCTGCTGGTGATGATGGCCAGCACGTTCCGTGACGCCGACCGTGAGATTGCTTACTTGTCGTCATTGCGCGCCCAGCGGGCCCGGGCGGCCGTGATGATCGGCTCCCGCCGCACCGATGCCGAGGGGCTGGCCCGGACGGCGACCGAGATCGAGGCGTTCCTCAACTCCGGTGCCGGTCTCGCGCTGGTCAGCCAGTCCGGCATGCCCGCGCACACGATCGAGCCGGCCAACCGCGCCGGCGCCGCGGAGCTGGCCCGCCGCCTGGTGGGACTCGGCTTGCGGAAGTTCGGCGTACTGGCAGGGCCGGAGGCGCTGGCCACCGCGCGCGATCGGCGGGACGGATTCATCGACGGCCTGGCCGAGTCCGGCTTGGAGCCGGTGGCGGTGCAGGCCGGTGAGTTCACCCGCGACGGCGGGCATGCCGCGGCGCTGGAACTCCTGGACTCGCAGGCCGATCTCGACTGCCTGTTCGCGGTGAACGACGTGATGGCCGTCGGTGCGATGTCCGCGCTGCGGGGCCGCGGGGTCGACGTACCGGGTGAGTTGGCGGTCGCCGGGTTCGACGACATCGCCACCCTGCGAGACGTCTGGCCGGGGCTGACCACCGTGCGGCTGCCGCTGGAGCAGATGGGCCGGCGCGCCCTGGAGTTGGCGATCGAGGGCGGCGACCCGGAGACCGAGACCTTCAAGGCCGAGGTCGTACTGCGGGAGAGCACGCCCCAACGCTGACCTGGCAGCGCTGAAATATGCTCGGCGGGTGACCGAGCCCGCGCACGTCTCCGACCTCTTCGACCCGTCGGCCTGGAAGCAGGTCGACGGTTTCGACCTGACCGACATCACGTACCACCGGGCGGTGGACGCCGGTGTGGTCCGGATCGCCTTCAACCGGCCCGAGGTACGCAACGCCTTCCGGCCGCAGACCGTCGACGAGTTGTACCGGGTGCTCGACCACGCGCGGATGTCCTCGGACGTCGGCTGCGTACTGATCACCGGCAACGGCCCGTCGCCGCGCGACGGCGGCTGGGCCTTCTGCTCGGGCGGCGACCAGCGGATCCGCGGCAAGGACGGCTACAAGTACGCCGAGGGCACCACGGCCGACACGATCGACCCGGCGCGGGCCGGGCGGCTCCACATTCTCGAGGTGCAGCGGCAGATCCGCTTCATGTCGAAGGTGGTCATCTGCGTGGTGCCGGGCTGGGCCGCGGGTGGTGGGCACAGCCTGCACGTGGTGTGCGACCTGACGCTGGCCTCGGCCGAGCACGCGCGGTTCAAGCAGACCGACGCGGACGTGGCGTCGTTCGACGGCGGCTTCGGTTCGGCGTACCTGGCCCGGCAGGTCGGGCAGAAGTTCGCCCGCGAGATCTTCTTCCTGGGCGACGAGTACTCGGCCGAGGACGCCTACCGGATGGGCATGGTCAACAAGGTCGTCCCGCATGCCGAACTCGAGCAGGTCGCGCTGGAGTGGGGCCGGAAGGTCTGCGCCAAGTCCCCGACCGCGCAGCGGATGCTGAAGTACTCGTTCAACCTGATCGACGACGGCTTGGTCGGCCAGCAGATCTTCGCCGGCGAGGCGACCCGGCTGGCCTACGGCACCGACGAGGCCGCCGAGGGCCGCGACTCGTTCCTGGAGAAGCGCCCGGCCGACTGGTCGGCGTACCCGTACGCTTTTTAACGTCAATCCATGAGCAGTTCTCAGAAATAATTGTTCGTACTACTGACAGTGCGCGGTTAATCTCTTACCGTCGCTCGGTATGGACAATCTCTCCCGCCGTGGGCTGCTCACGGGAGCCGGCGCGATCCTCGCCGCCGGCTCTCTCGGAGCCCCCACCGCCTCCGCCCGCCCTGTCCGTACTGCCGCGCTGCCCGCCACCAAGCGGTTCAAGATGAGCGCGACGACCAACGAGTTCTTCCGGCACAAGCCGTTGTGGGGACCGCGCGTGATGCAGTCCTTCGCCTTCGACACCCCGAACAACCGGTTGTTCACCGGCCAGTTGCGATCGGAGACCGCCGAGAACAGCGGTGACATCACGCTGAGCCAGTTGAGCTTCTCCGGCACGGTGCTCGGTCACATGTACCTGACCGGCTTCGGGCACGCCGTCTCGATCGGCGCCCAGGCCGTCGGCAGTACGTCGTACATCTGGACCGAGACCGACGTCGACACCGCGAACGGGCGGGGCCGGCAGATCTGCCGGTTCCCCTGGCGGAACGGCGCCACGATGACGTCGTCCTCGGTGACGAAGTGGAAGCCGGTCTCGAACGGCAGTGTGTTCACGCCCGCGGTCGACCAGCGGTTCGGGCGGCTCGGGGTGCGCTACGCGCTGTCGGACGGGATGCACATCAACGTCTACAGCCTCGCGGCCGCCGCGGCCGGGGACTACTCGACCGTTCTCGCGACCTTCAAGCAGCCCTCGCTCACGTCAGGCGTGCCGTTCCAGGGCTGGGCGCTCTACGGCTCGTACGCCTACTTCTGGGAAGGCAGCGCCTATCCCGGTGAGCCGGACGAGACCAAGGCCAACTCGAAGCTGTGGTGTTACGACATCAACGCCGGGCAGATCGTGGACTCGTTCCTGACGCTGGCGGGGAAGAGCCTGACCTACCGCGAGGCCGAGGGGATGGCCGTCTACGGTTCCACCGACGCGACGGCCCGCCTGTTCTTCGGGTTCGCCTCCGGCGTCGCCGGTGACCGCCGGGCGAACCTCTTCTACCGCAACGACCTGGTCTAGCGGGGTCCTTGAGTACCTGCTTGAGCTACTGGGCGACGCCGTACAGGCGATCACCGGCGTCGCCCAGGCCCGGGACGATGTAGCCCTTCTCGTTCAGGTGCGAGTCCATCCCGGCGATCACCAGGTTGCAGGGGACATGCAGGTCGGCGAGTTCGCGCTCGATCCGCTCGACCCCCTCGGGCGCGGCCAGCAGGCAGATCGCGGTGATGTGGTCGGCGCCGCGGTCGACCAGGAACTGGATCGCGGCGGCGAGCGTGCCACCCGTCGCCAGCATCGGGTCGAGCACGTAGCACTGCCGCCCGGACAGGTCCTCCGGCAGCCGCTCGGCGTACGTCGAGGCGCTCAGCGTCTCCTCGTTCCGGATCATCCCGAGGAAGCCCACCTCGGCCGTCGGAAGCAGCCGGGACATCCCCTCGAGCATGCCGAGGCCGGCCCGCAGGATCGGCACCACCAGCGGCTTCGGCGAGGTCAGCTTGATCCCCTCGGCGGCCGCCACCGGGGTCTGGACGGTGATCGGGCCGGTCCGGACGTCCCGGGTCGCCTCGTAGGCGAGCAGGGTGACGAGTTCCTCGGTCAGCCGCCGGAAGGTCGGCGAGTCCGTCTGCTCGTCCCGCAGGGCGGTGAGCTTGTGGGCGACGAGCGGGTGGTCCACGACGAGGATCTGCATGGCCGGAACGGTACCGTCGGCGATTCGCCACCGGGAAGCCAGTGCGCTGTTAGCGTGGTTGCGCAGTCGATTTAGGTCAGTCGGCCCCCGCCCCGGGGCGCCTCTCCCGAACCGACCGACGAGGATGTGGCGCCCGTGCCCGAGTCCACCGGCAAGTCACCCGAGCAACTCGACCGGCTCCGCCGCCGGGCCGCCTTCCTCCGGGAACTGGAGGAAGCCCGCGCGCTCCGGGACCGGATCGCCCCGCGCCGCGCCAAGGTCCGCCAGATCCGCGCCGCCATGCGCCGAGCCACCTTCCACCACTGACCCACCCGTACTCCGGCCCGCGGCCGGCGGGCGGCGTACTCATCTCGGCGCGGCACCGATTTGTGGGGGAATGGGTGAAGAAACTCCCGCCCGGGGCGGGAGTCTGCGACGATGAGCCCGTGTCTGATCCCACGGCTGGGCCGATGACCACCACCACCGAGCTCGACTTCGCGCTCGCCGCGTACAGCGAGGACGGGGACTGGCTGGTCGCGCCACTGGCGCTGCGGGGCGAACCAGACCTGTCCGCGCTCGTCTCCGCGCTGCGGCGTTATCCAGGCGACGGCGGCGTGATCGGGATGATCTCGGTCGACGAGGACTTCTTCATCCTGCTCCGGGTGATCGGCGGCCGGGCGCGGCTGCTGCTGTCCGACGTCACCGCCGCCACCGAGTGGCCGCTGGCCAAGCAGGTGGTCGACGAACTGGACATCCCGCTGGCCGATGACGACGACGAGCAGGTGCCGGCCGGCGACCTGGCCATCGTCGCCGATCTCGGCATGAGCGCGATGGATCTCGGCGCGCTGATCGACGACGTCGACCTGTACCCCGAGGAGATGCTCGAGGAGATCGCCGAGGCGCTCGGCTTCGGCACCCAGTTCCACGAGGCGATCGAAGCCATTGGTTAACCCCGCACACCACGCCTATGCCCGGTTGATGAGGCTGGCGCTGGACGAGGCCGAACTGACCCGCGGCAGCGCCGACGTACCGATCGGGGCGGTGGTGCTGGACGCCGACGGCCAGGTGATCGGGCGCGGCCACAACGAGCGCGAGTTGACCGGCGACCCGACCGCGCACGCCGAGGTGCTGGCCATCCGGGACGCGGCGAAACACGTCGGCGAGTGGCGGCTGACGGGCTGCACGCTGGTGGTCACCCTGGAGCCCTGCACGATGTGCGCGGGCGCGATCGTGCTGTCCCGGCTGGACCGGTTGGTGTTCGCCGCGTACGACGAGAAGGCGGGCGCGGTGGGCTCGCTCTGGGACGTCGTCAGGGACCGCAGACTGAACCACCGGCCCGAAGTCATCGGCGGCGTGATGGCCGACGAAGCGGGCGCGAGGCTACGCGATTTCTTCACCGGGCACAGGTCTTGATAGCCTCTGCGGCGGTGGCGTGTCCGAGCGGCCGAAGGAGCGCGCCTCGAAAGCGCGTGAAGGGTACCCCCCTTCCGAGGGTTCAAATCCCTCCGCCACCGCCAACCATCTTCGGGTGGTAGTTACGCCGGGGACCCTGATGCTGTGTGATGCGTCAGGGTCCTCGCCTTTGCCCCCGGTTTGTGACATGGCTCCCGCAGCGGCCGATGATTCGTTGCCGGAGGCATGGCTCCACTAAGCTGCAGTCCCCGACCTTGAGGGCCGCGCGATGGATGTCCATGATCTCGACCGGATCCTGCTTGCCGGCGCTGCGGTACTGCTGGTGGCGATTGTCGCCGTGCGGTTGTCCGGCCGGTTGGGGCTCCCGTCGCTGCTGATCTACCTGGGCATGGGGTTGCTGCTGGGGGAGTCCGGGTTCGGGATCCAGTTCGAGGACGCCGAACTGGCGCACGCGCTGGGATTCGCCGCGCTGGTGATCATCCTGACCGAGGGCGGCCTGACCACCCGGTGGAACGAGGTCCGCCCGGTGATGCCGCTGGGCGTCGTACTGGCGACCGTCGGCGTGGCCATCAGCGTCGGGGTGGTGGCCTGCGTGGCGCACTTCGTGCTCGGGCTGGACTGGCAGATCTCGGTCCTCCTCGGCGCCGTCACCTCCCCGACGGACAGCGCCGCCGTCTTCTCCGTACTGCGCCGCGTCCCGATCCGGCCGCGACTCCGCGGGGCCCTGGAAGCCGAGTCCGGCCTCAACGACGCCCCGACCGTCCTCCTGGTGACGCTGGTGAGCACGGGCGCCACCGGCGAACACGGCCTGCCGTACTTCGCCGGCCTGGTCCTCTACGAACTGGTGGTCGGCGCCCTGTTCGGCCTGTTCATCGGCGTGGCGGCGGCCGGCCTGCTCCGCCGGGTCGCCCTGGGCTCGGCCGGTCTCTACCCGCTCGCCATCGTCTCCCTGGCCTTCGTCTCGTACGCCGGGGGCGCGGTGCTCCTGCACGTCTCTGGGTTCGCCGCGGTCTACGTGACCAGCCTGGTCCTCGGGCGGGCGGAGTTGCCGCACCGGCTGGCGACCAGGTCCTTCGTCGACGGGATCGCCTGGCTGGCGCAGATCGGCCTGTTCGTGATGCTCGGCCTGCTCGCGTCGCCGGGCCGGATCCGGCTGGCCGACGTCCTGCTCGCGCTGGTGATCGGGATCGCGGTGACGGTGGTCGGGCGGTTCCTGGCCGTCTCGGTGGCGGCGACGCCGTTCCGGATACCGTGGCGGGAGCAGACCTTCATCGCCTGGGCGGGCCTGCGCGGCGCGGTACCGATTGTTCTCGCGACCATCCCGCTGGCGGCGCAGGTGCCGCAGGCGGACCGGCTGTTCGACGTCGTCTTCGTGCTGGTGGTGATCTTCACGCTGCTCCAGGGGCCGTCCTTGCCGTGGCTGGCCCGGCGGCTGGGAGTGCTCGACGACAACGCCGCCAACGAGGTCGACATCGACGTGGCGCCGCTGGAGACGCTGGGCGCGGACATGTTGCAGGTCCAGATCCCGAGCGAGTCGAAGCTCGCCGGCGTCGAGATCGGCGAGCTGCGCCTGCCCGAGGGCGTCTCGGTGTCCCTGGTGATCCGGAAGAAGCGGGCCTTCGTCCCCGAGCGCCGGACCGTACTCCGCGCCGGCGACGCCGTGCTGGTGGTCGCGCCGAGCCAACTGCGCGAGCAGACGATCCGCCGCCTGCGAGCCGTCAGCCGAGCGGGCCGCCTGGCCGGCTGGTTCGGGGAACGAGGCCGCGAGCAGACCTGAGTCGCGCCGGCAGCACGGCCGCTGACGCCGGCGTCAGGTGGGTCAGTTGGGGTTCTGGCCGGAGGGGATCGGCTGGGGTGCGTGCACGATCGGCAGGCAGTGCACGCTGTCCGGCTTGACCGCGATCGACGGCACGCCCTTGTCGCGCAGCGCGGTGAAGCCGTGGCCGACCACCAGATCGACGGTGTGGTCGGGCCGCGCGTCAGCCGTCAGTTGCGGCTTCTGGACCACCTGACCGGCCACCAGCGCCAGCTCAGGCCCGTCAGCAGCGGCGCCTCGGATCGCGACACCCTCGTACTTGTCGCCCTTCGGCTCGTTCGCGATCTTGCCGATGTTGAACCCGCGCTTCTTCAGCAACTCGGCCACCGACGCCGCAGTACCGGCCTTGGCGCCGCCGTTGTAGACGTTCACCACGACCTGCTTGGGCACCAGCCGGTTGTTCGCCAGCTTCTGCTCGACGCAGTTCGGCTCGGCGCTGCTCTGGGTCAGTGAGTTCCAGCCCCACCAGGCGCCACCGATCAGCAGCGACAACAGCACCACCATCGTGATGGGCGTCCGCCAGTGGATCCGCGAGTGTGGCCTCGGCTGCGGCTGGAGAGCGCTCATCTGGTAGTCCCCCGACTCATCGAACTACTCCACGACCAGAACCCTGGCGTGCAGGACCAGACGCTGCTGCAGAGCCGCGCGCAAGGCGCGGTGCAGGCCGTCCTCGAGGTACATCTCGCCCTTGAACTCCACCACGTGGGCGAACAGGTCGCCGTAGAAGGTCGAGTCCTCGTCGAGCAGCGCGTTCAGGTCGAGAGTGCCCTTGGTCGTCACGAGTTGGTCCAGCCGCACCTGCCTCGGTGGCAGCACAGACCAGTCCTTCGGCTTGTACCCGTGGTCCGGGTAGGGCCGCTCCTCCCCGACGCGCTTGAAGATCACCCCCCGAAGTCTAGCGGGGGATCAGGTCTCACGAGACAGTCATGAATGTCACCGGGAAAGTTCCCACCGCTACTCAACCTTTCGGCTCGCTCAGACGTCCCACCAGGACAGGACAAGCAGGGGGAGAACGATGAGACTTTTTGCCCGTCTGGGAGTGGGTGCCGCCGCGCTGGTCGTGGCCGTCGCCGGTACGGCGATCCCGGCCGACGCGCTGACCATCAGTCAGAACAAGGCGGCCCAGGCCCGTCTGAACAAGCTCGGCTGTACCGCCGGACCGGTCGACGGCAAGGTCGGCGCGATGACCCAGGCGGCCACGGTCCGATTCCAGTCCGCCAACAGGCTGAGCCAGTCCGGCTCGCTGAACAGTACGACGTACGCGAGGTTGCTGGCCTCGACGGCCAAGCGCTGCGACGTCCGGCCGGTCCCGGCGCGAACCGGCAGCGGCCGCCGGATCGTGATCAGTCAGGGGCAGAACTGGGTCTGGCTGATCGATGCCCGGGGCAAGGTGGTGCGGCAGGGCGGCATCATCGACAACCCGCGGTACCTGAAGGCCGGGACCTACACCAGCGGCGCCAAGTGCGGCCGGGCCGCCCGGATCCGGAAGAACACCGACGGCGGCCGGCTCTACCTGAACAACTTCGTCCGGTTCGCGCCGTGCGGGATCGGCTTCCACCAGATCCCGACGTACAAGAGCAACGGGCGGCAGATCCACGCCGACTGGTTGCTCGGCACCAACTCGAAGGCCTCGCACGGCTGCATCCGGGTCTCGGCCTCGATGTCGGCCTCCATCTGGTCCTTCGCCGCCGGCGCCACCCGCGTCGTGGTGATCCGCTGACCCAACCCCAGCGCCCCGGTCCCGAAGTTCACCCAACTGGCGGACCGGGGCACTAGCATGCCGAGCGCAGGGGAATCTTCCTTCGTTCGTTCGAGAGGTATCGCTGACATGGCCGAGACGCAGGATGTCGTAGAGACCGTCAAGCAGGGATATGCGTTCGAAGGGCCGGCCGTCGAGCTGGGCGCGCTCCTGGTGGACGGGACGCCGAACACCGAGGCCGCGGTGCGGATCCCGCTGTCGATGGTGAACCGGCACGGCCTGGTCGCGGGCGCCACCGGTACCGGTAAGACGAAGACCCTGCAGTTGATGGCCGAGCAGCTCTCGGCGGCCGGGGTTGCGGTTTTCGCGGCCGACATCAAGGGCGACCTTTCGGGTGTCTCGCAGCCCGGCGAGGAGAGCGAGAAGCTGCTGGCCCGGACCCGGACGATCGGCCAGGAGTGGACGGCGACGGGCTTCCCGACCGAGTTCTACGCACTCGGCGGCCAGGGTGCCGGCATCCCGATCCGGGCCACGATCACCTCGTTCGGCCCGGTGCTGCTGTCCAAGGTGCTCGGCCTGAACGACGTCCAGGAGTCCTCGCTCGGCCTGATCTTCCACTACGCCGACAAGCAGGGCTTGACTCTGCTGGACCTGAAGGACCTGCGCGCGGTCATCACGCACCTGACCAGCGACGAGGGCAAGGGCGACCTGAAGGAGCTCGGCGGGCTGTCCGCCGCGACCGCCGGGGTGATCCTGCGGGCGCTGATCGGGTTCGCGGACCAGGGCGCCGAGGCGTTCTTCGGCGAGCCGGAGTTCGACACCGCGGACCTGATGCAGGAGCGCGACGGCAAGGGCGTCATCTCGCTGCTGGAACTGCCGAACCTGCAGGACCGGCCGGCCCTGTTCTCCACCTTCCTGATGTGGCTGCTGGCCGACCTGTTCCACGACCTGCCCGAGGTCGGCGACGTGGACAAGCCGAAGCTGGTCTTCTTCTTCGACGAGGCCCACCTGCTGTTCGACGACGCGTCGAAGGCGTTCCTGGACTCGATCGCGCAGACCGTCCGGCTGATCCGGTCGAAGGGCGTCGGCGTCTTCTTCGTCACCCAGACCCCGAAGGACGTGCCGGACGACGTACTGGCGCAACTCGGTTCGCGCGTCCAGCACCAGTTGCGCGCGCACACCCCGAACGACGCGAAGGCGCTGAAGGCGACCGTCTCCACCTTCCCGAACTCGTCGTACGACCTCGGTGAGGTGCTGACGCAACTCGGCATCGGCGAGGCGATCGTGACGGTGATGAACGAGAAGGGTGCGCCGACCCCGGTCGCGTGGACCCGGTTGCGGGCGCCGCAGTCGCTGATGGCTCCGGCCTCGGCGGAGCAGTTGGCGGCGACGGTCCAGGCGTCGCCGGGCAACGCGAAGTACACCGAGGTCCTCGACCGCGAGTCGGCGTACGAGAAGCTCGCGGCGAAGGTGCAGGCCGGAGCCGAGCAGGCCGAAGCGGAGGCCCAGGCCGCGCCGGAGCCGAAGGCCGAGCCGGCGCCGCGGGCGCGGAAGCAGGACAAGTCGATGGTCGAGCAGGTCGTCGGCTCCTCGGCGTTCAAGCAGTTCGCCCGGTCGGCGGGCCGCGAGATCATCCGCGGCCTCTTCGGAGCCGCCCGTCGTAAGCGCTGATCTCCTGCTCCACGGAGTGCGCTGTTCGACCCTGGTGAACAGTCACGCTGGGTACGGCGATCTTTGATCCTTGAACAAACGACTGAATACTCAAGCAGTGGCTTTCGTTTCCAAGTCGTCATCCACAGCGGGCCGTCGCGGATTGGGACCGAACCCTCACTCGTCGTACCGTGTGAGGTAATGGTTGCGCAGAGTAGGCGAGCGGTGCGTTCCTGGGCGCTGTGGACGTTGTCGGTCCCAGCGCTCGGTCTCGTCCTGCTCGTCGACCTCGCAGCGATCACGTACGGCATCCGGGCCTTCTCCGGGTTGCCGTCGTGGCGTGGTCTCGACGTCGTCCTCGCGCTGACCGCCTCGGCGCTGATCGCGGTCGAGGGCGCCCGGCGGGTGGAGCGCCGGCGTCGTCGGGGCGGTGCGCTGCACAAGGACCTGGCCCCGGCCTGGATGATCGCCGCCGCGATCATCCTGCATCCGGCGCTGGCGATCCTGGTCGCGGTGCTGCTGCGGATCTGGTGGCGGATCCGGGCCGGCAAGTGCATCCCGTACCGCTGGGCGTTCTCCACGGCCGTGCACGTGCTGGCCATTGGCGCGGCTCACGCCGTCTACGAGTCCGCGCGACAGTTGACCGGTGGCGACTTCGGCCTGGTCGTGTCGATGGCGGCCGCTGCCTTCGCCTACATCGCGGCCGACACACTCCTGTGCGGGCTGGCGATCTCGCTGGTCGTGCCGGGCAGCAGCAGGCGGGACACCGTTGGCGACAAGGACGACCTGTGTGTCGATGCGACTGCCGGCACGCTGGGCTGTCTGCTCGCCGCTGCCACGCTGGTCACGCCTTGGTTCGCATTCGTGGCGATCCCGATCACGCTGACCGCTCAGCGGGCTCTGCTCCTCGGTCAGTTGGAGTCGGAAGCCCAGACGGATCCGAAGACCGGCCTCAGCCGGGTGGACTGGTGGCGGCGCCGGACCGAGGAGTTGCTCCGCGCCGCCCGGACCCAGCGCGAGCCGCTGGCCGTGCTGCTGATCGACATCGACCACTTCAAACTGGTCAACGACCGGCACGGGCATCTGGTCGGCGACGAGGCGCTGCGGGCGGTCGCCACGATTCTGCGCTCGGCGATCCGGACGAAGGACGTCATCGGCCGGTTCGGCGGCGAGGAGTTCGTCATCGCGCTCCCCGAAACCGACCTGAACGACGCGACCGTGACAGCGGATCGCCTCCGCTCCGCCGTCGCGTCGAGCCCCCTGGCCGCCATGTGCGCCGGAGTACTGGACGAGCCGGATCTGGATCCGGACACCTTCCGGCTGACGGTCTCGATCGGCCTCGCCGTCTACCCAGCCGACGGCAGCACCGTCGACCACCTCCTCCAACGCGCCGACCAAGCCATGTACGCCGCCAAGGCCGCCGGCCGCGACCGCGTCCGCCTGGCCGCCGACGTCTCCTCAACGGACCTACACCCCCAGGCGGCCCCGCCCTCCACTCCAGCCCCGCAAACCTCCAAGCCCGTTAGCTGGAGCGGTCCGCGCGGCGACTCCGGGGGTCGACGTCCCCGACTGATCCGAAGCAAGGAGAGGGCCGTCCATACGGACGGCCCTCTTGCCTGTGACCGATCAGCAGGCGCCGAAGGTCCCGGCGCTGATCCAGGCCTTGGAGACATACATGCCGGCGTGGACCCGGAGCCACACATTCGTCGTGCCCTGCGAACCGGACACACTCTGCCCGGTGGTCTGGCACTCGACCGTCACCTGGGCCGACTTGCCCGCCATGCCGACGACCGCACCGCTGGAACTCGCGGCGTTGCGGACGTTCAGGTAGCCCGACGAGATCGACACCGTGCCGCGACCGCCGTCACCGGTCCACAGATAGGTCGCGTCGACCCACGCGTTGTCCGTCAGCTTCAGCGCGTCCCAGAACACCCCGTCGGCGAGATCGATCCCGGCCGGGTTGGCGACCGTCCGGCCGAACTGGTCCTTCCCGCCGTTGTAGCCGTTCTGGTACGCCGCCTGCGCCTCCGGCCTCCCCTGCGGAAGGTCCTTCCACATCTCCCGGATGGAACTCGGGTTCCAGTAGTCGTCCTTGGTGTTCCACGGGCCGACGTCCCACACCGGCTCGAACGCGCACCTGGTGGCCGTGCACACCTTGACCGAGTAGTTGCCGGACCCGGCGCTCGACAGACCGCGGCGAGACGGCAGCGCGACGAAGTGGTCGCGGCTGACGATCACGTGCCCGTTGGCGGTGGTGCCGCCGACCAGGCCCTCGCGGGTCGCGAAGACCCGGGACTTCAGCGGGGCGGCCTGGATCTCCATCCTGCTCGGATCCGCCTTGTCGGTGGGCCGCACGCTGACATCACCGACCCACGGGCTACCGCCCTGCGGCGGGGCGATCACGATGATCCTGAGCTGAACCTGGTCGCCGGCCTTCGGCAGAGCCGTGGGCTGACCGGCCGGTGCCGGGGTCCACTCGGTCCACTGATCTTTCACCAGCGCCCGTACGTCGACCTCAGCCACCGAGCGGTCCGGAGTACCGGCGGTGTAGTCGACGACGACGGCTGAGGTGGCTGCGTCGAAGCGGACCGGGGCGAGGTTGGCGATGCCGGAGCGTTGCTTCACCTCTGCTGACCCCATCGACGCGGGAGCGTCGCCGAGGATGATCCGGTTGCCGTCGACCTTGACGTTGGTGGAGCCGTCGGCCGGCTGGGCGGCCACGCTGACCGGATCTGAGGTGGCGGCGGAACTGGGTGATACCGCGAGCGCTAGCGGCGCGGCGACGGCGAGAACCGCGAGGCAGACCGCGGCTCTGGACCGCACGGTGACGGCACGAAATCTGACAGTGATAGGCATGGGGCGGATACCTCCGGGGGCGGTGAAGGTCACCGGGCGCGCTGCCCGGTTCACCTAATGTGACAAACAAACGCCTCCTCTGTACAGCTCGTGAATAAATTTCTTCCGATCATTTGGTGACAGAACAGAACCTGAACGGTGACCCAGCGGGTTTGGACCGGTGTGACAGAGGCAGAGGAGATTCGATGACCCGGACCGCGGACGCCGACTTCGAGCGATTCGTGCAGGCCCAGTCGACCCCGTTGCTCCGCTTCGCGGAGATGTTGTGCGGGGATCGGCACACCGCCGAGGATCTCGTGCAACAAGCGCTGATGCGGTCCTATCCGAAGTGGCACCGGCTCGACGGTGACCCGCTTCGGTACGTACGCCGGGTGCTGGTGAACCGGTTCCTGTCCGCGTCCCGCCGGCGCTGGTCCACCGAGGTACCGAGTGATCCGGTGGCGAACGACTGGGACCAGCGCGAGGTCGCGGACTTCGCGGGCGAGGTGCAGACCAGGGAAGCCGTGCTCGGCGCCCTCGGAGGTCTGACCGTCCGGGAGCGGGCCGTGGTCGCGTTGCGGTACTCGCAGGATCTCTCCGAGACCGAGACGGCCGAGTTGCTCGGTATGGCCGTCGGCACCGTGAAGAGCACGGCGTCCCGGGCTCTGGCCAAACTGCGTCTGGCACCCGACCTGATCGACACCACCGTTGGAGGACACGTATGAGCGACGAGCAGCGGGTGCGCAGCGCGCTCGAGTACGACCTGGACCCCTGGCAGCCCGACCCGGCCGACCTGATGCGTCGCGGCCGCCGCCTCGCCTGGCTCCGCCGTGGACTGGCCGCGGCGGGCGTGACCGCTCTCGCCGGCACGGTCGCGACAGTGTCCGCCGCGGTCGGCGGACCGGCCGACGTACGGAACCTGCTGGCCGGTGACGGCAAGCCTTCCGTACCGGTGACGGTTCCCACCGCCACGCCGTCAGTGGACCCGACCTGCCTGCCGAGCGTTCCCGGCAAGGCCAAGGTCAAGGTGAAGGTCGAGGGCCAGGTTGAGGGCAAGGGCAAGGTCGAGGTCAGCGCGAAGGTGAAGGTGACCAACACCAAGCCGAGCCTGCCGGCGACGGAGCCGTCCATGCCGGACAAGCCAAGTCTGCCGTCGGTCTCGACGCCGTCGCTGCCGGGTGAGCCGGCGCTTCCGCCGGTTCCGACGACGAAGCCGTCGTTGCCGGGCAAGCCGTCGCTGCCGACCACGAAGCCCTCGCTGCCGGGTAAGCCGACGTTGCCTCCGGTTCCGACCACGAAGCCGTCATTGCCGGGTAAGCCGACGCTCCCGCCGGTTCCGACGACCAAGCCGTCGCTGCCGGGCAAGCCGTCCCTTCCGCCGGTTCCGACCACGAAGCCGTCGCTGCCGGGCAAGCCGTCGCTGCCGGTTCCGTCGAACGAGCCGTCCCTGCCGAGCCACCCGACTCTGCCGCCCTGCGCGCACGTCGAGGTTCCGCCGGTCGCCGAGCCGTCCTTGCCGGGCAAGCCGACCCTGCCGTCAGTTCCGACCACGAAGCCGTCGCTGCCGGGCAAGCCTTCGCTCCCGGTTCCGACGACCAAGCCGTCGCTGCCGGGCAAGCCCTCGCTTCCGCCGGTCCCGACGACCAAGCCGTCCCTTCCGGGCAAGCCGACCTGGCCGACGGCCACGCCGAGCTGGCCGGGCGAACCCACGCCCTCATTGCCCACCGGCCTCCCCTCCTCTCACCGGTAGGCAATTCCGTCACCGGCGGGTGGAGCGGATTCGACCTCTACTCGCCGGTGACCCCATCGGCCAGCTCGCGGGCGACATCGAGCTGGCCGATGTGGCGTGCGGACTCCTGCAGCACGTGGAACAACACCCAGTTCACATCGGCCGCCGGTCGTCCGGCAGCGTCACAGCTCCCGGAGATACTCGGCTGTCTCCTCGTCGGCCGGGAAGAACGACTCGATCATCAGCTCCGACACCGTCACGTCGAGCGGTGTGCCGAAGGTGGCGATGGTGGTCAGCAAGGACAGTTCGCGATCCCCGTGCCGCAGCCTCATCGGTACGACGACCTCGGCCTGGCCGGGTGGTTCCGCCCTCTCGCCGCCTTGGTACCCGCGCAGTTCGTCGTACAGGTCCTGCAGGTCTGGGTCCGCAGTACTGGTGACCTGGCGTTGCAGGCTGGTCAGGACGCTGGTGCGGATCTCAGGAAGGTTGCTGATCCGGCTGGCCAGGCCGTCGGGATGCAGGCTCAGCCGGAGCGCGTTGATAGGTGCCGCCAGCAACTCGGGCGAGACGTCGTCGGTGAACAGCCGGATGCCCGCGTTCGCCTCGACGATGTTCCACCAGCGGTCGACCACCAGTGCCGGGTACGGGTCGTGGGCCTTGAGCAACCGGCGCAGCGCCTCGCGGATCGCGAGCATGGCCGGCGAATGCAGCGACGCCTCGCTGTAGACCGGGGCGTACCCGGCGGCCAGCAGCAACTGGTTGCGATCCCGCAGCGGTACGTCGAGGTGCTCGGCCAGCCGCAGCACCATCTCCCGGCTCGGCTTGGACCGCCCGGTCTCGACGAAGCTCACGTGCCGGGTGGACACCTCGACCTGGTTGGCCAGGTCCAGCTGGCTCAGCCGACGGCGCTCCCGCCAGCCACGCAGCAGCTCACCCACCGGGCGCTGGAACGTCTCCTCGACTGTCGCGGTCATGCCTCAGACCGTAACCGCTGAGGTGGTCACCGCCATTACCTCCGACGTCATCGACCGAACCCCGGCACCGACGGCAAGGTTCAGGCCATCGAGACAACGACCGACTGAGGAGCACATCATGACCACCACCCCCGCCGAACTCGCCGGCCAGTACTTCGCGATGTGGAACGAAGCCGACGCCGACCGTCGCGCCGAGATCATCGAGAAGACCTGGACCACCGACGGCGTCTTCGTCGACCCGACGTTCGAGGTGAGCGGCCACGAGGGCCTGACCAAGATGGTCGAGACCGCTCACCAGATGTTCCCCGGCTATGCCTTCGCGCTCATCGGCGAGGTCCAGGAGCACCACGACCGGCTCCGCTGGACCTGGCACCTGGCCGCGGCCGGTCAGGAGCCGGTGGCGGGCGGCACCGACGTCGTCACGGTGGATGCCGACGGCAAGATTCGCGAGGTTGTCGGGTTCCTGGACTTCGCGCCGGCCCACTGAAAGGCCTGCTCCACAAGGCCGCGTCCTGCCCCGGACTCCGCAACCGCTGGAGTCCGGGGTCGAGGTATTCGTCGTTCGCCACGACGAGAGCTCTACGTGTTCGCCTCACCGTTGCTCGCCTCGGTCTTCGCGAGATCGTTGCCGCGACGCTGCAACCAGTCCTCGATCAGCCGCTCCTGCTGCTCGCCGGACACCTGGCTCAACGCCAGCACGTCACCGTCGATCTCGAGATGCACCGATCGGATGGCGAAGTCCTGGCGAGGTCGCCTGAGCCACCCGCGCAGCGCCTCGATCAGCGCGGCCTGCATCGTCGGGGTCGTCGGCAGACTGACCAGCAAGCCGCCAAGAGCCGGCACATCCATCCCCCTGGCCCCGGCCGGAGCCTCCTCCTCGCTCAGCCGCCGAACCGACTCGACATCCAGTCCGAGCAACTCGTCCCGCAGCAGTTCCCCGATCACCTCGAGTTCTTCGGCCGTCGCGCCGATTTCCTGAACGGAGACCTTCAGTACGGATTCCATCCGTCAACCTCCCCTGGCTCGTCCGCTCTCCCCACACCTACGGACTGTGACGAATTGTGCACCCGCGGGCCCCGAACCGCCAGATCCCCGCAGCCACCCGGCGACCATGCCCCTCCTGGCCGAAATTTCGGCCTGCTCAGCCGGGGCATCGCGGGGCAGTTCATCGGTATGTGTGTCTGCCCTCCCCGATCGGGTCCGGTCGGACGATGATGTGGGGCATGGGCGGATTGGGAAGGACCGGGGATGAATAACCTGCAGTTCGATCCGGAGGTGTCACGGCAGATCGAATCGGTCTACACGACACCTGACGTGATCGAGCAGCGCCGGGTGGTGCGGACCGCGCTGGCGCTCCGCCCGGGTGACCGGGTTCTCGACGTGGGCGTCGGACCGGGCCTGCTGGCCGCCGAGATGGCCGCCGAGGTCGGGCCGGACGGCCGGATCTGCGGGATCGACATCAGCGACAGCATGCTCTCGATCGCGAGCACCCGGTCGAAGGTGCCCGGCGGGCCGGAGATCGAACTCGAACTGGCCGCCGCCGGACGGATCCCGCACGGCGCGGAGAGCTTCGACGTGGTCGTCTCCACCCAGGTCTTCGAGTACCTCGACGACGTCGCGGTCGCCCTCAACGAAATCCGCCGCGTACTGCGCCCCGCCGGCCGGGTGGTGCTGCTGGACACCGACTGGGGCTCGATCGTCTGGCGCTCGAGCAACGATCAACGGATGGCCAAGGTGCTCACGGCGTTCGAGGAGCACCTCGAGAACCCGCACCTGCCGCGCACCCTCGGGGACTCCCTCGCCAAGGCCGGCTTCACCGTCACCCACCTGCAGGTCGTCCCGATGCTCAACACGAGTTACGACGCGCGCACGTACAGTGCCGGCCTGGTCGACATCGTGGAGGCGTTCGTCACCGACCGCGGCGGTGTCACCAAGGAAGAGGCCCGGGCCTGGGCGGACGATCTGCGCAATCTCGGCGACAGCTACTTCTTCAGCCTCAACCGCTACCTCTTCGTCGCCTCGGCTCTCTGACCGTAGACGGCCAGGAGGCGGGCGTACCGTGGGATACGCCCGCCGCCGTCGGTCGCTCTCCCGCCCCTCAGTGGGAGAACTCGCGGCTCGGTGAGCACCACCCATGCCCGAATGGGACCGACCGAACCGCGGGACTCTTAACTCGTACCCCACCTCGGGGCGCTCACACCCGCGGCCGGCGAAAACTTCACATTCCTTTTGCGAGCCACCCGGTCGAACGTGACGGATGACACCGCGCGCCCCTACTCTGATGGCGATTCCGGGGCCGGGGGTGGCCGCGGGCGTCCCAGGGGGAAGGGGAATGACGATGGCGGACGTCTTCGACGAGATTCTCGACGACGAACTGACCGACGACGATCTGGACGAGCTCGAGGCGCTCGGAGCGGCCGAGGACACCGAGCTGATCCTCGGCCAAATAGATGCCTGAGGCAAGGATTGTCTGGCGCGGCAAGGCGCTGAACCGGCGGACCGTGGCGATGGTCCTGGCCGCCGAGAAGATCTACCGGTCGCAGTTCAGGATCATCCAGGGCTCGTACAACAAGGGTGGTGTCCCGTCGTCGGCCGGCACCCATGACGGTGGCGGCGCGCTCGACATCGACGTGGTGAAGAAGAGCCCGGCCCAGCGGCGGGCCGTAGTACTGGCGTTGCGGCAGGTCGGGTTCGCCGCCTGGTTGCGGACGCCGGCCCAGGGCCGCTGGCCGTACCACGTGCACGCGATCGCGGTCGGCGACAAGGACCTGTCCCGTGGTGCGGCGATCCAGGTCGCGGAGTACCGGCGGAAGCGGAACGGCCTCGCGAACCGGGGCAAGGACGACGGCCCGCCCGGGTTTTACAGGATGACCTGGGAGCTCTATCTCAAGGCCCACCCGGCCGCGGTGCCGCAGGCGGTGCCGGACTCGTCGATCTCGCTCGGCGCGATGGCGTACGCGCGGACCCACGACGCGATGACCGGGGCCTGGGGTGCCGACCGGGCCCGGGTGGTCGCCTGGGCGGCGCACCCGAGGGTCGGCGCGATCACCAAGGCGGAGACGGTGCCGCCGGCCGGAGTGCCGTGGCATCTGCACTTCCAGCGGGTGATCCGGAAGGTGCAGCTGAAATTCAAGCTGCCGGTCACGGGGATCTTCAACGAGGCGGTGGCCGCGCTGATGAAGCGCTACGGCTACAAGATCACCGCCTGAGCCGCCTGCGCCGCTTGAGCCGTTAGAGGAACGACAAAGCCCCACCGGTAGCAGCCGGTGGGGCTTTGTGTGGTCCACTACCGCCCGAGACGTCCGGTGCAGCTGTGGAGGTGGAGAGCGGAACCGGCGCCGATGCAGGGGTCAAGACGCCAGCTCCGCTTGCCTGAGGGGTTATCTCGTGTCGACCGCCAACGCGTTGGCCTGGTGGAACTCGAGGTGCTGCTGCAGACCGACCGGCGTACGGACCGCTCCGAGGTGCTGGAGCGTCGGTACCACGACCGCTCGCACGTCCGACCGCTTCACCTCGTCCAGCAGCGCGTGGAACGCGGCGGACTCGGCGGCATCGCGCTCGGTGTACACCGTGCCGAGGGTGAATCCCTCGGCACTGGCGAACGCCACGAGCGAGTTCGTGGCCGCGGCCAGTTCCTCGGCGCAGCTGAGCGCGTCGGCCCGGACGTAGCCGAGCAGCGTCGGACGAGTGGTCACCGGGATCGCTCCGGCATTCCTGCCGCGACGAGCACCGGCTCGCTGGTCACCCGGAGCGAGGCGAACCGGCGGCGCATGGCTTCTTCGTACTGCGCTGCCTGGTCCGCGGTGGCGGTGTGATCCGCGATCGTGGTGGCGCCGAACCAGACCCGCACGCGGCGGTGCGAGGCGGGAATCTCGAACGACTCGGTCATCAGTGGTCCTTCATGCTGTCGGGACGGTATGTCCTGGGCCGGACATAAGGAAAGAACACCGCAAAAACCCGCCCCCCGGAATAGACCGGCAGGGACCTTAACAGAGGCCTTACGCTGCGTGGCCGACCACGGTGAAACCGCTGGTCAGAGCGCTTGGGACCGGTTCCGGACAGGGCCGGTATTCGGCCCTGTCAAGAATGTTTGCAGGGATTTGCCAATAACGATTCGAGCAACGGCCCATTATTCGATGACGGTCAAAAAGTAGGGCTTCCTGGTAACTCTTGGCGCGCGCTCGGATACGGAGCGACTTATTGCGCCGGAGCCACGGCCGGCCGACGCGCCAAGCTCGGCAGTGAGACCACAAGCCCGAGACCGGCGGCGATCAGCGGCACCAGCAACGCGGACTTGAAGCCATCCACGGTCAGTTCGTCGGCGGCAGCCAGGACCGCGGTCACCACCGCCAGCCCGAGCGCCGAGCCGAACTGGAACGACGTCGTCAGTACTCCGCTCGCCAGCCCCTGCTCCTCCTCGGAAACCCCATCCGTGGCAGCGATCGTCAAGGGACCGTAGGCCAACGCGAACGCCAGTCCCAGCAACAGGAATGTCGGCAGCATTGCCGCGTAGCTCCAGTCGTTCGTCAGCGGCAGGAAGAGTGCGTACGCCGCCGCCGCGAAGGCGAACCCGCCCAGCACCACGCGGCCGTTGCCGAAGCGATTCACCAGCCAGGGGGTCAAAGTCGGGGCGAGAACGGCGTCGATCCCGATCACCATCAAGGCGAGTCCGGTCTCGAGTTCCGACCACTTGCGCAATTCCTGCAGGTAGAGCACGGCGATGAACTGAAAGCCCATGAACGACCCGACCAGGAGGACCGCTGCGAGGTTCGCCCGCAGCAAGGCCCCGCTGCGCAGAATGCCGAACCTGATCAATGGTGCGGCCACCCGCCGCTCGATCGCGACGAATACGCCGAGCAAGGCCAGTCCGGCCGCCAGGGTGATCAGCGTCTGACCTCTTGGTACGTCGGGCGCCCGTACGACCGTGGCGACCAGCAGCAACATCGCGGTGGTCAGGGTGAGGGCTCCGCCGAGGTCGAAGCCGGACTCACGCTTGCCTCGGGCAACTTCTCGCGGAAGCAGCGCCAATGCGGCGGCCAGGATCGCCGCCGCGAGTACGACCGGCGCGAAGAAGACCCACCGCCAGTCGATCGCCGTGAGGAGACCACCCGTCACCATCCCGAGGGAGAAGCCGCCGGCCGCAGTACCGGCGTACACGAGGAGGGCTTTGTTGCGTTGTGGGCCTTCCGGGTAGGTGGTGGTGATGATGGACAGGCCGGCCGGGGTCATGAAGGCGGCGGCGATTCCGGTGACGAAGCGAGCCAGGATCAGGACCCAGCCCTCGGTCGCGAACCCGCCCAGTCCGGAAAAGACCAGGAAGACGACCAGCCAGCCGATGAACATCCGCCGCCGGCCGAGCAGGTCCGCGGCCCGGCCGCCGAGCAGTACGAAGCCGCCGTAGCTGAGCACGTAGGCGGTGACGATCCACTGCAGTTCGCTGGTGGACAGGCCGAGTTCGGCCCGGATGGACGGCAGCGCGACGCCCATCATCGAGATGTCGATGCCTTCGAGGAAGATCGCGCCGCAGAGAACGAACAGGACGGCCCAGGCCCGGCCGGTCAGGCGGTCCTGGGTGACGGTTGCTGACACGAGAAACTCCTTGGTTCCTGAGAATGAGGTCGGTTACCTCTTGTAACTGATCTCATCTTGAGGAACCATCAGGAATTGTGGAAGAAGGCACTTCAAAGGAACCGAGTAACTCCTGCTGCACCGAGGACGCGTTCCAGTGGGACACCCGGGAGGACTGCGACGTCCGGCAGATCCTCGACCGGATCGGTGACAAGTGGTCCCTGCTGGTGATCGCGCTGCTCGACAACCAGACCATGCGGTTCACCGAGCTGAAGAAGACGATCGACGGGATCAGCCAGCGGATGCTGACCGTCACCTTGCGCCAGTTGGAACGCGATGGCCTGGTCCGGCGCACTGTCCACCCGGTCGTCCCGCCCCGCGTCGACTACGAGCTGACCCCGCTCGGCGTCACCCTGCACGCCACCATCCAGTCCCTCGTCACCTGGACCGAGACCCACCAGAACGAGATCGCCAGCGCCCGCGCCCACTACGACGCCGCCACGTCTTCACCCAGTTGAGCCGCGCCGGATGCCCCGGTACCGCGACCAGCGTCACGGGAGCAGCCCGACGCGCTGACCCCGTCCTCGCCGCACCACCCACGATCGCCGACCTCAACCGCCTGCTCGACCTCCTGCTGTTGTCGGGCGACTAGGGTCGGGGGATGGGTATCGCAGCGCGGATCGCGTCCGCACAGTTGCAAGGGCTGACTCGGTCGCGACGGCAGATCGTGGCCGGTCCGTTGGTTGGGTTGCTGCACGACGAGGACGTCTGGTTCCTGTCCGGCGCGGTGGCCGCCGAGCCCGGTACGCCGTTCGATCCGGAAGAGGTCTCCTGGGCGGTCGAGACGATCCGCAAGGCGTTCGCCGCCGAGGGCCGCTGGCTGAGTGCTGAGCTGATCGAGGAAGCCAACCCGGGCCTGGCCGACGCGCTCGTGGAGAACAGCATGACGATCGTCTCCCGCCCACCCTTGCTGGTCGTCGAACCAGCAGACCTGAAGGTCCCCGACCTCCCTGAAGGTGTCACCGCCTCGGTGGTCACGTCGGCGGACGAACAGGTCGAGGCAGACGCGGTCGCAGTCGACGCCTACGAAATGGGGGAGGTCGCGCACCCGTTCAAGCCCGACCCCGTGAACGGAGCCACCGTGCTGATCCGACTGGACGGCGTACCGGTGGCGACCGCGCTCTGGACGGCGATCGCAGACGGCGTCACCGAGATCGCCGGCGTCGGCACCCTCCCCGCGCACCGCCGCCAGGGTTTCGGCGCCCTGGCCACCGCGTACGCGACTCAACAGGCCTTCGACCTCGCCGGCGCGAACCTTGCCTGGCTGACCCCGGGCGACGACGGCGCCGACCGCATCTACCGCCGCCTCGGCTTCTCAGCCAAGGCGACCGCCGTCCACCTGGGTGACCCGGGCGGCCATCTCGCCGATCTGCGGTAGAACCCTCGTCGCCGGCTTTGACTCACCCGCTCTACTGCTGACCAGTCAGTAGTCGACGAAGGGTCGTGTGCAGGGTTGCTTTCGCCTTGCGTGCTGGGAGGTCTGCTGCTGCGTGGCCCAACGTGACGACGCAGGTGACGAGCCAGCCGACGGGAAGTTCTTGGGTGAACTCGCCGGTGGTCTGACCGTGTCGGACGATGCGGGTCAGTAGGTCCGCCACGGGTTCGTGTCGCTCCTCGTCGCCCGTCGCGGCGGCGGGGTAGAGCCGTACTGGATAGTGCTCGGCGAACCTCCGGCCGGTGTCGATCAGGCGCACCAGGGCGTCTATCGCGGAACCGCTCTCGAGGTCGGGTTCGCCGTACGCGGCCAGCACCTCGGCTGTCAGTCGGTCAGCGATCGCCACCAGGAGGGCGTCTCGGGACGGGAAGTGCGCATACACGGTCTGCCGGGTGATGCCCGCTGCCGTCGCGACTCTCTCCAGGCCGGCGTCCGGCTCCTCGCTCAGGACCTCGACGGCCGCCGCCAGGATCGCGCTTCGGCTGCGCTCGGCGTCCGCGCGTCGGCGGCGGGTTCTGGTCTCGCTGATCTCAGACACCTTGTCAAGGTTAGTGCCTATGGTTATCTTTGACAGACTGTAAGAGATAACTAGGAGGCGCGCGGTGCATCGGACAGCCGAGGAATTCGTCGAGGAGTTCTACACGTCCTTCACCCGCGATGTGCTGACGGCCGCCGAGCCGGCCGAGGTCGTCGACCGGTACTACGCTCCCGAGGTCGTACAGGTCGCGGACGGCATCGAGCTCGATCGCGCGAAGCTGATCGCCCATCTGCGACCGATCCGGAAGAATTTGGTCAGCTGGCGCTACGAGATCCACGAGGCGCTCCGGGCCGGCGACAGGCTCGCCGCTCGCTTCACGGTTCATGCCGAGATGCGCAAGGGCCCGCCGATCAGCACCGAGGTCTATCTCTTCGGCACCTTCACCCCCGACGGCCGCCTACGCCGCAGCACCCAACTGACCCGGACCCAGCCATGACCGCGCAAACCATTCAGGTGGCGGGGATGACCTGCGCCCACTGCGTCCGCTTCGTCACCACCGAGCTGGAGCAACTCCCCGGAGTCACAGCCATCGCCGTAGACCTACCCACCGGCGCAGTCACCATCACCACCACCCAACCCCTACTCCCCGACCAACTCCACACCGCAATAGAAGAAGCCGGCTACGAGCTGACCTCTCCACCCCGCGACTGACGGAAGACGTAGGCGGACGCCTCCGAGAAGACGCAACGGCCCGGGGTGGCGTTTGCTAGGCGATGACGCTCGCTAGACGCTGCTCCAGCCCGCAAGCCCGCAAGCGGCTTCGCCTGTACTTCGGCCGCCGACCCGGACCGATCCGTCCGCCCCCGGCGCCCGGCAGCATGCCAAGGCGCCGAGGCGTGCTGCGGTTAGCGGACGGTGAAGCCGGCCTTGCGGAAGGCGTCGGCCAGGGAGGTTTCGTCCATGGGGGTTTCCTTGGCGGGCTGTGCCTGGCCAGACCGGCCGCCGCGGCTCGGGGCGCCGGAGCCTCGGCCGCCGCCGCTGGATCCGCCGGGGCCGCGACCCTGACCGCCACCCCCACCGCCTGGTCCGCGACCGCCACCGCTGCCTGGTCCGCGACCCTGACCGCCACCGCCACCAGGGCCGCGACCCTGGCCGCTGCCGCGGTTCTCGCCGGAGCGGGCTGAGCGGCCTTCGCCTGGGCGGGAGCCAGAGGTGGCTGCGCCGGGCTCGTCGTCGAGGCGGAGAGTCAGGGAGATGCGCTGGCGCGGAATGTCGACCTCGAGGACCTTCACCTTGACGATGTCGCCGGGCTTGACTACCTCGCGCGGGTCCTTGACGTAGTTCTTCGACAGCGCGGACACGTGCGCGAGACCGTCCTGGTGGACGCCGATGTCGATGAACGCGCCGAACGCCGCCACGTTGGTGACCTGGCCCTCCAGCCGCATCCCGGGCTTGAGGTCGGCGATCTTGTCGACGCCCTCGGCGAAGGTCGCGGTCTTGAACGCCGGCCGCGGGTCTCGCCCGGGCTTCTCCAGCTCGGCCAGGATGTCCGTCACCGTCGGCAGACCGAACATGTCGTCGACGAAGTCGGCCGCCTTCAGCTTCTTCAGCAGCGGCGAGCCGATCAGCGACTTCAGTTCGGTGCCGGTCGAGTCGAGGATCCGGCGGACCACCGGGTACGCCTCCGGGTGCACGCTGGAGGAGTCCAGCGGGTCGGCACCGTCGGGGATCCGGAGGAAGCCGGCCGCCTGCTCGAACGCCTTCGGGCCGAGCCGCGGCACCCCCTTCAGCGCCGTACGCGAGGTGAACGGCCCGTTCTGGTCGCGGTGGATGACGATGTTCTCGGCCAGGCCCGGAGTGATCCCGGAGACCCGGGTGAGCAGCGGCGCGGACGCGGTGTTCAGGTCGACGCCGACCGCGTTCACACAGTCCTCGACGACGGCGTCGAGCGACCGGGACAGCGAGTTCTCCGGCAGATCGTGCTGGTACTGCCCGACGCCGATCGACTTCGGGTCGATCTTCACCAGCTCGGCCAGCGGATCCTGCAGCCGCCGCGCGATCGACACCGCACCGCGCAGCGAGACGTCCATGCCGGGCAGCTCCTGCGAGGCGAACGCCGACGCCGAGTAGACGGACGCGCCGGCCTCCGACACGACCGCCTTGGTCAGCTTGAGCTCCGGGTGCTTCGCGATCAGCTCGGCGGCCAGCTTGTCCGTCTCCCGCGACGCGGTCCCGTTGCCAATAGCAATCAAGTCGACCTTGTGCGCGGCAGCGAGCGCGGCCAGCGTCGCGATCGACCGGTCCCACTGGTTCTGCGGGACGTGTGGGTAGATCACTCCGGTCGAGACCACCTTGCCGGTCGCGTCGACGACGGCCACCTTCACGCCGGTCCGGAAGCCCGGGTCGAGCCCCATCGTCGCGCGGGTGCCGGCCGGCGCCGCGAGCAGCAGGTCGCGCAGGTTCGCCGCGAACACCCGGACGGCCTCGTCCTCGGCGGCCTGCCGCAGCCGGGTCCGCAGGTCGATGCCCAGGTGCACCAGGATCTTCGTCCGCCAGGCCCAGCGGACCGTCTCCACCAGCCACTGGTCGGCCGCGCGGCCCTTGTTCTCCACGCCGACCTTGCGCGCGATGGTCCCCTCGTACTCCGAGGGTCCCTCCACCTCGACGCCGGCGGGCTCGGGCTCGACGGTCAGCGAGAGCACGTCCTCCTTCTCACCGCGGAACATCGCCAGGATCCGGTGCGACGGCATCTTCGTGAACGGCTCGTCGAAGTCGAAGTAGTCCGAGAACTTCGCGCCGTCGGTCTCCTTGCCCTCGCGCACCTTCGAGGCCAGCCGGCCCCGGCTCCACATCCGCTCCCGCAGTTCGCCGATCAGGTCGGCGTCCTCGGCGAACCGCTCGACCAGGATGGCGCGGGCGCCGTCCAGTGCGGCCTGCGGGTCGGCGACGCCGGCCTCGGCGTTCACGAACACCGTCGCGGCGGCCAGCGGCGGCACCGTCGGGTCGGACATCAGCCCGTCCGCCAGCGGCTCCAGCCCGGCCTCGCGGGCGATCATCGCCTTGGTCCGGCGCTTCGGCTTGAACGGCAGGTAGATGTCCTCCAGCCGCGACTTGGTCTCCGCCGCCAGGATCGACGTTTTGAGCGCGTCGTCCAGCTTGCCCTGGCTCTCGATCGACTCGAGCACGGTCTGCCGGCGTTCCTCCAGCTCCCGCAGGTACCTGAGCCGCTCCTCGAGCGTGCGCAGTTGCGCATCGTCGAGCTCGCCGGTGACCTCCTTGCGGTACCGCGCGATGAACGGAACCGTCGAGCCCTCGTCCAGCAGCCCGACGGCTGCCCGGACCTGTCCCACACCGACTTCCAGCTCTTCGGCGATCCTCTGCTCGACCGACTGCAAGACCACTGTCCCGTATCCCCTCGACGTCCAACTGGCAGACGAGCATTCTGCCGCTTTCACGGCAGCCACCGTCACTGCCCTCATCCTTCCCTATCGACCCGGCCGTTCACGACCACCGCCCCCATCCTGTGGACAACCACCCCGGATCCAGTACGACGAACACCCGCGCCCCGCCGGTTCGCAGTACCGGCGGGGCGCGGGGAGTTCGCAGTACGGGTCAGGCGGCGTCGAGAACCAGGTCGTCGTCGTCCGCGGCGACCTCGGCGGGAGCGGTCTCCTTGGCCGGCCGCATCACCGTGCAGGCGATCACCACGGCGGCGGCGACGATCAGTGCGGCGATCGCGAAGGACAGGTGGTAACCACCGGTCAGCGCGTCCAGGGCCGGCTTGCCCGCGGCAGCCAGGGTCTCTGTGCGAGTCGCCGACAGGGTGGCCAGTACAGCCAGTCCGAGCGCGGCGCCGACCTCGGCCGTCGTACCGATCAGGCCGGAGGCGAGGCCTGCGTCCTCGGGCTTCACGTCGGCCATCGACAGGCCCATCAGCGCCGGGAAGCAGATGCCGCCGCCCAGGCCCAGCAGAAGCAGCACCGGCAGGACGTGCACGACGTAGTTGCCGCCGACCGGAGCCTGGGTGAACAGAGCCAGCCCGACCACGATCAGCACCAGGCCGACGATCAGCGGACGACGGGCACCGAAGCGCATCACCAGCTTCTCCGAGTAGCGCACCGACAGCAGGCCCATCACCAGCGTGGTCGGCAGGAACGCCAGCCCGATCTCCAGCGCGTCGTAGCCGAGCACCCGCTGCAGGTAGAGCGAACCGAGGAAGAAGATGCCGAACATGCCCGAGGCGGACAGTGCCTGGATCAGGTTGGCGCCGGTCAGGTTGCGCGACTTGAAGATCCGCAGCGGCACCAGCGGGTTGGCGGCGGTCGCCTCGCGGGCGATGAAGCAGGCCAGCAGGGTCAGCGTCAGCAGGCTGAGCGCGATCGTCCGGTTGGCGGTCCAGCCCAGTTCGGCGGCCGGCTTGACGATGGTGAACACGCCGACCATCAGCGCGGAGGTGATCAGGACGGCCCCCGGTACGTCGGTGCCGCGGCCGATCCCGAGGCCCTTGTCCTTCTCGATCAGCTTGACGGCCAGGACGCCGGTGACGAGGCCGATCGGCAGGTTCACGAAGAAGATCCAGTGCCAGTTGATCGCCTGGGTCAAGACGCCGCCCGCCAGCAGACCGATCGAACCGCCGGCCGAGGCGACGAAGGCGTAGACGCCGATCGCCTTCGCCTGCTCCCGCGGCTCGGGGAAGAGGGTGACGATCATGCCCAGGATCACCGCGGAGGTGAGCGCACCGCCGACGCCCTGGACGAACCGGGCGGCGACCAGCATCTCCTGGGACTCGGCCAGCCCGCACCAGACGGAGGCGATGGTGAACAGGGTCAGCCCGGCGACGAAGATGGTCCGCCGCCCGAGCAGGTCGCCGAGCCGGCCGGCCAGCAGGAGCAGGCCGCCGAAGGCGATCAGGTACGCGTTCACCACCCACGCGAGGCTGGAACTGGTGAAGCCGAGGTCGTCCTGGATGGCCGGCAGCGCCACGTTCACGACGGTCACGTCGAGCACGATCATCAACATGCCCGCGCAGAGCACGTAGAGCGCCAGCCAGCGCGAGCGTCCGCCCGGCGCGGCCGGGGTCGTCGCCTGGGATTCGGTCGTCGCGTACATCTTCGTTCTCCTTCTGGTCCGGTGGGGCCTTACACCCCTACGTCGGACCAGCAGGGCTCAAATTGACACGTCCCCGGAATCTTTTTTCGGCCGGGTCGTCGTGGTGCGCGCGATCCAGTAGGCCAGCAGCGCCGGGACCAGGCCGGAACCGACGACGAACAGGGTCGGCAGCCGGGTCAACAGCAGGAACCAGGTGGCCAGGGCGATCACGCCGCCCGCGATCGCGAGCGAGCGTCGCAGCAGGAAGAGGTTGGCCTCGCGGAACACCGTGCGGGAGGTGGAGTCCTCGGGGGCGTCGGGGAGCACGGCGAGCGCGCTCAGGTAGAGCCCGACGATCATGCCGGTCAACGGGACCAGGATCGCCAGCGCGGCGATTCGGATCGGGCCGTTGGCAGACGCCCAGAAGAACAACCCGAACGCGAGGGCGATGCTGCCGAAGTACAGGGCCAGGCCGGCCACCCAGAAGCGTTTGAAGGCCCACTTGAACTGGCGCCAGAACCGGCGCATCAGCGCGGGATGCTCCTGGCCGATCGCCTCCGGCAGCACCCGCTGCAGCGCGAACGCGGCCGGGTAGAGCGTGACGATGCCGAAGCTGAGCACCAGGAACGCCAGTTGCAGCATGAGCAGGTCGCCGATCAACGAGAGCTTCGACAGCACGGCCCCCGTCCGGCCCGCTCCACTGGTCTCGCTCACGCGATCTCCCTCAGGTCGGCAGTCATGATCGTATGATCACAAACAATCACATCCGGATCACCGTCCCCGGAGGACCCGCATGCTCGCACCGGAACGCCACGAGCTGATCCTGCGTTCGCTGCGCCGGCACGGCCGGCTGCGGGTGGCCGAACTGGCGGCCGAGCTCGGCGTGTCCGCGATCACAGTACGCCGGGACCTGGCGGAGCTCGATTCTGCCGGACTGCTGCGCCGGGTGCACGGCGGCGCCGTCGGCACCAGTCCCGCCGCGGCCAGTCCCCGCCAGGGCAGCCAGCTCACCGTCGGCATCGTCGTACCGAGCTCGACCTTCTACTACACCGACGTGATCCGCGGCGCCGAGGCAATGGCCGACCGGTACGGCGCCCGCCTGGTGCTGGGCGTCTCCGGGTACGACGTGGCGGTGGAGCAGGAGCGCTTGGAGAAGGTGCTCGGCATCGGCGTGGCCGGCCTGCTCCTCAGTACCGCGCTGGGCGACGACCACGCGGCGGAACTCGGCCGGACCCTGGACGCGATCGACGTACCGGTGGTGCTGATGGAGCGCGCGTTCGGATTCCCGCACGTGCAGCGCGAGTACGACCACGTCCGGACGGACCACGCGTACGGCGCGATGCTGGCGCTGCGGCACCTGGCCTCACTCGGACATCGCCGGATCGGCATCAACCTGAACGCCAGCGTCACGGCGTACTGGCTCCGGAAGGGCATCGCCGAGGCGGCCGATACCCTCGGCGTGGAGTTGTTCGTGTCACCGGTCGCCCTCCCCGCCCGCGGCGAGGACCCGACCACGCTCGCCCAACTCGACGCGTTCCTCGGCGAATGCCAGTCCCACGGCGCCCGCGCCGTACTGGTCCACTCCGACGAACACGCCGCCCGCTTGATCGAGCGAGCGATGGAACACGGCCTACGCATCCCCGAAGACCTGGCCGTCATCGCCTACAACGACGAAACCGCCGCCATGGCCGTAGTACCTCTGACCGCCGTCTGCCCGCCAAAGCTGACCCTCGGTGAGACCGCCTGCGAACTCCTCCTCCGCAAACTCAAGTCCACCCCGACGCACGCTCCGGCCACCCAACACCTGAGCCTCCTGCCGGAACTCCGAGTGCGCGCATCGTGTGGCGCAGCTCCCATCGACGCCAACCCCCGGTCGGCCGTGCCCCGGATAGATTGAGGTCCCGCGATCAGCACAGGCGATCAGCACAGGGGAGAGCGCACCCATGGACTACGACGAGTTCAAGGCCGACTATCAGCAGGTTTTCGACTCGATCGAGAACCAGCCGGCAGCTCACTTCGCCCCCGCCGTGACCCGGCTGAAGGCCAAGGCCGCCGCGATCGAGTCCGCCATCGACAGGCGCACCGCCGAGGGCCAGATCGCCACCCTCGAGGACATCCTCGCCTACGACGACGAGCCACTCTCGCCGGCGATGGCGGCCGCCATCCGCGCCCACTCCAGAGCCGGCGCCGCCGGCGGCACGAACGAGGAACGAATCGCCCGCGCCGAGGCCGGCATGGCCGAGATCGGCAGAATCGCCGAGACCGCGGACCCAGCCGAAGAAGCCTCCATCCTGGAAATGAACGAGTCCCTCTACATGCTGATCATGGCGTTGAAACCTGATCCGCAGTGAAGGTCACCAGCCTCAAGGAGATGATGGCCGAGCAGGCGAAGGCCGCCGTCCGCATCTCCGAGGCGCACCACTCGTCGTGGAACGGGAAGCTCGGCGTCGCCGCTCCGGACCGCAAGGTTCGCGGTGCCGTGACCTGGGACAACACGATCGAATACAACGCGGCCAGGGTCACCGAGCCGTTGCAGGACATGTTCGACAACGCCCGGGTGTACAACCAGGATCCGAAGACGCTGCAGTCCTATCGCGAGGCCGTGAAGACGGTCCTACACGAGAACACCCACGTGCTCGCGGCCGAGGGAACCCAGCACAGCGATGCCAAGGACGCCTTCCAGACACCCAGCGTGAAGGGGCTCGAGGAAGGCGTCACCGAGCTCTACAGCTACAACAACCTGGACCGCTACATCGACGATCTCGGGCTGGAGGAGATCGCACCCGGTATCAGTTCCGCGGACGCCAACCGGTCGTACAAGCAGTACGTACCGGCGGCGGAAAGCTTCACCGGCGGAATCGCGCGGGCGAGTGGTGTCGAGAGGGACGAGGTCGTACGTCGCCTGGCGGTCGTGAACGCGGAACAGAAGTTCCGGGTGGCAGCGGAGACCCTGTACGACAACAGCGACCTGCCCGGGCTGATCCCGCAACAGGAGCGAGAGGCAGCGCTGCAACGCATCGAGACGTCCATGAAGCCACCGTTCGAGGCGCTGCCGGACCTGGACAAGTCGGACGACCAGTCGCTGCGTCGCGAGTCGGCCAAGGCGGGCGGACGCGCGGTGGACGCGGGACTCGCAGAGGTGCGTGCACTGCGCGGTCAGTGGTCGGCGCCCCAGCAGGGGCAGCGCGTCGAGCTGGATGCGACTCGCGCGCCCCAGCAGTCCACACGGCAAACGCAGCAGACCACGCCGCAAGGTCCGCAGAACGCACAGCAAGCGCAGGAGCCGCAGCGTGGTCGGCAGCCGGCGGGAGTTGGTGCGCAGGCCGCTGCGAACGGTGTGCAGTCGCCGCAGTCAGGCGACCTGCAGCATGCGATGCGGGCGGGCCTCTCTGGCACGGCTCAGATGTCTTCGGCCAGGCCATTGGCTGCCGGCGAGCAGGGCTCGCGTCGGGGTGGAGTCCAGACAGGACAGCAACACCAGGGGCCTGAGCGCGAAGGCTGAGCGCATGGAACTGTGATCGTGGCTGTTCCGTTATTGATCGATTTTGATCATTCGAGCGCTGGGGTATTGACGGGGAAAGCCCTTTCCCATACTTTCGCTGCACTCGGTGGTCCGGTCGTCACGATCAGGGCGCCGGACCGCTCGGCAGCGAAGGAGTTCCCCTGTGAGACGTGGCGCCCGGAGTGGATTGGTGGTGCTGGCCGCGGTACTCGGCCTGGCCGCCAGTAGTTGTGGCAACGGGGTGATCGACAAGTCCACGGACGGCGTGCCGCCGGCCGAGGCGACCGGGACGTTGCGGGTGCTGATCCCGTCGTTCCCGCCCAGTACGAAAGGGCGGGAGGAGTTCGACAAGGTCGTCAAGGACTTCCAGCGGACCTATCCGAAGATGAAGGTCGAGCCGGACTTCGCGACCTACGCGAACCTGAACGAGAAGATGTCCACCTCGATCGCCGCCGGCATCCCGTACGACGTGATGGTCACCGGCGTCGGCTGGATCCAGCCGTTCGCGTCGAAGCGGATCTTCGCCGACCTCGCGCCGTACGGCGTCACTCCCGACGTGATCCGGGAGAAGAGCATCGGCGCGCTGGTCCCGGCCGCGATGTACGAGGACAAGCTGTACGCCTACCCGCTGCTCGCCGACGCCCGCGCGGCCGCGCTCCGGATCAGCGCCTTCAAGGAGGCCGGCCTCGACCCGGACAAGCCGCCGAAGTCGATGGCGGAGCTGAAGGTGGCGGCCGAGAAGCTGACCAAGCGCGACGCCAAGGGCACCATCACCCGCGCCGGCTTCGACCTGGCCGCGCCGACCAGTTTCCGGCAGACCTACACGACGCTGCTCGCCTCCACCGGCACTCAGCTGTACGTCGACGGGCAGCCCAACTACAACAACGCCGACGGCGTGGAGACGCTGGAGTGGATCAAGTCGATGATCAACAACGTCCAGGTCTACGGCCAGCGCAACGCCGCCCAGCAGCCGCTGGTGTACACCGGTGAGGCCGCGATGGGCATCACCGGCGGTGCGATCGACTGCTCCGACAAGGGCATCGGCAAGGCCAACTGCGACGACCTGAAGTTCTTCCGGTTCGACAGCGGCAAGGAGGTCGAGTTCGTCGGTGGCGACCTGGTCTCGATCGGTTCCCGGGCCCGGCACAAGGACGCGGCCTGGGCCTTCATCCAGTCCCTGATCAAGCCGGAGTCGGTCGACGCGATCGCCAAGCTGAACAAGAAGATCCCGGCCTACAAGGACGCGGTCAACTCCCCGCAGGCCAAGTCGAACCCGCTCAGCAAGTTCGTCGCCGGCGGTCTCGAGCTCGCCATCTACGAAGGCGGATCGGCGAACTGGCTCGAGATGCGCGGCAACTTCGACACCCAGCTCACCCAGGCGGTCCTCGGTCAGAAGGATCCCGCCAAGACGCTGGCCAACCTGGCAGGGCAGTCCCGATGAGCGCCACACTGGAACGACCCGCACCCGCCGCCACGACCACCCGTCGCCCCGCTCCGGCCAAGGACAGCCGCAAGCTGATCCGCAGCCAGGTCCGGGCCGGCTGGGTGCTGCTGGCACCGGCTCTGCTGCACTCCGGCATCTTCCTGGTCATCCCGGTCGCCTTCGCGATCGCGCTCAGCTTCACCGACTACAGCTTCGGTGACTCCTGGGCCTGGGTCGGGTTCGAGAACTACACCGAACTCTTCCGGGACGCGAACTTCCGGGCCGCCTTCGGCAACACGGTCCTGTACGCCGTCGTGGTGATACCGGTGTCGATGGCGCTCTCCCTGTTGATCGCCCTCGGCCTGAACCAGAAGATCCGCGGACTCGGCTTCTTCCGGACCGCCTTCTATATTCCGACGGTGACGGCCACGGTCGCCATCGCCACCATCTGGCTGTGGATCTACAACCCGGGCTCGGGCCTGGCCAACGGCTTCCTCAGCCTGTTCGGCTTCGCCCCGAACCAGTGGCTGTCCAGCCCTGACACGGCGCTGCCGTCGCTGATGGCGGTCGGCATCTGGCAGGGACTCGGGACGAAGATCGTCATCTACCTCGCCGCATTGCAGGGGGTCTCCCGGGACCTGCTGGAGTCGGCGGCGCTGGACGGCGCCAGCCGCTGGCAGAAGTTCGTCAACGTCACCTGGCCGGCCCTGGGCCCGGTGCAGTTCTTCGTCCTGGTCACCTCCATCGTCGGCACGTTCCAGGTCTTCGACCTCGTCTACGTGATGACCGACGGCGGTCCCGGCACCGAGACCACAGTGCTGGTGCTCGACATCTATCAGAACGCGTTCCAGGACCTGCGGCTCGGCTTCGCGTCCGCCGAGACCGTGATCATGATGCTCCTGATCGCGATCTTCATCGGCCTCGGACGCCTGCTCCAGAAGGCGGATGTCAATGACTAGCGCAACGGTGACCGGTCCCATCGTCGGCTCGAAGCCGTCGGGTCTGCGGATCGGCCGGGTTCTGCTGTACGTCGCGCTGAGCCTCGGCGCGCTGGTGATGATCACGCCGTTCGTGTGGATGGTGCTGACCGCCTTCAAGAACGACCTGGAGATCGCCAAGTTCACCTGGCTGCCGGGCGAGCTTCGCTGGCGCAACTTCGTCGAGGCGATGCAGACCGGGCCGTTCCTGCGGTACTTCCGCAACAGCCTGATCATCGCCGTCGGCGAGACCGCGTTCACCCTGGCCGTCTGTACCACGGCCGGCTACGCGCTGGCCAAGTTGCCGATCCGGGGCTCCAAGGCGCTGCTGAACTACTTCATCCTGCTGCTCCTGGTGCCGTTCCAGATCATCTTGGTGCCGCTGTTCCTGATCGTGAAGTCGATCCCGCTGTTCGGCGGCAACAACATCCTCGGCCAGGGCGGCATCGGCTGGCTCAACTCCTGGTGGGGGCTGATCATCCCGCTCGGTGCCGCGCCGTTGTTCACCTTCCTGGCCCGGCAGTTCTACGTGTCGCTCCCGAACGAACTGGCCCAGGCGGCCCGGGTCGACGGGCTCGGCGAGTTCGGCATCTTCTGGCGGATCATGACGCCGCTGATCAAGCCGGCTCTGATCACAATCTGCGTGTTCCAGATCGAGGCGGCCTGGAACGGGTTCCTCTGGCCGTTGATGATCACCACGTCGGACTCGATGCGGCCGCTGCAACTGGGGCTGGCGATCTTCTCCCAGAACCCGGCCGAGATCCAGTGGCCCTACCTGATGGCCGGTACGGCGCTGGCGACGCTGCCGATGATCGTGCTGTTCGTCTTCGCCCAGAAGCGCTTCGTCGAAGGAATGGCGAACGTGGGAATCAAGGGCTGACGGCCGGAGACTCACGGCCGGAGGATCGGCCCCCTCCGCAGGTGCTCACCCCGCCCCGGGCGAGCACCTGCTGGGGCCCCCTCCACATTCACCGGCGTCTCCGAAGAGTCACCGGAGCGTCCACTTGCCCCCCTCAAGACCAGGCCGCTCAACCGTTTATCGTCACAACCTGCGGTGTGTTACAGCATTCCTGCGGTTTTTTCGGCGATTGCCCGCACGATTTCTGCAGCAAGTGGCAATTCCACGGATTTCTACTACTTTTCGAATCCGGCTGTTTACTGTCAGTGATATCGGGATTGCCTGAGGTGGCCTGGGGCACTCGAGGTGGTGATGCGAGTACTCACCATGAATGTCCAGAACGACACGGGCGACCCGCGCCGGACCGGCCTGATCAACACCGAACTCCGCCGGCGGGCGCCGGACCTGGTCACCCTGCAGGAGGTCTGCCACCCCCGCGACCACCTCGGCGAACTGATCGACGGCGCCGGTCTCGCGCACACCACCCAGCAGGCCGAAATCCTGGGCCCGAACGAATTCGGTCACGGCAGCGTGATCGCCACCCGCTGGCCGCACCGCGTCATCGAAGTACGGGAACACCGTGGCGACCCGCACTGGTGGACTTTGGCAGTCGCTGTCGAAATCCCGGACCGCGGCGAGCGGTTGTTCGTCGTACCGACAACTCCGTGGCGCCTGGAGCATGAAGGGGCGCGCGAAACCCAGATGCGGGACTTGGTGGATCTGGCGTCCAAGCAGGCGATGCCCACGGTCATAGCCGGCGACTTCAACGCATCCCCGACCTCACCGTCCATCCGCCACCTCACCCAGTACTACGCCGACGCGTGGTCCGCCGCAGGCGACGACGACCCCGGCCACACCTGGACCGTCGACAACCCCGTCGCCGCCCTGGAAATCGCCCGCCTCCTCGGCGACCTCACCCACCGCCGCCGCATCGACTACATCTTCACCAACCTCCCCATCACCTCAACCACCCTCGTCGGCAACCACCCCATCGACGAGGTCTGGCTGAGCGACCACTACGGAGTACTCGCTGACCTCAAGTGAGCTCGGACGGCGCGGTCGACAAGTGGGGTGAGGGGTTCGTCGTTGAGGAGGAGGTCGAGGGTGCGGGTGGCTCGGAGGGTGGCGAGGCCGTGGAGGGCGGTCCAGATGGCGATGGTTCGGTCGCAGATTGCCGCCTGCTCCTTCGAGGAGGTCGTGGCGGAAGATCAGCTCGAACATGGCCGGCCGCTCGGCGGCGAACTCCAGATAGCGGCGGCCGAGTTCCAGCAAACGATCCTCAGCCCGTACTGCGCTGTCGGTGGCGGGCGCGGTCAGTCGCGTGACGAGGTCGGCCAGGCCGGTTGCCGCGATCGCGGCCAGTAGCGAGGCGTGGCGAGGGAAGTAGCGCCGGGGCGCGCCATGGGAGACCCCGATGCGGCGTGTACTGAGACGGTCAACCCGATTGGCTCCCGCCTCCTGCGCTTCGGCGCGGTCCACCTGAAGGTCTGCGAACCGCTCGACCTCAGCGCCTGTCGGAACAAGCCGATCAACCAGCCGCTGGTGAGAGAAGCCACCGATCGGCTGATGCGCACACTGCAACGCCATTCAGCGCAGCGATACGTCGACGGGTACGCGCAGCGCAGGGCGTCTTGAACGTTCAATTCCGGGGGGCGATCAAAGGCCCACTCCGTGTATATGATTCCGCTCGTGCGGGGGCTAACCGATGGGGTCTATCAGCTGCTGGGTCGGCCACCGCATTTCATGAACGCGTACCTCGTCGACGACGTCCTGGTCGACGCCGGCACGCCGGCGGCCGCGGGGAGGATCCTGCGGCAGTTGCGCGGTCGGCAGGTCTCCGCCCACGTGGTGACGCACGCGCATCCCGATCACTTCGGATCCAGCCACGCCGTCTGCGAGGCGCTGGATCTGCCGCTGTGGGCCGGAGTGGACGATGTCGAGGCGATCGAGACCGCTACCCCGGTCACCGCGCAGGGACGGATCCCCGCGTTGATGGCGCGGATGAAGATGCCGCCCGCACATCCCGTCGAGCGAAAGTTGCAGGAGGGTGACGAGGTCGGCAGCTTCACCGTGCTGGACGTGCCGGGTCACTCGCCCGGGCACATCGCGCTGTGGCGGGAGGCCGATCGGACCCTGCTCTGTGGTGACGTCTTCTTCCGGCTGCCGAGGCTTTCGGCGCCGTGGAAGTTCCTCACCGTCGACGTCGAGCGGAACCGCGAGTCGATGCGGAAGCTCGCGGCCCTGCGGCCGGCCCTGGTGCTGTTCGGCCATGGACCGCCGCTGCGCGACCCCGATCTGCTCTCCCGCGTGGCGCGGTGAACGCGACGCTCGAGCGTCCCGGCGAGCTGAGCCGGATCGCTGCCGCGCTGGACGCGTCCCGGAACGGCGACGGCAAGGTCCTGGTGATCGAGGGCGAGGCCGGGATCGGCAAGACCCGGCTGGTCGGCGAGACGCGGGCGCTGGCCAAGGAGCGCGGTTTCGTCCGGATGCAGGCGACCGGCGACGAACTGGAAAGCGCGATGGCCTGGGGCGTCGTGCGGCAGATGGTCGAGCGGTCGATCTCCCGGTACAGCGGGGCGACCCGGGAGGCGATCATCGCCGGGCCGACCGGCCGCGCGCTGGAGGCGCTGGACAAGGCGAACCCGGACGCGGGCGATGCCGAGGTGGCCCGGACGATGCACGCGCTGTGGTGGGTCGCCGTCGACCTCGCCTCGCCTCGACCGCTGCTGATCACGGTCGACGACGCGCAGTGGTCGGACCTGCCGTCGCTGCGCTTCCTGTCCTACCTGTCCAAGCGGGTGGCCGATCTGCCGATCGCGCTCGTCGTCGCCACCCGCCCGCCGCCGGATCGCCTGGGCCCGCTGGCCGAGCTGACGGTCTCCCGGCACGTCGAGCGGTTGTTGCCGCGACCCCTCAGCCGCGACGGCATCGTCGCGCTGACCAAGGATCGAGGGGCCGATCCCGCTGAGCCCGTCGTCGACGCGGTGCTCGCGGCCAGTGGTGGAAACCCCTTCCTGGCCGAGTCCTTGCTCGACGAACTGAACGCGCTGGACCGCCCGCTGACAGATCCGGCGACGGCGGCGGCGGTGCAGAGCCTCGGTTCGAGCACAGTCTCGCGGACGTTGCTCGGCCGGTTGAGTCCCGACGCGCTGAAGCTCGGTGGGGCGCTGGCGGTGCTCGGAGCCAGAGCCGACCTCTGGCTGGCCGGATCCGTCGCACAGTTGCCTGAAGCAACTTTGTCGGCAGCCATCAAGGAGCTGGTCGCCGCGAACCTGGTGGCGGCGGCCGCCGACCAGCTCAGCTTCGTCCACCCGGTGATCCGCGAGTCGATGCGTGCGACCCTCGGCCCGGTCGAGAAGGCCGCGCTGCACGCCCGCGCGGCCGAGGTCCTGTACGCCGAACGCGCCCCGGCCGGCCGGATCGCCGCCCATCTGGTGAACGCGGCGAGCGGAACATTGCCCGACGCAACGGACATCCTGCGCGAAGCCGCCGCCACCTCGCTGGCAGCAGGCGACACTCAGATCGCGGCCGGCTACCTGGCGCGTGCCCTCGACGGAAGCCCCACAGACCAAGGGATCCAGGCCCAGCTCGGGCTGGCGTTGTTGCGGGCCGGCGACGCTCGGGCCGCGCGGAGACACCTTCGGGCTGCGGCGGCAGCGTCCGAAGTACAGGCTCGGGCGGAGCTGCTGGGTGCGGCGGCGACCGCGACGGCGGCGCTCGACGGTCCGTTGGCGGCGGTCGGCGAGCTGACGAAGACGTTGGAAGGTTGGCCCGACGGTCCGGCCCGGCTCACGCTGGAGGCTCGGCTCGGGATCATCCGGTCGTTCCTGCCGGGCGAGCGGAAGAAGGCGTCGGAGCACCTGCACCGGTTCGCGGACCTGCCGGGGGACACGTCGGACGAGCGGACCTTGCTGGCCTTGCTGGCGCAGTGCGGGCGGTACGAGGTCAGCCCGTCGTCCGAAGTACTGCGGACCGCCGAGCGTGCGTTGCGTCGTGGCGCGTTGTTCACGGATTCGGCCGGTCAGGCGGACACGTTGGTCGGCTGGTTGCTCGCGATGATGTCGCTGATCGGGGCGGACGGGGTCGACCTGGCGCGCGAGGAGATCGCCCGGGCGCAGGACTGGGTCCGCCGGAACGGGTCGCCGATCGAGTTCTCCATGGTCGCGAACGTCGCGGACTTCCTGGCCTGGCGGTGCGGGGATCTGCCCGCGGTCGAGGCGGACGCGGACGGAGTACTGGCCGCGGTCGCTCCCGAGGAACTGTCGCCGCAGGTGGTCGCGTTGCGGGCGACCGCGGTGAACTTCGGCGCGTACGCCGCGTTGGAGCGAGGAGATCCCGCTGCGGCGGCGGCGCTGCTGGCGGACTTCGACGAACAGACGGCGGACGCGCCGCGGGTGATCGCCGGGATGTGGCTGCACGAGGTCCGCGCGCGGGTCGCGCTGGAGCAGGACGATCCGCTGGGTGCCCTGGATCATGCTTACCGGTTGCGGGACGAGATGGCTGCTGCCCACCTGGATCCACCAGCAGTGCCTTGGCGTACTCCGGCTGCGTGGGCCCTGCTGCGTCTTGGCTCTGAGGACTCCGTAGCCGAAGCTCGCCAGCTTGCTAGTGACCAGTTGGACCTCGCTAGACGCTGGGGTGCTGCTTCTGACCTGGGGGTTGCCCTGCGGCTTACTGCGAAGGTCGACGTCGGCCAAGGGGCTCGTCGGGCTACCACCTTGGAGGAGGCGGTCGCAGTACTGGAGAGGTCTCCTGCTCGGCTGGAGCTCGCCAAGGCGTTGGTGGATCTTGGAGAGGCCTACCGCGTGGTTGGCCGGCGTACGGATGCTCGGGAGATGCTTGCTCGGGCTGGGGAGCTTGCAGCGGTGTGCGGTTCGGCCGTAGTACGGCAACGGGCTGCGGAAGCGCTGCAGGCGTTGGGGGATAGGCCTCGGAGCCTGTCCTCGTCCGGGCAGGATTCTCTGACTGCCAGCGAGCGCCGGGTCGCCGGGCTCGCCGTGAGTGGGAGGACCAACCGGGACATCGCCCACGAACTGTTCGTCTCCCCGAAGACGGTCGAGAACCACCTGGGACGGATCTACGTAAAGCTGGGTATCACCGGTCGACGGGAGCTGGCCCGGGCCTTGACGTAGCCCTCCGACGTACCCCGCGTCCGAGCTGCGTTGGCGAGACGGGAGAGGCTGTAACGCTTCACGTCTGGGGGCATGAGGGTCGATCCCCTCAACCGGGGGTGGTGCCTCTGACCCCCCGCAGCGGTTATTCTCGTCAGGTGACTGCCGGGTCGGCCTCGAGCCAAGTACGAGTTGGGTTCCCGGCTGCGTTCTGAGCGCCGGCAGGGCCGCTAGAGGCCCGCCCTCTGGATCCTTTTCCTTTGTTTTCTTGAGCTTTCCCTTCATCCTGCCCAACCGGGCGGGCACTTCGGCATGCCCCTTTCCTCCAGAGAGTAGAGAACCCTGAACGAATTCACGCAACAGATCATCGACGAGTTCCGCGCCAACGCCGGCAAGGTCGGCGGCCCCTTCGACGGGGCTCGGCTGCTCCTGCTGACCACCACCGGCGCGCGCTCCGGCGCTCAGCACACGACCGTCCTCGGCTACTACCCCGACACCCCCGACCGGGTCCTCGTCGTCGGTTCCGCGAACGGCGGCCCGAAGCATCCGGACTGGTACCACAACCTGCTCGCCAACCCCCGTGCCACCGTCGAGACCGGCATCTTCACCTACGAAGCCGAAGCCGTCGTACTGCGTGACGCCGAGCGCGACGAGACCTTCGCCCGGCTGGTGGAGGCGGATCCCGCCTGGGGCGAGTACCAGTCCAAGACCGCCCGCACGATCCCCGTCGTAGCCCTCCGCGCGGTCACCGGCGGCCCGCCGAACGCAAGCTCCTTCGGCGAGGCCCTGCGGATGATCCACGACGCCTTCCGCCGGGAACTGGGCCTGATTCGCCGCGAGGTGGCCACCTCGGGCCCAGGCCTGGGCGCCCAGCTCCGGATCAACTGCCTCACCCTCTGCCAGGGCCTGCACTTCCACCACAACGTCGAATCCACCGGACTCTTCCCCGGCCTGCTCGAGCGCTACCCCGAGCTCGAACCCACCATCACTCACCTGGAAGCCGAACACAGCAAGATCTCCACGATCCTGGACGACCTCCAAAAGCTGCTCAACGAGCCGGCCGCCGCCACCCTGCTCCCCGAGATCGACCAACTCATCGACGCGCTCAACCGGCACCTCGACTACGAGGAGGCCCAGCTGATCCCCCTCCTCGACAGCTAGCCCTTCAACGCCCGTCCCCAAGCAACAATTGTTAGGAGTACACTTCTTAAAAGTACAGTCCTAAGAATTGAGGGTCCGCGTGGCAAGCTCGGTCGAGAAACCGGCTCATGTCTTCGGCAGAGACGCCGAGTGGGCGGGGCTCGTCTCGTTCGTCACCCGGCCGCTGCCGCACGCCATGCTCGGCGTGGTCAGCGGCCGGCGGCGGATGGGCAAGACCTATCTGCTTCGTGCCCTTGTGGAACAGCAGCAAGGGTTCTACTTCGCGGCCACCGCGGCGACCGCGGGCGAATCCCTTCGCCAGTTCGGCGCGGCCTTGGCAGCGCATGCGGGCTCACCGTCGCCGTTCTCCTTCGCGACCTGGGACGATGCGGTCACCTATCTGTTCGGCTTGGCCACCCACGGCGGACCTTTGCTGGTCGTGATCGACGAGTTCCCCTATCTGGCGAAGACCGCGCCCGAACTGCCGTCACTCATCCAGCGCGAGATCGACCGGTTCCAGCTCGAGGAAAGCTCGATGCGGTTGCTGCTGTGCGGCTCCGCGATGTCTGTGATGGGTGGGCTGCTGGCCAGTACCGCGCCACTGCGTGGACGGGCGCAACTGGAGTTGATCGTCCGGCCTTTCGACTACCGTGCCTCGGCACAGTTCTGGAACGTCCAGGACGATCCCGCGCTCGCCGCCAGATTGCACGCTGTGCTCGGCGGCACCCCGGCGTACCGGCGTCAGTTTCTGGCCGATGACGCTCCGGGAAGCGTGGCCGAGTTCGACGAGTGGATCTCCCGAACTGTGCTGTCGCCGTTGAGTCCGCTCTTCCGCGAAGCACGGTACCTGCTTGCGGAGGAAACCGACATCCGCGACACAGCGCTGTACCACTCGGTCCTCGCGGCAGTTGCCGGCGGCAACTCCACCCGGGGTGGAATCGCCAACTACATCGGACGTAAGGCCGTCGACATCTCGCATCCGCTCAACGTGCTCGAAGACAGCCACCTGCTGGAGCATGAGGAGGACCTGTTCAGGACAGGCAGAGCGCAGTACCGAATCACTGAACCGCTGATCAACTTCTACGAGGCGGTGATGCGTCCGGCGTGGGCGCGCTTGGAGTCAGGGCAAGGGCGCGAGGTGTGGGCACAGTCGAGCGAGCGATTCTCGTCCCAGGTCGCAGGACCGCATTTCGAGGCGATCTGCCGAGAGTTCATGCTGGGTCCAGGGGTGGCCCTGGTCGACGCACCACTGGGCCGGGTAGGCCGCGGCGTCGTGTCGGACACAGCCGGCCGCCGGCAGATCGAGATCGATGTCGCGATCACTCATTTCGGCAACGCCGGCGCAGGAGTCGCTTTGCTGGGTGAGGCGAAGTGGGGGAGGACCATGGGTGTCGATCATCTGGACCGCTTGGTCCGAGCTCGTGATCTCCTGGGCGGACGCGGCTTGGACACCGGTCGTTGTCTGCTGGCGTGCTTCAGTGGGACGGGATTCACCGACGCACTCCGCGCTGTCGAAGCCGAGCGCGACGATGTCCTTCTGGTGACCCTTGCCGACATGTACGCCTAATCCGAAGGAGTTCCTGATGCAGCTCGGTGAGATGAGCGTGCACGCGATCAGCGATGGGACGTTCAGCGTGCATCCGAAGTACTTCGGCAACGACGTGCCGGTGGAGGCCCGGCCGGAGTTCTTCGCGCGGGAGAACCTCGCCTGGCTGCCGATCGGGTGCTTCCTGATCCGGTCCGAGGACCGGGTGATCCTGGTCGACGCCGGGTTGGGGCCGGACCAGGACGATCTGCCGCACGGCATGCAACTCGTCGGCGGCCAGCTCTTCGTCGGTCTCGGGGCGCTCGGGGTCGAGGCCGCGGACATCACCGACGTCGTCATCACCCACTTCCACACCGACCACGTCGGCTGGCTTTTCGACCTGGCCGCGCAACCGGTCTTCCCGAACGCGATGATCTGGTACGGCGCCGCCGACTGGGACTACTTCGTCAACGGGCCCGGTGACATCCGCCCGCACATCCGTGGCGGCTTCCTCGAACACGCGTCGCGCCAGCACCCCCTGACCAAGGACACCACCGTCGCGCCTGGCGTCAACGCAGTACTGACTCCTGGGCACACCCCGGGCCACCTCTGCCTGTCCTTGGAGTCCGGGCCTGCCCGCCTCTTGCTTCTAGGCGACGCCATCACCTGCCCCATCCAACTCGCCGAGCCCACCTGGCACTCCTTCGGCGACGTGGACGCCGCGACGGCCAACCAGTCGCGCCAACGCCTCTGGGCCCAACTGGAAACCACGCCTGGCGTCGGCGCCCACTTCCCCGCTCTGGCCACCGGCCAGGTCACCCCTCCGGGTCAGTGGACTGCCTGAAGGCTACCTGTGAGCCGTCACTGAAAGTGAGGATTTGAGCAGAATTGTGCACTAGACCGGACGAATGCGCCTGCTGCGGCATCGGTGGCTCGGCACCCCCGCCGCGTCTTGTCGTCCTGCCGCGCAATCCCTGCACCTCAGCCCATTCCAACGAAGCAAACCTTGGCCTTCCTTCACCTGTGACCGGTCCAGGACGCCGTGAGCACGCCGGCTTCGATGCCGAGCCGTGACCCAGCCCTCTACCCAAATCGTTCACGGTGTGTCAACATCTCTCGGTGGTCATTCCGGCCACCTCCTCGGGGGAAGTTCACCGAGGTACGGACGGCTGGGGAGAACCACATGTTCCGGAGGCTCAAGGCCTCGGCTATCGTCGCGCTGGTTCTGACGGCAGTGGCAGCAATGCTCTTCGGGGGATCGGCCGCGGCGGCCGGTGCCAACGTGACCATCACCCCGACCGTCGCGGCGAACGGGACGACGACGCTCACGTACCGCGCCACGGTGACCCGTGGCGGGACGCTGCGCGACATCATCTTCTCGATCCCCGCCGGTTCGACCGGCCGGATCACCTCGGTCAACGGGACGATGAGCACCGTCTCACCCGGCGTCCTGAAGTGGCGCCCGACCAAGGTCGTGACCGTGGGCATCGGCGCGCGCTTCGCCATCCCGCTGTACGGCCTGCGGCTGCCCAGCGGTGGACCGTGGACCCTCAGCTTCAAGGCGACCGGCACGACCGGCCTGGTGCTGTCCGCCGGCACCGGCGTCCTCACGCCGCTGAAGACCTACACCCCCAACGTGGCGATCACCGCCTCCAAGCCGATTCCCGGCGAGACGACGACGCTGACCTACGCCGCCACCATCACGAAGGCGGGCGTGCTGGCCAACGTCAAGATGCAGTTGCCGCCGGGTGTCCGCGGTGCTGTCACCTCGGTGAACGGGACGCTGACGACCTCCGCCGGTTTCGCGACCTGGACTCCGCGCGCTCCGATCAGCGTCGCTGCCGGTGCTCGGCTGGGCATCCCGATCTACGGAGTCGTGCTGTCGAAGTACGGCGGCGTCTTCGCCTTGGGCGTATCCGCCCGCACCTCGACCGGCATCGTCCTGACCACCGGCGCGGGCAACCTGTCGCTGATCGCACCCCCGGCTGCCATGCCGGCGGTCGCGGTCGCGGGCTTCGCCGCCGTCCCGCCGGGCTGCCCCACCGTCTGGCCGTCCACCACCACTGAGAATGCCAAGACGGGTTCGGGCGCGTGGGTGATTCCGGCCTCGATGAATGGCAAGCTGGCCGGCTACCTCAGCAAGGTCTCCGCGACTTGTGGCGACACCCTCGACCTCAAGGTGACGTCCGGCAATCCGGTCAGCGTCGTCGCCTACCGGATGGGCTACTACCAAGGCCTCGGAGGCCGCGAGGTCTGGCGGGCCGAGGACGTCCCGACCGTCGTACAGCCGGCCCCGACCACCGGTGGTACTGCCAATGGCAAGGACCTGCGGATGACGACGGCCGCGCACTGGACCAAGACGCTGAGCATCGACATCGACGCCGACTGGATCCCCGGCACCTACCTCCTCAAGATCAGCGACGGCACGTTCGCCTCGTACGCGCCGCTGACGGTCCGCGACGACACCGGGACCAAGCACGACCTGATGATCCAGCAGGCCACCGCGACCTGGGAGGCCTACAACAGCTACGGCGGCGTCGGCTTCTACAGCGGCCTGACCACCGGCTCCGGCCGGGTCACGTCCGAGCGCCCGTACAACGAGGGCCAGGGGTCGGGGCAGTTCCTGACGCTCGAGCAGGGCCTGGTGTTTTGGGCCGAGTCCAAGGGGCTGGACGTCACCTACTGGACCAACCATGACCTGGACATGCTCGGGGGCCAGTTGCCCGCCCGTGCCGGGACGATCTTCCTGCCCGCGCACGACGAGTACTTCTCGATGGGTATGCGGGCCTCTCTGAGCCAGGCGATGAACCGTGGCGTGAACGTGGCGAACCTGGGTGCCAACACGGCGTACCGCCTGATCAAGTTCACCGACGAGACTCGGCGGGCCTGGGACATCGACCGGTACACCGACGGCTACACCTCGACGACCTGGCGCTACCTGGGCGACGCGTACGCCTCGCAGCCGCTCCTCGGCGGCGAGTACATCTGTCCCGTCACCGCCAGCACCCTGACCACGGGGACGAGCTGGATGTTCGACGGCATCACCCCCGGTACGACGTTGCCCGGCTTCGTCGCGGGCGAGATCGACTTCGTCTGGCCGTCGCTGTACAAGCACCCGGGCATGAGCGTCATCGCGTCCGCCACCAGCGCCTGTCGCTCGAACGGCAAGGCCGCTCCCATGCAGACGACGACCTTCACGATGCCGTCGGGCGCTCGCATACTCAACGGCTCCACCTTCGCCTACGGCTGCTTCCTCGTCGGTCGCTGCCCGTCCAACTGGACCGTGCCGGCGCCGCCCGCCTCGTCACAGCAGGCAGCGGGCACGATCGTCGCCAACATCACCGAATGGGTCAGCCGGGGCCAGATCCAGGTGCCCAGCGACACCACCGCGGCCCGGATGCGAGTCAGTGTCCCCAAGCAGAAGCTCGAAACGTTCAACCAGCCGTGACGATCGCGTTCGCCGGACTGTGACCGCGCCAGCCCTTCCCTGGCGATGTAACCTCGTGTAACCCTCGGTAGGTGGCCAGGGTGGCCACCTTCCTGTGGGGGGAAGTCAGCTCACGCGTGGTGTGAGCGGTTCGGATGCCTGGGGGGACCATGCTCCGTAGGGTTTTCGCGACGGCGAGCGCGCTTCTTCTGCTGTCGGCATCGTTGATTTCGGGGCAGGCCTGGGCGGCCGGCGCCAACGTCACCATCACGGCCACCGCGGGCTCGAGCGGTACGACGACGCTCACCTACCGGGCCACGGTGACTCGGGCCGGCACGGTGCGCGACATCGTCATGTCGATACCCGCTGGTTCGACCGGCCGGATCACCTCGGTCAACGGGACCGTGAGTACGGTGTCGCCCGGAGTCCTGAGGTGGCGGCCGAGCAAGGTTGTTCCCGTCGGCGTCGGGGCCCGGTTCGCCATTCCTCTGTACGGTCTCCGGGTGCCCAGCGGCGGCCCTTGGAATCTCAGGTTCACGGCGACCGGGACGACCGGGCTCATCTTGTCCTCCGGCACCGGCACGCTGGCGGCGCTGCGGACCTACGCCCCCAACATCGCCATCACTGCCAGCAACCCGATTCCGGGTCAGAAGACGAGCCTGAACTACGCCGCTACGGTCACGCGAGCCGGCGTTCTGGCTTCTGTCCGCATGCAACTGCCCAAGGGTGCGTTCGGCGCTGTCACCTCGGTCAACGGGACGCTGACGACCTCGAGCGGCTACGCGACGTGGAAGCCCCGCTCGCCGATCAGCGTGGCGGCGGGTGCGCGGCTGGGTATTCCGATCTATGGCGTCGGGCTGTCCAAGTACGGCGGCATCATGACGCTGACGATGTCTGCCCTGACGTCGACTGGCATCGTCTTGACGTCCGGCTCCGACTCCCTGGCCTTGATCGCACCACCCGCTCCTATGCCCGCGGTACCGGTCGCTGGTTTCGCGCCCGTCCCGGCGGGCTGCCCCACGTCCTGGCCCTCGACGACTGTGGAGAACGCTCGACCCGGTACGGCGGCGTGGGTGATCCCGGCCTCGATGAACGGCAAGCTGGCCGCCTTCCTCAGCAAGGTGTCCGCCACCTGCGGGGACACTCTCGACCTCAAGGTGACCTCCGGTAAGCCGGTGAGCGTCATCGCCTATCGGATGGGCTACTACCAGGGCCTTGGGGCGCGGGAGGTGTGGCGCCAGGAGAACGTGGCGACCGTAGTACAGCCTGCTCCGGTGACTGGCGGCACTGCCAACGGCAAGCCCCTGCGCATGACGTCGGCGGCGCACTGGACCAAAACTCTGAGCATCCCGATCGGCTCGGCCTGGGCACCCGGCACCTATCTCATCAAGATCAGCGACGGCACGTTCGCGTCGTACGCGCCGCTGACGGTTCGGGACGACACCGGGACGAAGCATGCCCTGCTGATCCAGCAGGCGACCACGACCTGGGAGGCCTACAACAACTACGGCGGCGTGAGCTTCTACAGCGGCCTGACCACTGGTTCCGGCCGGATCACCTCCAACCGCCCGTACGCCGAGGGCCAGGGCTCCGGCCAGTACCTGACTCTTGAGCAGGGCCTGGTCTTCTGGGCCGAGTCCAAGGGTTTGGACGTCACCTACTGGACCAACCACGACCTGGACGCGTTCGGCGGGCAACTACCTTCGCGGGCCGGCACGGTCTTCCTGCCGGCACACGACGAGTACTACTCCTGGGGTATGCGGGCCGCTCTCTCTCAGGCGATGAACCGTGGCGTCAATGTGGCGAACCTCGGCGCCAATACGGCGTACCGGCTGATCACCTTCACCGACAGCACCCGCCGGGCTTGGGACATCGACCGCTACACCGATGGCTACACCTCGACGACCTGGCGCTATCTGGGTGACGCCTACGCCTCCCAACCACTGCTAGGCGCCGAATACACCTGCGCCCTTCCTGGCAGCCCTTTCACCACAGGCAGCAGTTGGCTCTTCGCAGGCATCACTCCCGGGACCGCTCTGCCTGGCTTCGTCGCAGGCGAGATCGATTGGGCCCGCGCCGACCTCTACCGCCATCCAGGCCTCGCCGTCGTCGCCGCCGGCTCCGGCATCTGCCGCACCAGCGGCCAATCCGCCCCGATGCACACCACGACTTTTACCCTTCCCTCAGGCGCCAGAGTCCTCAACGGCTCCACGTTCGCCTTCGCCTGCTTCCTGGTAGCCCGCTGCCCGTCCAACTGGACGGTGCCGACTCCCTCAGCCCAGTCCCAACGAGCAGTCGGCACGATGGTCGCCAACATCACCGAATGGGTGAGCCGCGGCCAAATCCAGGTCCCCAGCGACACCACCGCCACCGCAGTCCGCGCCACCGTTCCCAAACTCACCCTGGAAACCAACACCCAGCCGTAGCCGTCCGGACTCAGCGCGCAAAACGAAAGGCAAGGAGAACAATCTCCTTGCCATGTTCAACTTATAGCGCACCGGGGGGCTTGCCGCAAGCCCCCGTTCGTGCCGCAGAATCGTCGGCCGTAGCCACTGTCGACGGAAACGGAAGTCACCAAATGCGGGTGTTGTTGTCGACGGACGCCGTCGCGTGCGGACGTCGAACTGCCACCAGCCACCACTGTGGCCGGCACGATCCATCCCGACGAAACGACGGCGGCCGCGAAGCCGCTGTTCGATCGGAGCTGCTGAGGTGAACCCCCTGACTACCAGCGCATTCGACCTACCCGACCACCTCGCCCCCAAGGCCGACCCCGAGCTGATCACGGCTGACGAGCAGCACTTCGCGGCCATCGCGGAGAGCCTCGAGCAGTCGATCGCCGACCTGTCCGACCGTCTCGAGGCCGCCCGTAAGGCGCCTGGCGGTACCGGCCAGGAGGCGATGGACCGCGACATGGAGGTGCACCGGCTGACCGCCCGCCTGCGTACCCTGCGTCGCTTCGGCCTGGACCTGTGCCTTGGGCACATGGTCAGCGAAGACAACCCGGAGCCCGTGTACGTCGGACGGCTCGGACTCACCGACAGTACGGGTCGTCGGCTGCTGATCGACTGGCGTTCCCCGGCGGCTGAGCCGTTCTTCGGCGCGACCCACGCCAACCCGATGGGCCTGGCGAGCCGCCGCAGGTACCGCTGGACCCGCGGCCGGATCAGCGACTACTGGGACGAGGTGTTCACGGCCGACGGGTTCGCCGGGCACGCCGCGCTTGACGACCAGTCCGCCTTCATCGCCAGCCTGGGCAGCAACCGTTCGCCGCGGATGCGCGACGTACTCGGCACCATCCAGGCCGACCAGGACGCCATCATCCGCGCGAGCTCCCGCGGCACCCTGGTCGTCGACGGCGGTCCGGGTACGGGCAAGACCGTCGTCGCTCTCCACCGCTCCGCCTACCTCCTGTACTCCGACCCTCGCCTCGGTCACCGCCGCGGCGGCGTACTGTTCGTCGGCCCGCACCAGCCGTACCTGGCCTACGTTTCCGACGTGCTCCCCAGCCTCGGCGAGGAGGGCGTGCAGACCTGCACCCTACGGGACCTCCTCCCCGAGGGAGCCACGGCTGCGATCGAGACCGACCCGGACGTGGCCCGGTGGAAGGCGACCGCGGACATGGTGAAGGCGATCGAGCCGGCCGTTCGGCTGTACGAGGAGCCGCCCACCAAACCGATGACGGTCGAGACCGACTGGTCCGACCTTTATCTGAGCAAGGCCGACTGGGCCGAGGCGTTCGAAGCACCCGACGCCGGTACGCCGCACAACGAGGCGCGCGACCTGGTCTGGGAAGAGCTGCTCACGATCCTGATCGACAAGTTCGACGAAGATGACGAGGAGGTGTCGGTCGACCAGTTGCGCAGATCGCTCCTGCTGAATGAGGGACTGCTCGACACCTTCAACCGAGCCTGGCCATTGATCGAACCGACCGACCTCGTCGCGGATCTTTGGTCGGTCCCCGCGTACCTCCGCCGGTGTGCGCCCTGGCTCAGCCCCGAGGAGGTCCGCCAACTGCAGCGCGAGGACGCGTACGCCTGGACGATCTCCGACCTGCCGCTCCTGGACGCGGCCCGGCAGCGCCTCGGCGACCCGGAGACGTCCCGACGCAAACGCCGCCAAAAGGCAGCCGCTGCCGCCGAACGCGAACGCATGGCCGACGTCATCGACAACATCATCCAGGCTGACGACGACAACGAGGGCTGGGTGCCGATGCTGCGCGGCCAGGACATCCAGAGCGCCCTGGTCGACGAAACTGCCCTGCCCACCGCAGACCCGGACCTGCTCGCCGGCCCGTTCGCCCACATAGTCGTAGACGAGGCTCAGGAGCTCACCGACGCGGAGTGGCAGATGCTCCTTCTCCGCAACCCCTCCCGCAGCTTCACCATCGTCGGCGACCGAGCCCAAGCCCGCCACGGCTTCACCGAATCCTGGCAAGCCCGCCTGAAACGAGCCGGCCTCGACCGAATCGACCTAGCCGGCCTGACCATCAACTACCGCACCCCCGAAGAGGTAATGACGGAGGCCGAGCCAGTCATCCGAGCCGTCCTGCCCGACGCCAACGTCCCCACCTCAATCCGCACCAGCGGCCTCCCCGTCGTCCACGGCTCGGTGGATGATCTGCCCACAATCCTCAACACCTGGCTCACAGACCGCACCGACGGCATCGCCTGCATCATCACCACAGACCCCGCTGCCGTCCCCTTCCCAACAACCCCCCGAGTCCGCTCCCTAACCCCAGAACTCTCCAAGGGCCTCGAGTTCGACCTGGTAATCCTCATCAACCCAGCTCAGTTCGGCAGCAACATCGAGGGCGCAGTAGACCGCTACGTAGCCATGACCCGAGCAACCCAACAACTAGTAGTCCTCACCACCCCCTGATCCCCCCCAACGACAATGGGGCCGGTCGCACCGCGACCGGCCCCATTCGTCTTCATTCGTCCAGAGATGCCCCACATACTCGGTGAGCGGTCACGCAGCTCACTATCAGATCTCCCCGGCCGACGACGACTTCAGCGGCCGAACGCCCAGGCCACCATCAGCGGGAACTCGGCTTGCCAGAACGGGTCGCCGTGGTTTCCGATCCGCTCGGTCATCTGGACGTCCGCATCGGCATCTCGCAGTGCGTCCGCCCACCGGGTCGCGTTCTCGAGAAACCATGGCTCCAGCGTTCCGGCGACAAGATAGGTGCGCGGAAGAGGGCTCGGCAGCACGGCAGGCGGGTGATAACCACCGCCGGGCGAGGCGCAGAAGACCGCGCCGTAGACGTCCGGATGCCGAAGCCCCAGGGCGAGTGCGAGCTCTCCACTCGCCGACACGCCGCACACCGCAGTACGTTCGGCCGGCAACGCGACACTGAAGCGCGTCCGCACCCAGTTGCAGACGTCGTCGACGAAGAAGCTTTCGTGGGCCGCGAACCGTTCCTCGTCGAACGACGGTGAGTACTCACGGATGCGCGCCATCTCATCCTCATCGTCCGTGCGGTGGGCCCCGACGATCATCGTGGGTGGTACGTCGGCCGCCTCGAGGTGCCCGCCCCACTGCGAGATCAGCTGACCATCACCGGCGAACACGATGGCCTCAGGGGGATCCGGCGGCACATATACCGTGACCTGCCGGCCCCCGTCGTACTCGAACGTCTCGGTGACGAGCTCTCCCGCGATCCGATCAACACGAGCCGGTTCCGGCGCCGAATCGGCACCACCGGGTTCTCCGGCCGCTTGGTCATCCATTGGGTCGTACCTCGATTCTTCAGGGTCATGTCCCCAGCGACGCGGGCCGCATCCGTAAGGCTGCTACGTCTGATCGAGTATGCGCGTCATCCAGATTGAATCGCCGCGCTCGGCATCCTCGGTAACGCGATCGCTGCGGTGGAAATCGAGCTTCTCCAGGACGCGGAACGACGCCGCATTCCACTCCCGCACGGTCGCCCACAGTCGCCGCCGTCCCGTCCGAGCCGCGGCTTCGACAACCGCACGCGCGGCCTCCGTGGCAAAGCCGTGACCGCGAGCTCGCCGCGCCAGGTGGTACGCGATCTCGGGTTCGTCGAAGGACCCCTGGCCGACGGTCAATCCGCAGTACCCGATGAACTCCCCCGTGTCTCGCCGCTCGATCGGCAACAACCCCAACCCGCGATCCGCCGCCAGCGGATTGCCGACGAGCCACCCACGAATGTCCTCGACCGTCGGGCGCCCCTCCGCGTCGATCCGCCGTAGCGCACGTGGATCCCGCTCAAGCCACAACCCGCGGTACTCCTCAGCATCCGACGGCAACCATCGCCGCAACCGCAGCCGTTCGGTCGTCAACTCCGCCGGCAGATCCTCATACGTCCCCACCCCACCAACCTAACCCGGAGACGGTCGTCGCCATCGATAGAGAAGCGATACCGCCACAACACCGCGTCAGTGCGGTGTCACTGCGGGAGTCAGTAGTTCGAGGGCGCGGTCCGTCCATCCGTCGCGCGGTGATCCGAATCTGAGGACTTCTGCGAGATGGGCGCCGACCAGTAGGCCGAGCACGACGTCGGGGTCGATGTTTGCGTGGAGTCGCCCCGTCTCCCTGTCGGCGTTCATCAACTCGGCGAGCGTACTCAACCGGGTAGCCAGTCGTGCGCGCACCGCTGAGGTGAAAACGGGATCGCTGTTGGCGATGACGGCGGCGGTGCCGCCGGGCCCGAGCCGGTTCTGCAGGATGTCGCTGATCCGGTCGAGAACCCATCGCAGCTTCTCCCTGACCGGGAGGTCGGGGGCCAGGGGAGCGGGGTCGATGAGTTGCTCCAGGACCGCGTGCATCAGCTCGTCTCGGCTGCGATAGCGGCGGTAGATCGTCGTGCGGGCAACGCCGGATCGGGCCGCGACCGAATCGATGTTCACTGCGGCTGGGCCTTTGCTGCGCAGCAGCTCGAGTGCCGCCTGGATGATGCGCTGGTCGGTCGACTCGAGCCGCGGGCGGCCGCGGCCGGTTGTGCTGTGGGACATGGGTTCAGTCTTCCCGGGAATAGATGTGCGTCGATTTACGCTACACCCTCTGTAGCGATGAAAAGCCGTTATCACTTACCTGAGGAGGAGTCCCATGGCGAAGAACCAGAAGACCTACGACTACATCATTGTGGGAGCGGGAGGCTCGGGCGCTGTGCTCGCAAGTCGCCTGTCCGAGGACGAGGGCACTTCGGTGCTGCTGATCGAGCGAGGCGGCAAGAGCTTCAACCCGATGCTCTACATCCCCAAGGGATTCTTCTTCACCCTCAAGTCCGACAAGCTCACCACGACGTACTCCGCGGAGCCCTTTCCGAGCGGGTACGCCGAACCGTGGCAGCGGGGGCGTGGACTGGGTGGGTCCACGGCGGTCAACGGAATGATGTACGTCCGCGGTCAGCAGGCCGATTACGACGCTCTCGCAGCGGCCGGCAACCCGCAGTGGGGCTGGGAGCGGGTGCTTCCCGCGTTCCGCGCAATCGAGGACCACTCGTTGGGCGCTTCCGCCATGCGAGGCGCCGGCGGACCGGTCGGGATCAGCGTGCCGGAGGACAGTGACGACGAGACGGTACGCCTGTTTTTGGAGTCCGCGGAGAAGGCGGGCTGGGAGTACGTCGCGGATCTCAACGCCCAGGATCAGCAGCAGATCGGTTTCACGCCGTCCACGATCAAGAACGGCATCCGCCAGAGCACTGCCAACACGTTTCTCTGGCCGGCCCGTAGGCGCAAGAACCTCACCATCGCCACCGGTACCAGCGTCGGTCTGCTTCGCTTCGACGGCCGGCGGGTGGTTGGCGTGAAGGCTCGGCAAGGTGAGCGGCTCGTTGACTACACCGCTCGCAAGGAGGTCATCATCTCCGCCGGCACGATCGAGACGCCGATGCTCCTGGAGCGCTCCGGCATCGGACGAGGTGAAGTACTGAGCAAGGCCGGAGTGGCGCTCCGCGTCGAGGCTCCGAACGTAGGCGAACGGGTCATCGAGCAGCATGGCGTCGCGACACAGGTCCGCTTCAAGCGGGAGATCGGCCACACTCTGGCGCTGAGCTCGAAGACCAAGCAACTGGCCCAGGGTGCGCGGTACCTGCTGACTCGCGAAGGCCCGGTCGGCACCGCCGGCTACGACCTGATGGCGCACGTCAGGTCCTCGCCCGAGGTGCAACGGCCCGATATCCAGGTGGTTGCTACACCCTTCGGCCTGGACTTCTCCGCGGGACTCAACCCGTCCGAGGAGCCGGGCATGTATCTACTGGGCTACCAGATCCGGCCGAACACGCGCAGCTCGATCCATATCAGCGATGCGAGTCCTGGATCCAGTCCAGTCATCCAGGCCAACTACTTCCAGGACGAGGAGGATCGTCGAGTCACCGGCGCCATCGTCGACCGGTTGCGCGACGTCACTTCGCAGGAGCCGTTGGCGAGTGAGATCGCCTTCGAGGAGTTTCCCGGCCGTGAGGTGCGAACATCCGAGCAGGTGCTGAAGTTCGCTCACTCGCCGGGCAGCACGATCTACCACGCTGTCGGATCCGCCGCCATGGGGCCGAACGACGACGACGTTGTCACCCCGGACCTGCGGGTGCGAGGCGTCGAAGGCCTCCGAGTGGTGGACATCTCGGTCCTGCCGACGCAGGTCTCCGGCAATACGGCGGCGCCTGCGATGGCGATCGGCTGGCTTGCGGCCGACCTCATCCGCAACGCGTGATCATGGCCCGGCGGCGCCACCTGAACGGGTCGGCGCCCCGGGCTCCCACGTCGTCATTGCGCGGTCTGTTTCGGAGGCATCGGATTGGCCTACCGCGCACAGGAGCGTGGCTCGGTCAAGAAGGCGCCCGGTGGTGGCCGGCGCGCCACGGAACATGGCATTGAGCAGCGGCCCGCCACGGCCGCCGTTGCCTTGGGTACAGGATCGGACAGGAACGTGTGTCTTGCAGCCTGCAGCCGATCGGCCTGACGCGTGGGTCGGTCGGGAACCGCTGTGATGGACGTGCCGGGATGGGTGTGGAGTCTCACGGTCCTGGTCATCTTCACCAGCTTCCGGGGTTCCGCGCGAGGACCAGCAAAAGGCGCTGCTGTTGGGGACCACGTTCTCGCTGGTCGCGCGCATGCCTACGGCGTCAGCGATTCGCGTCGTAGCGTCGGTAGAGCGCGGCTATGGTTCCGTCGGGATCGAGGGTGCCCAGGATCGAGTCGGCGATTACGGTCAACTGTGCGACCTGCTCAGGTGTCAACGCGTCGATCACGTGCTGCCTGACCGTGGCGACGTGACCTGGTGCTGTCTCCTGCACCTTCTCCCAACCGTCCGGAGTCAGCCGCGCGTTGGTCGCGCGGGCATCCTCCGGACACGGAAGGCGCTCGATCAGGCCCCGGTCCTCGAGTCTCCTGACGACGTGGGACAACCGGGGCAGGGTGGCGTTCGTCTGAAGCGCAAGGGAGGTCATGCGCAAGGTGCGGTCCGGAGCCTCCGACAGCATGGCAAGGGCGTAGTACTCGAAGTGCGTTAGGTCCGCGTCCCGCCGCAGTTGCGAATCGAGTACTCCAGGCAGGAGTTCGAGTACCGCGGCCAGCCGCACCCACGCAGCGAGTTGTCTGTCGTCGAGCCACCGAGTCGTCACAGGACCATTCTTCCAGCGAATACTTGTCACTACAACTATCATGTTGTACAGTAGTAGTTGTAGCAACAACTATTCAACGTTCAAGGAGTGATCATGGCACACGTCAGCATCATCGGCACCGGAAACATGGGACAAGCGATCGCGAGCGTCGTCTCCAGGGGCGGCAACACCGTCGAGCTGCTCGGCTCCACCGACAAGGATCAGCGGATCACCGGTGAGATCGTCGTCCTGGCCGTCCCGTACCCGGCCGTGGCGCAGGTTATCGCCGAGCGCGGTGACCAGCTCGCCGGCAAGATCGTCGTCGACATCACGAACCCGCTGAACTTCGAGACCTTCGACTCGCTCGTCGTTCCCGCTGACGGTTCGGCGGCGGCCGAGATCGCTGCGGCGCTGCCGCAGTCTCGGGTTCTCAAGTCCTTCAACACCAACTTCGCCGCGACCTTGGCGTCCGGTTCCGTCGGCGATGCTCCGACCACCGTGTCGCTTGCCGGTGACGACGCCGATGCCAAGGCGTTGCTGGCCGGTGTCGTCACCGCGGGTGGCCTACGCGTCGTCGATGCGGGGTCCCTCAGCCGCGCCCGCGAACTGGAGGCACTCGGCTTCCTTCAGCTCACCCTCGCGGTTGGCGAGAAGATCTCCTGGACCGGCGGTTTCGCTCTCGTCTGACATGCCGCTGATCCGGAACTCGTCAGCGGATCACTTCGCGTCATGGCAAACCGGGCCAGCGGCCTCGGCCGTCGTACGGGTGTGCCGGGCCGTTGAGGTGCAGTTGTGGTAGCACAATGGCAAGGACCTAACCGCGACTTCCCCGACGGCCAGGCCACGATGGCTGCCTAGCTCGAGGTGGGCTGTGTGCTGGATGGAGAGCTGGCGGTGTGGGCCATTGACCGGATGGACTTCGACGCGTTGCAGCAGCGGATGGTGAAAGACCGCAGCGACCGTATGGTCGCCGCCCGGCGCCGGCGCAGCTCGCCTCGCTGATGGTCCTCGACCTTGTCGGTGTACCCCAGGTTGAGGCGCATAGATTTTCCAGGTCTTTTCGCTCCGGCCGCTGACTGCCACAGTCCGGTCAGGTCCGGCTTGATAGATATCAGCCGGCGAATAAGCGCCGGAACTCGGCGCGGTGGGCGATAGCGCTTTCGCTAGGGCTGCGCCAGGGCGAGGCGCTGGGGTTGAGGTGGTCAGACATCGATTGAGGACCGGTGTTCTGAAGGTGCGGCGGAGCTTGAACCGGCCGAAGTACAAACACGGCTGCGCCGACAAGCCGTGCGGCCGGAAGCCGGGGTTCTGCCCAAGTCGTCAGAAGGCACGGCCGGACACCGCGCCGACGAATTCCCGCGCGGGGCGTCGGACGATTGGCCTGCCGCCCGCGCTGACCAGGATCTGCAGGAGCACAAGAGAGAGCAGGACGCCGAAAGGCGATAGCTCGGCAGCTCTGGAAGGACGAAGGGTGGATCTTTGCCAAGCGAACCGGTGAGGCGCTCAGTCCGAACATGGACTACCGAGGGAGATCCTGGTGGCTGCCGGGATCCGGAACGGTCGGCTGCACGATGCCCGACACGCGGCAGCAACGGTTCTGCTGATGCTCGCAGTACCCGAACGGGCGGTGATGGACCTCATGGGTTGGCCAGCGTCATCAATGGTGAAGCGGTACCAGCACATCACCGCGCAGATCCGGGATGGGCATCGCTGCCCGGCTCGGTGGCTTGATCTGGGATGAGCCGAAGACCAAGAAGAAGCGCAAGAAGTCCAAGCGCAAGGCGAAGGGCAAGGGCGGGAAATCGGAGCCGGACGAGGGCGCTGCGGGCCTGCAAATCTCCGTCTGAGACGGCCTGTTGAGGCTGCCGTTGAGACTAAGCAGCAAAACGGCCCGGTCGCTGATGCGACCGGGCCGTTGCTGTGTTCGTCCCCTGGAAGTGACCACGTAGAGCGCTGACCAGCGGAAACACCGATCGGGTGGCCACTCAGCGGAGTGGCGGAGGATACGAGATTCGAACTCGTGAGGGGTTGCCCCCAACACGCTTTCCAAGACCGCAAGTCATCGTTCACCAGCGTTCGGGAGCCCTTCGAGAGCCTGGATCCCGCGAGCTGCGACCTCTAGCGAACAGTCCCGAACGATGGCGGATGAGACCCACATTGAGACCCAGTTGCGCGCAGATTCCGGCCTCTGCGAGCTGGGCATCCGATGACCTGCTCCCTGCGACGCAGAGCGGAGGGCTACGGCCGGGCGCGCGCGAACTGGCAGACTGCCTTGAGAGCAACCAGATAGAGGGGGCCTCCCAGTGACTCAGGATTTCGAGCGGGGTCACATCGTCGCGCACGGTCCGTCTACGCGCGTTGTGCAACTCACGACAGGCGAGCGTGTCTCATTCGCTCCCGAAGCGTTGGAGGGCATGGTTCGGCAGGCTCGCGAATCCTTCATAGCGATGAATATCGAACATCTCAACATGCTTCCGCCGATCGGCAGATGGTCGGACGGCGAGGTCAAAACCTTGGAAGACGGTGAGCAGCAGCTCCTGCTCTATGGAGAGTTCTTACAGCAGTACGTCGCGAAGAGCGAATTCGATGACCCGTTTCGACCCGAGGTGCTGAGCGAGCAGGGCGCGCCCGAGATATTGACCGCGTCGATCAGCGCGGAAGCCCGGAACTTTGACCCCGAAGTGTGGCGGGACGCAGTCGACGAAAGTCCGCTGCCTGTGAAGGAGACGCACAAATGGTCTGATCTCCCGCCTCTTGAGTGGGTCCTGGTTGTGCCGGTGGCTTGGGGAGCCGCGAAGTTCATGGGCAGCTTCCTGGAACGCCTTGGCCAGGAGGCGGCGGAGGCGGTTGTCGCGTGGTTCAAACGAACGTCGCGCAAGGCGCGAGATGCGGGCCGGGACCGCTACGTGACAATATCCTTCGAGCTAGACGACGATAGGCAGGTAAGCGGATTCATCCCATTCGCTGCAGCTGATGATGACATAAGTTATGTTCAGGCTGCGCTTGGCTCGGCCGGAATGCTTGCAGAGATTGCAGGTGCGCTCAATGAGGGAGCCTCCCCAGGAACGCATCAGATTACCTATTTGTGGGACGGCAGCACGTGGCAGTTGGCATGGTTCGTCAATGACGACGGTGTATTTCTCACGAAATACTTCACGGAGCACAGGCCGGACCCTGAACGATTCCTAGGTCGTCCGATGTTTCCCGAGTTGCCGACTGACGATTCGGCTGATGGTTCGGGCGAACCCGCTGCGGGTCATTAGCGTCGTTGGTGTCGAATAGATATGGAATCAGCGGTGGTGCCGCTCAACCGACGCATGACGGCTTATCGGAGTGCGGTGGCAATCTCGTTCATCGTCTTGACCACGATGTCCGCTCCCGGCAACGCGAGGGCATCTGCCTCACCTGGCGTGTGGGGCATCGCCGATCGTGTGTGCCCGAGCGGCTTGCCGTTCGCCTGAACACGAGTAGGACCGCATCGCGTGCGGAGGCAGCCGCATCTGACCGCGAGGTGGCGGACGAGGCGCACGCGGTTCTCAGGGCTCCACGCGCGCGCCTCGTCGTCCTAGGCCTCCTCCAGCTCCGCCCGGAGCCGGGAGGCAAGTCGCTCTACTTCTGCCCTGGGAATGGCAGTGCCGGCATGTCTGTCTAGGAGCCTCTCGACTGACATGGCGGCGCTGCGGATACCTTCGTCCCAGCCGTCAATAAAGATCCGCTCGCACCACGGCAGCCTCTCGAAGAGCCTCATTCCTCGTCCAGCCATTCCGCTCCGTCAGTGGTCCGGTGATAACCCTTGTGCTCGCCGAGGATGCACGGCATCCCGGTGTTCGGGTGGAGGCCATCACAGACGTCAATGCCTGCCCACTCAACTCCGTCCAGGTCGCGCCCCGTCCGTGTGCCGTTCATGGGCCCAGCTTGGCGACCACAGAGCGTGAGATCACCAGTTCCCGCGTATCCCTCGTGCTCAGGATGCAGGGATACAAACCCATGGGAGACACTTACAGGGTGACCTTCGGAGACCGGCTGAGGGAGTACCGGCAACACCGAGGTTGGTCCCTGGCCGACCTCAGCAAAGCCACGCATTACCACCGGTCATACCTCTCGAATCTGGAGAACGGCCGCAAGCTCCCGAACGAGGACCTAGCCCGCGTATGCGACGAGGTACTACGCGCCAAAGGCGAACTCCTCGCGGCCGCCAGAGGTGACACCGTCTTGAAGCTCGATCAGACGCCATGGCAGACGGCTGAGCTCATCCAGAGAATGCAAGCCAGCGACACCACCGCAGGCACACTCGAAAGCCTCCACTCAACGGTTGAAGAGCTGTGCTGCCAGTACAACCACCGCGACGCCCTAGAGCTGCGCCAGGAGGCGCACAGTTGGCTTCAGCACGTAGCAGGCCTCCTACGCCGCCCAGTCGGCCTGAAAGCCCATGCAGACCTTCTGGTCGCGGGTGGATGGCTTGCCCTGCTTGCCGGGTGCGTCGAATATGACCTGGGGATGCGAACGGCAGCAGAGTCCACCAGGACCGCAGCTATGCAACTAGGTCTAGAGGCCGGCCATCCAGAGATCGCCGGTTGGGGACACGAGATGACCGCCTGGTTCGCCCTCACGCAAGGTCGTTTCCGGCAAGCCATCGATGCTGCGCAACGAGGGCAGGCCGTGGCTCAACGCAGCAGCGTGCATGTGCAGCTCATCGCCCAGGAGGCCAAGGCCAAAGCACGCCTCGGAGAGGCTGGCCTGCACACGCTGCTTGAGAGCGGCAAAGAGATCCTCGAACACCTGCCGTACCCCAGGGCCTCGGCAAAGTCGCGCTTCATGACGTGAGCAGCGCCAGTGGGCGTCGGTTGTC
>NZ_BAAAOS010000052.1:0-4671 GCF_039530625.1 Kribbella sancticallisti | reverse complement strand
CACCACGATCAACGGCAACGCCAATGACGGCATCATCGGCAAGATCAATGACGGACAACAAGCCGGTCGACGGGCCGGCTGGATGCCCACAACCCGATGGACGACTTCGTGGTCCACCGCCGGGCGACCTACCGGCAGAAGGTGCCCGGGCCAATGTGGCGGGCGATCCCGGACGACGCGGCCGATGCCCTATTCGGCGCGCTGCGCAGTCATCGTGACCGCGCGCTGTTGTCGTTCTGGCTGTCCGGTGGTGCCCGGGCCAGCGAACTGCTCGGGCTGTGTCTCGATACCGACCTGGATGCCGGCGCGAACACGATCACGGGAGTCAGCAAGGGCAGCCGCCTGCGGGAGACAATCCCGGCCAGCGTTGACTCGCTGATATCCGGCGCTGGCTCACAGCGAACTGATTCAGCGCCGCGGGCATACGGCGCCTGTCCTCGCCCAGACCGTCGACGAGCTGGACGGTGGACCAGAGCACGCCACGTAACGCGGCCTCCGGCGGCCGCTATGCGAGCTATTGTCGGGTCCCCGTGGGCAGGCTGGCAGACATGTGTGGTCGATACGCCTCGGTGGCCAGCCGCGCCGATCTTCTCGAGCTGCTTGTCGTCGACGAAAGCAACGCCGACGAGCTGCGCGGCCAGGACTTCGTGACACCGACCAAGGAGAACCTGGTGGTGATCGCCCGCGTCCCGGATGACGCCGGCGAGGACGCGGACCCGGCGCGTGAGCCCCGGGCATGCTTGAACGACGAGTTGGCTTGGCTCGCGGCGGAGGGTTCGGGTTGCTCCGGTACACCTGAGCAATTGCAGCTTGCCCAGCGGCGTCGCGAGAGTGCTGTCCCGAAAACCGCCCGGATCTGGCGGGGCGATCGAAGCAGCTGCGCGATGCCGTGTCAGGTTATCGGGGCGGGTCACCTGGATGGCGGTGCGGTTGTCCCTAGCTTGCGCCTGGCCACCAGCAGCAGCCCCAGGATCAGCAGTACCGTCCCTGCCCCGAATACCAGCAGACAGACCGCGAAGGCGCCGTCGATCTCTACTCCGAAGGTCACCTTTGCGTCCACCGCGGGGGATCCGTCCGAGTTCATTACCACCAGGTCGTGCTGGCCGTCCGCGATCGGCCAGGCGATCGACTGTTCGTCGGGTCCGCTGGCCTTCGCGACCCACCAGGATAGTCGGGTCGGCGGTTTCAGCGCGGTCGCCCTGCCTTGCATCTCCTGGGTGTCGAGGTCTGAGGGCGGGGTGTACCGCACGACCCGGGTGTGTTCGGAGGCGCGCAGATAGTTCGCCACGTCGATGTCCTGGCCGATGCCGATGAACACTGGCTTGTGCGCAAGAGCAGTCACGTGCAGCGTCGCGCCGTGCCGGTCGAGCAGGTCCGGAGCGGTCATCACCGATAGGCCCTCGCTCGTCAGCCGCTTCTCACTGGTGGTCAGGGTGTTATCCGGACCGACCAGCCAGAATGCGGCGACGGCCCCCACGACGGTGACCGACAGTCCTACCAAGGTCAGTAGCAAGCCCACAGCAACGCGAGCGATACGCATGAAAGAACTCCAGTTGTCTGACGCGGCAACGGATGGGTGCGTTGGCGCTAATCGTGAGCCGTCCGGCGAGGTGGCCGGACGGCTCAGGACACAGGACGGCTCAGCGGCACAGCTCTGCCTTCACCAGCGCGTCGACCGCGTCGCCATGATCACCGGCGCCCCAGGTCACGGACACCGTGACCTGTCGGTCGCGGCGCGGCGAAACGAAAGTCGTGCTCGAGTACCCAGGGGCGTCCCCGTCCTTCCCCCACGCCGTGCCGCAAGGCAGTGACAATCTGATGATGCCCAGCCCGAACTTGGAGTCCAAGGCCGGGGTCTGCATCTCGCGCATCAGATGGCCTGGCAGGAGCCGGCCGCCGAGCAGTGCCGCGAAGAAGCGGTTCAGGTCGCGGGTGGTGGAGATCATGTCGCCGCCGGCGTTCATGATCGAGGGGTTGATCTTGGTGATGTCCAGCAGCTGTGGCTTCCCGTCCCGCTCAATCGGCAGGTATCCGTGAGCGTGCGGACCGCGAATGGCTGGGTCGGTGCCAGGCAGCGACGTGGCGTGCAACCGCAGCGGCCGGATGATCCGCTTCTCGATCTCGTGGGCGTAGGAGTTCCCGGTCAGCCGTTCGATGAGCATGCCGAGGAGGAGGTAGCCGGTGTTGTTGTACTTGGTTTTGGTTCCGGGGTCGAACAGCAACGGCTTTGCCGTCGCGCGGGCGACAAGTTCTGCGGTCGTCCAGGTCCGCCAGCGCAGCTCGAGAAATTCCTCGGAACGCGGCGACGGCAGTGTGGCGAGGACCTCGAACAGGCCGCTGCTGTGGTTCAGCAACTGCCGAACCGTGATCCGGTCGCCCTGCGGGACGACACCCGGCAGACGGCTCTCGACGGTGTCGTCGAGCTGGAGGCGTCGTTCGGCAACCAACTGCAGTACCACCGTGGCGATGAATGTCTTGCTCTCGCTGCCGATCCGGAACCGTCCCTGCGGCGGGACCGGGCGGTTCGAGCCTAGTTCGGCCGGACCGCTCGACGCGCGTAGGTGCTGGCCTATGGACGTGATCTCGGCTGTGGCGCTGGTCGCTCCCGCGGCGACCACGGCGTCCAGCTCGCGCTGCAGCTCCTGCCGTTCGGTCAGGTTGCCGTGGGCCTCGTCCATGTCGACCGCCAGTGCGGGCGCCGGTGCGGCCATCAACGTCACGGTCAGAATGCCCGCCAGGGCGGTGCCCAGCCGTGAACCCAGTCTCGTCATTTAAGACTTCTCTCTAGTTTCGGTGACCCTACTATCTCAGTTGCGGCGGGCAACTAATACCAGGGATGTGCCTGATCTACTTCTCGGGGGAGCCCTTGTCCGGTCCGGAGTCCGACCCGACAGTCGGTGGTTCGGCGGCAGCCGTGAGGCACCGAGGCCGGCGCATCGTACGGCGACTTGCACAGCTCGTCCGACGCCGTCAGAACACCACGTTTCGTCCTGGCCCAGGCCGAGCTTTGACCTCCGAGAAGTCGCCGATTCAAGACGCTAGTGCAGGAACTTCGGTACGCCGCGCTGACACGCACTCGTCTGCAAACCAACCACTTGGAGCGCTACGTCTGTGTAGACGACTTCGGACATCGACATTCGGCAGTTGTCGATGTTCGAACTCGCTGACGCAGATGTCCGTACTCGTGTGCAATAGCAGGGCGGTGCAGTAGAAGGCGTCCAGGCCGACGTGGGAACGGAACGCCGGAACGAGAACAGGTAGCAGATCGCCTGCGTGCCGGCGAGGTGATCGTCACTTCACCGAAGTCGACCTCGGCCTCCGCATCCGGCTGATGGTTCTGCACGATGAAAGCACCAGCAATGCCGCGGCCGGCATCGAGGCGGATCTCGTCGCGGCGGGCACCGACATAGGTCTGCACCATCTGATACGAGATCCCAGCCGAGGCCGCGGATCCGACGGCGCCCGAGCCCGATTCCCAGGACGGGAGGCCGCATACCGTTCGGCGAGCGTCTTGGTGAAATACTGAACCGGCTCGAGCACGAGCAGAGGAGACAGCGGCCGGTATTGCCCTGGTGTTCGAGAGAGTTGGGGACACCGCGATGGCCCGCTCCAGTCAGCAGCTGCGATCCTGCGGTTGACCTAGGGGAGTGGCCCCGGACTGGGCGCTTGGCGGAGCTTCTGTCAGAGCTGAGCATGAGTACCGGCCGTCGTGCGCGATCCGGCATCAACGGCACCTTGTGGATCTTGCCGGACTTCGCGCCGCGCACGGTCAGCAGGGCGAGTTCGAGCGGCCACCCACTGACCTGCCTCGGTGTTCCCGCGGCTTCGATTCTGGCCACCTGCGCGATGGCTATCAGCCGCTGGTTTCGATGCACTGTCACCTGTTCATTCAGGCACTGCGTCCGTCAACGCCGCTGGCGTGGTCGCCCCGTCGACGTCCCACCAGTCGCGGCGCCGACCGGATCCGTGAATGGCCGATGCCTCCCAGGAACGATGCGCTGACCTGATCGGCCACCTCAAGTACAGCTCGCCCCCTCGGTCGAAACCTCCCAGCCGCCCTTCCGGGCGGGCCGCGTAGACAAGTTGAAGTGAGGCGGCTCGCCTGTGAGGTCCCGCTGGGCACTGTTTGTGGGTGGGAATTGACCTGGCTTGGTTCGGAGGAAAGGGTGATGCTGGCGCTGCAGCCTGTGTTCTAATCCAGGCTTATGTCGGGGCGCATCCAGCTAGGCCGTGGTGAGGTGATCCCAGGCGCGCATGGTCTGGTCTATTACGGCGTTGAGCTGTGCAAGCGAGGCGCCGTCGCGGGCCTGGATAGAGAGACCTTGCAGGATGGTGATGATGAATCTGGCCAGTGCTGCTGGCTCTACGTGGTGTGGCAGTTCCCCGTCGACGATTGCCTCGTGCAGACGTTGCCGCAGGTCGCCGAGGTCGCGGCCACGTAGGTCCTTGAGCAGGTCTTTGACGGGTTCGCTGTCCGGCGTATAGGTAGTGCCGGCGAGGACGATGAGGCAGCCGCGGGGGTTGTCTGGGTCGGTGTAGAGCCGGGCGTTGTCGCGCAGCATCGCCTCTACGGCGGCCCGCGCGGTTGGCTGGTCGCGCAACGCCCGCGTGGTGGGGGATCGCTGGGGATCGTTGTAGTAGGCCACGGCTTCACGGAATAGGTTCTCCTTG
>NZ_BAAAOS010000051.1:0-1514 GCF_039530625.1 Kribbella sancticallisti | reverse complement strand
GGTATCGGGCTGGTGCCCCCGGCAGGATTCGAACCTGCGACGCACGGTTTAGGAAACCGAGCCATCGGGCCTTCCAAACGCATCGAGCGCCTCCACTTCGGTTGATGTTGACTCTGGTAGACCCAGTACTACGCGTCTTGTTCCACGGCTGTTCCCACGAGAGGTGCACCTGCATCCATCCGTCCGGCGAGAGGCGAATTTGCGGCCGGCCGGTCGTCTCACTCGACCCGACAGACCTCGACGCGATTGGCAAAGAATGATGTCACGGTCAAGGCCAACCGCATCCGTGAACAGACGTATCGGGTCGTTGCTATGCAGGCTCGCCGGCCGCATGCTGGATGGGGGTGGTTTTGATGCGATGCAACGTTCGGTGCCGCTGGGGACTTGCAGTGATCGCAACCGTTGTAATGGTCGGCTGCGGCGGGAACTCGACGGACAAAACTTCAGATAACGCCACGGGCACGCCCACCGCGTCGCAGCAGCAGTCATCGGAGCCGCCACCCGAACCGACCGGCCCGGAGCCGACGCAGTCCAGTCAGAAGCGGCCGTCGCTAAACGTTGCCAGGCTTCCGCTCGGCGGAGGCACAGATTCTCCCGTGGAGGACAGGCTGCAATGCGCCGAGGCTGCTTGGCTTGGGAGCCGCCCGCTGCCCGCCGGTGTGATTGTCAGGGTCCGAGCTATCAAGCTCTCTCCCGCGGGTGTGTTCCGCCTGGACCAGCGGGGATGTGGCGACAGGCAACCGTGTCCGGGGATGCGATGGGAAGGTCAGAAGGCGCTCGACGCGTGCTTCATCGGTGCTCGCCAGGTGACAGCCGGCGCCGGCGATGTCAACAGGGTCTCTGTGAGCCTCCGTGGAACGATCAGTTGCGACCAGCTCCAAGACTGCAGACGAGCTCTGGAACAGACCGGATCTGACTCGCTGACTTTTAGCCCTGATCCCCACTTCGGTGAGCCGACAGAAGGACCGCCGACCGACAGTCCGCCGCCCGAAGATCCGACCGAAGTTCCGACGGAAGGTCCGCTGACCGAAAGCCCGGCGACGCCCACGGGATAAGGAGATTGGTGGTGCGTTGGCGGATCGAACATTGGGCGGGGTTGGAGATATGGCGGATTCGGGCGAGGGTGCTGGTCGTCCCAGGCTGGCGCGATCCCAAGGGTGCGTCGCTCTTCGAGTAGAACAGATCGTGAACTGCGTGAGCAGCAGGGCCCGCCCGCTGACCGGCCTCATGGGCAGCTGTGGTTAGGCTAGGTCGCCGCCGAGGTTGATCCACCCGCTCCACTGCCCCCTGTCGAAGAACTTGTGGACGAGTTCGTCGTTGTGCTTGCCGCGCACGAACACGTCCAGGTCGTGGGGTCCGCCTGCCGTGACCGCTGGCCCCGCAGCGACGTCGCCGCCGAGGTTGTTCCACCCGCTCCACTGGCCACCCTCGAGCCATCTGTGCACGAGTTCGTCGTTGTGCTTGCCGCGGACGAACACGTCCAGGTCGTGGGGACCTCCGGAGGTGACTGCGGG
>NZ_BAAAOS010000050.1:0-6608 GCF_039530625.1 Kribbella sancticallisti | reverse complement strand
GTGGCCGCGCCTCGTCACGCCCCCACGCCGCACATCACGAACTCCGGCTGTAGTACTAGCCGCCGTCTGGTCCCGGCCCGTGACCAGTGATGCCTGTCCTGCCGGTGATGGTCGCGGCTGCCACGTCTACGAAGATCTCCCGAGCAGTCCCTGCGATCAGCCCTGCCACAGTTCGAAGCTTCGACCGGCGTTCGGAGTCAGCCTCCTTATCGGCCGCGACGTTGAGCGCGGTAATCAGTCGGTCGACGAGGCCGTCTGGAGATGGCCACTGCCCCACAATCCGACGCGCCTCTGGCGTGACATCTTGAACGAACCAGTGCCCCGGGCCACCACCCGTCATCCGCAGGTCGATGTACTCATTCTTCAGGGCGAGAAATGCACGTCCCACATCATCTAGACCCAAGCCCGTTGCAGACGCAATGTCAGCTCCGTCAGGGAACTGGTCCCACCGTGCCTCTCGCGCACGAATCACGGCCTCCAAGACCGGAAGCTCGCGGGTTGCCCAAGTCTCATGCACGCTGATCGCCTCCCCTATCATTGACACGTAACCCGTCACGCGCTCGGATCGGCACCCAGGGCATCCGCCAGCGCCAGTCCCCGAACCACCAGATCGTCCTGTGTCTTAACGATTGTGCTGAGGTGTTCGAGCGTCACGAATTCCCAAGTCGTCCCAGTCTTCGCACGTCGCTTCATGCCAACATGATGTTCACCGAGCTTCATGAGCCAGACCGCGTGGACAACCCTGTTGCGCTCCTCTGCGACGCTCCGGACCCCGGTCGCCCACGTCTTTAGATCGAGAGCATGACCGCCCCCCTCAGAGGCTAACCTCTTCAACCAGTCCGTGAGATTCGAAGTCTGCTGCCCCTGCGTCAATAGCCGCACTCGGTCTTGAGCATCACGATCATCGACGCCACCAACCAACGTGCCGAGCAACGTCTCACAGATCCCATCCAAGAGTGCAGATCCCGCAGCTATACGACCGAGCTCAAGATAGTGGGCATCATCAGGCACGAACTTCGACAGTATCGCCACTTGCCTCTCCTCGGTCGGCCTCCAACAGTAGAAGGCATGCTTGCCTGTTGACACGTAGCCGTCAACCGCGGCTCGCGCCCCGGCGCGACCCTGCATCGAACACCCCACCATGGACTGACTTACGGGTCGGGAATCAACAGGCAACGTCAAGAGTCGAGCAGCAGCGAGGAAGAGCACTACTGCACGCAAACCCGTTGTAGTAAAGAGGTTTCGGGCAACGAGACGCAACATCAAGTAGAACTGTCCGATTATCAGCGGGTTCGGGGTTCGAGTCCCTGGCGGCGCACCAACACCAAGGCCCGAGCAGACATCGCAATCTGTTCTCGGGCCTTTGTGTTGTCCACGCACCACTTACGCACCACTTTGCCGGACGTCGCTCCTCGTCGAGTCGCCAGCGACCGATCCCGCGCCCTTCGCCGACCTCCGTTCTGACCGGCCGCCCTTCTCCCCACGCCTTTCCTTGATCGTAACTGTGCGTCACCTCACATCGTTTCGCATCGTTCTCGCAACCGCGGATCCTCCTGCGGGCGAACCGTTGAGCAGCCAACCATCGAACAGGTTGGAGGCTTGAGATGGCGAGACCACCACTTCCCATCGGATCCTGGGGCGAGATCTCGACCTGGGTCACTCAGACCGACGACGAAGGCAACCCCACGAAGTACAAGTCGCAGGCCCGCTACCGCGATCACGACGGCCACGTCCGCCCTGTCTCTGCCTACGGCAAGACCAAGGCGACATCCAGGCAAGCCGTGCTCAAGAAGCTCCAGGACCGCGCCAAGACCGGCCACGGCGGCGACCTGACCGCGATGCACAAGATCAACCACCTCCTCGACCTCTGGGAGGAGAAGTTCAAGGAACAGATCGCCGACGGTACGCGATCCCCCACCTCGCTGGACACCTACCTACGCGCCATCAAGAACCACGTCCGGCCCGCCCTCGGCGAACTCCGCATCGGCGAAGTGAGCACACCCCGCGTCGACACAGTCATCTCCGAGATCAAGAAGAACACCGGCCCTCCGACAGCCAGGACCTGCCGCGCCGTCATCTCCGGCATGATGCAACTCGCCGTCCGCTACGGCGCCATCACCGGCAACCCGGTCCGCGAAGTCGAAAGCATCGAGCACCCCGCCAAGAAACCCGCCAGAGCCATCAGCGCCGACGAGATCACCCTCCTCCGCGCCCACCTCAAAGCAGACCCCACAGCCGTCCGAGCCGACCTCCCCGACCTAGTCACCTTCATGCTCGGCACCGGCGCCCGCATCGGCGAATCCCTCGCCGTCCTCTGGTCCCAAATTGACCTCGACACCGCCACCGTCGACATCACCCACACAATCGCCCGGATCAAGGGCGAAGGCCCCGGCAGGTCGCCGGCGTCGTCGCCCGTACTGGTGTCACCCGGCGTCTTGCAATCGTCTGGCACTGGCTCGGTCGGTGTGGCGATACACAGGTCGGACCCGCCGACCGCGATGGCGAGCGGCGCGACCAGGCCGATGCCGCTCATCAGGAGTGCGCCGGCGAGAGCGACCTTGCCGATCACGGGTTGAGCTGAGCCGAGGCAGACCAGAACTTGCAGATCGACGTACAGACGACACCGACCGCGGCTTGACGACTGGTGACCACAGTCTCGTTGTCGAGCACGGTCGTCTGCTTCCCACGGACGACGAAACCGGTCCAACCCTTGGGCGCTGCAGCGCTGTGCTGAAGCCTCTTCATCTCCGGGGTGATCTCGGCAGTGAGACCATCGACCGTGGCTCTGGCGTTACGCAGGTCGAGTTGCTGCCACTCCGGGAAGAGCGGCATCAGGCTTCGGGCGATTCGCGGTCCCTCACCGGTGGGGTCAGCGAAGACGCTGACTGCGTTCTGCCAGTCGTGGAAGCCATGCTTTGCGGTGTCGTAGGTCCAGATCGCCCGGGCATAACCGATCGCCAGCTCTTCTGGGTCTGTCGTTGAAGGACGCTTCCATGCCTCGAGCGGCGCCGTTGTCTCGTCGCCTGCGCTCGGCAGGATCGTCGGTTCGGACGCGACCGTCTCCGGCTCGTCCCAGTTGGGCGAGCCGAAGATGAGCGCCAGAACAACCGTGACGACCCCGAGCACGATGGCAACGGGGACCACGAAATGTGCCCGGCTGGAATGGTTCACGTGAGTCTTCCTCTCTTGGGGACCTCCGTACGCCGGAGCCACGCGAGACCGGCCCTCGCGATGGGCGGGGGCAGCATGTGGAGCCCGGCGAACAGGTGCAGGTTGAAGCGGAGTTGGGCGCGGTAGTACCGGATGAGCCAGTTGTGGCGGCGTTTGTCAGTCATGTCGGACTCAACGGCTGAGCCCAGGAACTTTTTCGTCAGGCGGATCTAGCGAGCTCGTACCAGCACGTTTCGCTAGTCCATCGGCCGAAAAACAGCAGGTCACGGCCGGCAGCCGCCTTCAGCCAGGTGCGGACAGTGAGGTCTGTGAACACCTGCTTGTCGGGCTGTCCTGCCGCGAGTCTGGCCAGTGCCGACGGTTTGGATGGGCTGCCTCGAAGCAGCCAGGCAAGACCTTCTGCCTGGGATTGCGTGACGCCACTTAGCCGCAGCCGGGAGATGATGGTGGATCTGTAGAACGGCGGCCCGTCTGCCGCTACACGCATCAGCTCGCGACTCACTGCGGACGGCAGCCCGTACCGCTCGAGCTCGGCAACGATTCGGTCCAGGTGGAGGCCCAGCAGCGGCATCCCTTGGGACTCGGCCTCGGGCAATGTCGGAGTGAGTAGGTGGCGTTGGCGGCGCAGTACCTCGGCCCGCGCTGCGTCAATGAGGCGCCAGCGAACGAGGTTGGCCAGATAGCCCCAGGTCACGCCTGCATCCGGCCGCTTCACCGCGAGTTCTTGGCACCTCTCCCAGGCGATTACTCGGGCGAGCTGGGCGGCCTCGTCGCGACCGAGGGTTGTCTTCAGCCAGTGCGGCAGCGGTACGACGATGTGCTGCTCGATCGCGTCGACCAACTGCCGGGAGGGTTCCTTGGCCCACGCCGCCTGAGCCGCGGCGTTGATGAGTGCCTCCAGTTCGTCATCCATGGCACTCAATGTGCTGGCCGCAGACCTGGTTCTGAACCTGGATTCCGAAATCAAGGACTCCTGGAAGCCAGGTCCGGGTCGGCTTCCATATCGCTAGGCGAGGCTCCAGCCTTCGGACGTCGACCGACACAGGCCAAGATCTCTCGCGACACGACCCGCTCCTCCAGATGAAGGTGCCGTGCCAGCCGTACGACCTGGCCGGCGATCCGATCCTTCGGAAGCTTGACGACCATCGGCGCGACCGATCGCAACGCCTCCACCTGGCCGCTCAGGTGATCGAGAACCTTCCCCCAGCGCGCCAGCTCCACATCAATCGCGAACTCGACCCCCGGCCGCGCGTTCGTGAGGACCGCGCGCATCAGGCCCCGTGAGGTCGAGAACAGCGACGCCGGATCGTGGCCACCCGGGAGTTCCGCGACCAGAACGGTCCTGAAGTAGGTGGACAGGGCATCAAGACCTCGCAGAGCACCCTGCTGCCCTGCAAGGTCCCCGTCCAGCATGAGGATCACCGTGTCGCCGACAGCGAACCGTCTGACGATTGCGGCCTGATGCCGTGTGATAGCCGTACCGCAAGACGAGGCACCTGCCCACTCAGCGCCGAGCAGGCTGACAGCCACCGCATCCGTAGGCCCTTCGACTACCACCGGGACCGCTCCCCTGGCCAGTCGGGCCTGTTGGGCGTCGATGCCGACCAGCGACCGTCCTTTGGCATAGATCCGGGTGCTTGGCGAGCTGATGTACTTCGGATCCGCTGCGCGGGCTCGGGCGACAAAGCCAACGGGTCTCAAGTCGATGTCGTGGGCCACGAAGGTCAGGCGGTCACGGAACCGATCCACCAGGTAGCCCGACCGGGTCGTCCTGGCCAAGCCGGCCGCGAGCATCGTGTCGTCGTCGAAGCCTGCCGCTCGCAGATGGTCGACCATCCCGGACCACCGGTCTGACGCGTAACCGACCGACCATGCGCTATCAGCCGCGAGCAAAGCACCCACCCGCCGCCCGACAAGATGGCGAGCTGCCCAGCCTCGGCGATTGCTCCGCAACTGCCGCCGGTAGAACGCTGACGCGACCTCATGCGCCCGGACCAGTTCGTCCATGGGTCACAAGTTCGGCCCTGGGTCTTCGAGCCCCAGCGAGGTGTGGTCAGTGACGTTGTCGTTCAGGCCGTTTTGGTGACCGGTCAGCGGCTTGGACAGCGACAGATACTCGAGCATGCTCCGTCCCCCGCTCGGAGACTGCGCCACGTAGTTCATCGCATGCCCGGAAGGGCGAGAAAGCACCCGGATACGGTCGAAGAAGAAGGCGAGGTCGAGCGCGGCGCCAACCGCACGCTGACGGCTCTCCTTATCCGTTGGCATCATCACGATGACCCGGTCGGTCTCGCTGTATCGGCGTAACATCCGTGCCTGAGCGGTCGACATCGGTGACTCGCACAGGGGAATCCCGACGTACTGCTTCGTTGTTGAGCGGCTGACTTGCTCGATGACCATCGCATCCATCGGATCGTCAACGACCACGGCTGTTGCGCCGTGCTGGAGTAGGTCGATCTGCTCCTCCATGCCGACGAGCGCATTCGATGGACGATGCACCGGCGTCGTCGGCGTGAGCAACTCTGGGCGACCGGCCCGATCGATCCCGACGAATCCTGTCGGCGCCAGCCGCTGATCCCGTGCGACCAGCATGAGCCGGTTGCGGTACCGGTCGATCGGCGCACCGTCGTCGGTCCACCTCATCAGGCCTGCTCGGACCAAGGTCGCGAACCCGTATCCCTGCCTCTGCAGGTGATCCGTCAACCGCGACCAGCTCTCGGGCGCATACCCGATCTTCCAGGAAGCCCCGGGAGTCAGTGCCCGATCCAAGCCCACGACCCCTCAGAAGGCGCACAGGCCAATCGCCCGTTGCCCTGAGCAACTCTGCTCGGAAGAACCTGCTGGCCTCGCGGATGGCCTCCTGCATCCGTTGCCGTTCTTCCTGCGATACAACGAATCCCGGATCGACTACCTCACCCATCACAAACCTCCGAAGAGCAACCGTCATCCCTGTCGCACTCGAAGATCGCGTTCCCACGCCCTTCCCAGAACCCGGATCTGTGATTCCAGGAGTTACAGCCCCAAGCTCGGACCCGAGTCGGGCTCATCCTCAACCGCCCTCCCAACCGGAGCCCGCCACACCAGTCGACTCTCGGACCGCGCAAGCAGCTCACCCGCCGAATCGATGCCCGCATCAAGCAACTCGATCAGCCGCCGCATACTCCATCGCAGATTCTGAAGATCAGGATTGTCAGTCATGGAATGAAGATCACCGGGACGGTTGAACGAGAGAACCTCGATTCACCGATCCAGGAATCGGTAGTAGCGCATCGTGTAGCGATCGTGGCTACCGACGATCGTCGCGCGGACCGGATCTGGGGTGACTTCCTAACGCACCACCGGGTTTACGATCCTGCTGCACCTGTCCCGGATGGAAGGCTAGTACTACAGCCGGAGTTCGTGATGTTCGGTTGAGTCGGTGATTTGGCGGTCTGGGT
>NZ_BAAAOS010000049.1:94360-238455 GCF_039530625.1 Kribbella sancticallisti | reverse complement strand
TGGCCGGACCCACCAGCAGCCGGACGGGTGCGTCGAGCCGCGGCGGCATCCCGTCCCGGGTGGCCGGTGCGCTGCCCGGGCGCGCCGGCTGGTCGTCTCGGCGCTTGCCTGTGTTCCGATCCACGTGTTGTCTTCACGCCCCTCACAAGATCGCTCGGCCAGGAGAGACGGGTGCCGACCGATCGGCGAACAGATCCGGTCTGGCCCCGGACGAACGAGATCAGGGCTCAACCGCTTACGTAGTCCTTGATGCTCGGAGGGCGGGAATTGTTGTCAGAATTTCGCAATCTGAGAACAATTCGACAGAGCTTCAATAGTCGGCTGCGTGACCTGTTCACCGTGTATATGAAGCATCCATGGAGGTTCAGCGAAGCCTGGGCTGGGACCTCGGACCGGACGGCGGCGGCTGTGAATTACCCCTGGGGCTTCGATTCCACCAGAGATCGGTAGAGGGCGACCGTACGGTCCGCGACCGCGTCCCAGCCGAATTCGGAGACGGCTCGGGCGCGGCCGGCCTTGCCCATGGCTTCGGCTTTGGAGGGGTTGGCGACGAGGTCGTTGATGCCTTCGGCCAGTTGGCGTTCGAAGGTTGGGATGTCGGTCTCGTCGTAGGAGACGAGCGTGCCGGTGACGCCGTCGTCGACGACCTCGGGGATGCCGCCGACCGCGCTGGCAACGACGGCCGTCTCGCACGCCATCGCTTCCAGGTTCACGATGCCGAGAGGTTCGTAGACCGACGGGCAGCAGAAGGCGAGTGCGTGAGTGAGGACCTGCCGGACCTCCTCACGCGGGAGCATCTCCGAAACGACGAAGACACCGTCACGGGCAGCCTTCAGCTCGTCGATCAGTGCGTCGGTCTCCGCCTTCAGGTCGACCGTGTCGGCGGCACCCGCGAGCAGGACCAGCTGCACCGACGGGTCCAGTCGCAGGCCGGCGCGGAGCAGGTGGGGGACGCCCTTCTGCCGGGTGATCCGGCCGACGAACGTCACGTACGGCCGGCTCAGGTCCACACCGAGCCGCTCCAGCACGTGGGTCCCGGGGTCCGGGTGGTAGAACTCGGCGTCGATGCCGTTCGAGATCACGTGCACCTTGGCGGGGTCGATCGTGGGGTAGCAGTCGAGTACGTCGTCGCGCATGCCGCGGCTGACCGCGACCACCGCGTCCGCCGCCTCGTACGCCGTCTGCTCGGCCCAGCTGGACAGCCGGTAGCCGCCGCCCAGTTGCTCCGCCTTCCACGGCCGCCGGGGCTCCAGCGAGTGTGCCGTCACCACGTGCGGTACGCCGTACAGGAGCTTCGCCCAGTGGCCCGCCATGTTCGCGTACCAGGTGTGCGAGTGGACGAGCTCGGAGTCGCCCACGGCCGCGGTCATGGTCAGATCGGTGGACAGGATCCGCAGGGCCGCGTTCGCGGACGGCAGCCGCGGGTCGTCCTCGGAGTGCGCGGTCGCGCCGAGCCTGGGTTCGCCCATGCAGTGCACGTCGACGTCGAGCTTCCGGCGCAGTTCGCGGACCAGGAAGTCCACGTGCACCCCCGCCCCGCCGTACACGTCCGGTGGGAACTCACGCGTCAGGATCGCGATCTTCATCCCCCGACCATAGGTCATCAGTGCACGTGGGTGGGCACCCAGAAACGCAGCTTTCCGTGCCGTTCGTCCTCGAGTTCGCCGCCGGCCGCCTCGATCACTTTGCGGGACGGCTCGTTGTCGGTGTCGCAGGTCAGCAGGGCCGGGTCGATGCCGAGCCGGGCGGCGACGGGGAGCGACTGGGTCAGCATCTGGGTGGCGTACCCCCTGCCCCGGGCGGACGGCCGTACGACGTACCCGATGTGGCCGCCGAGTTCCAGCAGCGGCGGGGTGAGGTGGTGCCGGATGGCCAGCCGGCCGAGCCACTGGTCGCCCTCGACGAACCAGAGCACGGTCTGGTGGACGAGATCCGGCGGCAACTCGGTCTCGGGCCGAGCCTCGGCCGCGATCGACTCGATCAGCCGGGCGAACTCCCCGGGATCCTCCAGTTCCTCCCGGGTCCACTCCTCGATCAGCCCCCGCCCGCCCATCCAGCGCTCCTCGTCGGCCCCCAACTCATCCCAGGCTTCAAGGAAGGAGCGATGAACGGCGACCGTCGGCTCGAGGAGGATTGGCATGGCTCCAGTGTGGCGACACTCGCAACCGTCTATTGCGAAGGGCCGGACGAAGCTAAGGTGCGGACATGGCGAAGGCACCCAGAGTTCTCGGAATCGTGCTGGCCGGCGGCGAGGGAAAGCGGCTGATGCCGCTGACGGCGGACCGGGCCAAACCGGCCGTGCCGTTCGGCGGCAGTTATCGTCTGATCGACTTCGTGCTGTCCAACCTGGTCAACGCGGGCTACCGCAACCTGTGCGTGCTGACGCAGTACAAGTCGCACTCGCTGGACCGGCACGTCACGATCACGTGGCGGATGTCGACCCTGCTGGGCAACTTCGTCACCTGCGTCCCGGCCCAGCAGCGGCTCGGGCCCCAGTGGTACCAGGGCAGCGCCGACGCGATCTACCAGTCGATGAACCTGCTCGACGACTACGAACCCGACATCATCGTGGTGTTCGGCGCCGACCACGTGTACCGGATGGACGCCTCGCAGATGGTCGCCGACCACATCGAGCGCGGCAACGGCGTCACCGTGGCCGGCATCCGGGTACCGCGGGCCGAGGCGTCGGAGTTCGGCGTGATCAAGACCGCCGACGACGGGCACACGATCGCCGACTTCCTGGAGAAGCCGGCCGATCCGCCCGGGCTGCCGGACTCGCCGGACGAGACCTTCGCCTCGATGGGCAACTACGTCTTCAGCGCGGACGTGCTGGTGGAGGCGCTGCGCAAGGACGCGGCCAACCCGGCGTCCCGGCACGACATGGGCGGCGACATCGTCCCGATGCTGGTTGCCGAGGGCAAGGCCGGGGTCTACGACTTCAAGGACAACGACGTACCCGGTGCGCTCGACCGGGATCGCTCGTACTGGCGCGACGTCGGCTCGCTGGACTCCTACCACGAGGCGCACATGGACCTGGTCTCGATCCAGCCGGTGTTCAACCTCTACAACTCCGACTGGCCGATCTTCACCTCGCACCCGCAGTTGCCGGGAGCGAAGTTCACCGACGACGCGACCGTCGGCGAGACGATCGTCTGCTCCGGCTCCATCATCACCGGGGCCTGCGTGGACCACTCGGTGCTCGGCGCCAACGTGATCGTCAGTTCCGGGGCGACGATCGAGCGCTCGGTGATCATGGACAACTGCAAGATCGGCGCCAACGCGGTGCTGAAGAACGTGATCCTGGACAAGAACATCGTGGTGCCCGACGGGGTGAAGATCGGCGTCGACCCGGATCTGGACCGCGAGCGGGGCTTCACCGTCAGCAAGGGCGGCGTGACGGCGATCGGGAAGGGTACGGTCATCGAGCCGTGACCGGGCCCGTGACCGTGACCGAGGCCGAGGCGCTGAAGCTGGATGCGGGCGACCCGGGTCACCGGGACCTGTTCGACATCCCGCCGGCGGACGGCGGCTCCTACCCGGAGGTCGCGTACTTCGCCGGCAACTCGCTCGGGCTGAGGCCGAAGGCGACCCGCGTCGAACTGCTGGAAGACCTCGACTCGTGGGCCGCGCTCGGCGTCGAAGGGCATCTGGACGCCACCCGGCCGTGGTTGCCGTACCACGAACTGCTCACCGGCCCCGCGTCCCGCCTGATCGGGGCGTTGCCGAGCGAGACCGTGGTGATGAACTCCCTGACGGTCAACCTGCACCTGCTGATGGTGTCGTTCTACCGGCCGACGGCCGAGCGGTTCCGGATCGTCATCGAGGATTCCGCCTTCCCGTCGGACAGCTATGCGGTCCGGTCCCAGGCGCGGTTCCACGGGTTCTCGCCGGCGGAGGCCGTGGTCAGGTTGAAACCCCGGCCCGGCGAAGACGTACTGCGTACTGCCGACGTGGTCGAGCAACTCGCTCCAGACGTGGCGCTGGTCCTGCTCGGCGGGGTGAACTACCTCACCGGCGAGCTGATGGACATCCCGGCGATCACCGCGGCCGGTCACGCGGCCGGTGCGGTCGTCGGCTGGGATCTCGCGCACGCCGCCGGGAACGTGCCGTTGTCGCTGCACGACTGGGACGTGGACTTCGCCGCCTGGTGCTCGTACAAGTACCTCAACTCCGGGCCGGGCGCACTCGCGGGGGCGTTCGTGCATGAGCGGCACCTGGGCGAGGATCTGCAGCGCTTCGAGGGCTGGTGGAGCACGGACGCCACCAGCCGGTTCGAGATGGCGCCGGAATCCCGTCCACCCGCCACAGCGGACGCCTGGCAGGTGTCGAACCCGCCGATCTTCTCGATGAGCCCGGTGCGGACGTCGCTGGAGCTGTTCGACAAGGTCGGCATCGGGGTGCTCCGCGAGCGCAGCGTCCAGCTGACGGCGTACCTGGAGCGCCTGCTGGCCGAGATCACGCCGGCGCGGCCGTTGCAGCTGATCACTCCCTCCGACCCCGCCAGGCGGGGAGCCCAGCTCTCGCTGCGAATCGGCGGCGCCCGTACTGCGGGGGAGCTGGCGAAGGTCCTCCGCTACGAGTTCGGGGTGATCGCCGACGCACGCGAACCCGACGTACTCCGGCTCGCGCCGGTCCCGCTCTATTCGCAGTACCACGACTGCTGGCGTGCTGTTCAGGCGCTGGCCGAGGTAGTTCCGGAGAATGAATGAGTGAACGTGTAGCCATCGTCGGTGCGGGCCTCGCGGGCAGTCTGCTGGGGTGCTATCTGGCGCGGCGCGGGCTGTCGGTCACCCTGTACGAGCGCCGGCCGGATCCCCGGCTGGGGCAGCCCGAGCGCGGGCGGTCGATCAACCTGGCGATCTCCGAGCGCGGGCTGGACGCGTTGCGGCGGATCGGGCTGGTCGACCAGGTGATGGCGGACGCCCTGCCGATGAAGGGCCGGATGATTCACCCGGTCGAGGGACCGCTGGACTTCCAGCAGTACAGCGCGAGCGGGGACCGGGCGATCAACTCGATCAGCCGCGGCGCGCTCAACAACGCGCTGCTCGATGCCGCCTCGGCGCTGGACGGGGTGGAGGTGTTGTTCGAGCATCGGCTGCTGGAGCTGGATTCCCAGGCGGGGAAGATGATCTTCGAGACGCCTGCGGGGAAGGTGGAGGCGCACGCCGACGTCGTACTGGGTGCTGACGGCGCCGGGTCCGCAGTACGGGGGCAGTTGCTGGTTGAGGGCGCTGTCGGCGAGCAGGTCGACTTCCTCGACTACGGCTACAAGGAGCTGAGCATCCCGGCGGTCGACGGGGAGTTCGCGCTGGATCCCGGGGCGTTGCACATCTGGCCGCGCGGGACGTCGATGATGATCGCGCTGCCGAATCCGGACCGGTCGTTCACCTGCACGCTGTTCTGGCCGGCCGGGAGTTTCGACGCGTTGAGCAACAAGGACTCGATCGAGGCGCACTTCCGCGAGCACTATCCCGACTTGTTGCCGCTGGCACCGTCCTTGGTGGACGACTATCTCTACAACCCGGTAGGCGTGCTCGGGACCGTGCACACGCAGCCGTGGCAGGCGCACGGGCGGACCGCGCTGATCGGCGACGCCGCGCACGCGATCGTCCCGTTCTACGGCCAGGGGGCGAACTGCGCCTTCGAGGACGTGGTCGAACTGGACCGCTGCCTCGCCGACACGGGTGGTTCCTGGGCTCGCGCCCTGCCTCTCTTCGAGCACCGCCGTCGGGAGAACACGGAGGCGATCGCGGAGATGGCGCTGGCCAACTTCGTCGAGATGCGCGACAAGGTCGCCTCCCCGGTCTTCCGCCTCGGCAAGCGCGTCGAACACACCCTCGAACGCTGGCTGCCCGGCCGCTACGTCTCCCGCTACGAACTCGTCTCCTTCACCACCACCCCGTACGCCGAAGTCCGCGACCGCGTCCACCGCCAGCACCAGTACCTGGCCGCCGCAACCCTCGCCGCAGCCGCCGCAATCGGCTCCATCACCCGCGCCGCAAGGCGGCGGCGATGACTGGGTCGGGGCGGCCCTGCCCCGCCTCCGCCTTCCTCCGCACCGATGCGGCGGCCTGCCGCCGCGAGACGAGGCGGCGGCGATGACGAGTCTTTGGCGGCCCGAGCTTCTGACTGGTGAGCCCAGCGACGCCGGCCTACTGCGCAACTTCGTCGACGGGAAGTTCGTCGAAGGTGGTTCGACCTTCGCCAAGCTCAGCCCCGTAACAGGGGAGAAGATCTTCGACGTCTGTGAAGCGGATGCCGACACCGTGGATGCGGCCGTCCGGGCAGCCCAAGCGGCGCTGAAAGGCCCTTGGGGAAGGATGAGCGAGCAGGAGCGCGCAGTGGTGCTCCGGCGAGTGGCTGACGAACTGGAGCGGCGGTTCGACGACCTGGTGGCGGCCGAGGTCGGCGACACCGGGAAGTCGATCAGCCAGGCCCGGACGCTCGACATCCCCCGCGGCGCGGCCAACTTCCGATCCTTCGCGGACTTCGCGACCACCGCCTCGACCGAGTCCTACGCGACCACCCTCGCCGACGGCCGCCGCGCGCTGAACTACGCGGTCCGCAAGCCCGTCGGCGTCGTCGCCATCATCGTGCCCTGGAACCTGCCGTTGCTGCTGCTGACCTGGAAGGTGGCGCCGGCGCTTGCCTGCGGCAACACTGTGGTGGTGAAGCCCTCGGAGGAAACCCCTTCCTCGGCGACGGTTCTCGCCGAGGTGATGGCCGCGGCCGGCGTACCGGACGGGGTCTTCAACCTCGTGCACGGCTTCGGCCCGTCGTCGGCGGGGGAGTTCCTCACCAAGCACCCGGGCGTCGACGCGATCACCTTCACCGGCGAGTCGGCGACCGGCAGCGCGATCGGCAAGGTGGCTGCCGACGGGGTGAAGTCGGTGTCGTTCGAGCTCGGCGGCAAGAACGCCGGCCTGGTCTTCGCCGACGCGGACCTGGACGCCGCGGTCGAGGGATCGGTCCGCTCGGTCTTCACCAACGGCGGCCAGGTCTGCCTGTGCACCGAACGCCTCTACGTCCACCGCTCGATCTTCGACGAGTTCAGCTCCCGCCTCGCCGCCCGCGCGAACGAACTCACCTTCGGCTGGCCCTCCGACGAAGCCACCATGAACATGCCGCTGATCTCACCGCAGCACCGCGACAAGGTCCTCTCGTACTACGAACTGGCGCGTTCCGAGGGCGCCACCTTCCTCGCCGGCGGCGGCGTACCGTCGTTCGGCGACGCCCGCGACGGTGGTTGCTACGTGCAACCGACGGTGATCACCGGCCTGGCCGCGGACGCCCGGACGAACACCGAGGAGATCTTCGGCCCGATCTGCCACATCGCCCCCTTCGACTCCGAGGAGGAGGCCTTCGCGCTGGCGAACGACAGCCAGTACGGGCTCGCGGCCACCGTCTGGACCCGTGACGTCGGCCGGGCCCATCGAGCCGGCGCGGCGCTGGAGGTCGGCATCGTCTGGGTCAACACCTGGTTCCTCCGCGACCTGCGCACCCCGTTCGGCGGCACCAAGCTGTCCGGCATCGGTCGCGAAGGCGGCACCCACTCGCTGCACTTCTACTCCGAGCTCACCAACGTCTGCGTGGAGCTGTCATGACCGATGCGAGGGTCGTCGAGGGCAAGGCGAAACCGCGCGGCCGGTTCCCGCATGTGAAGGTGGCCAATGGGTTCGCGTACGTGTCGGGGACGTCGAGCCGGCTGCCGGACAACACGATCGCGGGCGCTTCCGTCGATGACCTCGGCACGACGACGCTCGACATCCGCGAGCAGACCCGGGCGGTGCTGGAGAACATCCGGGACATTTTGGAAGCGGTCGGCGCGGGGCTCGAGGACCTGGTCAGTGTGACGACGTACCTGGTGTCGATGAACGACTTCGGCGGCTACAACGAGGTCTACGGCGAGTTCTTCGACGAAACCGGCCCGGCGCGCACGACGGTCGCAGTACACCAACTTCCGCATCCTCAACTGTTGATCGAGATTCAGGGCGTTGCGGCCGTTCCAGCAAGACAACCCAGCCCGCACGAGACTGGAGAGGTGACGTGATGACAAACCTGGAGTCGACGAACTTCCCCGAGTGGATCGAGCAGAACAAGCACCTGCTGAAGCCACCGGTGGGCAACAAGCAGATGTTCCCGACCGGGGACGACTTCATCACCATGGTGGTCGGCGGGCCGAACCAGCGCAACGACTTCCACGTCGATCCGTACGAGGAGTTCTTCTACCAGATCAAGGGCACCATGCACGTCGACGTGATGACCGACGACGGCCCGGCCCGGGTGGACATCAACGAGGGTGAGATGTGGGTGCTGCCGCGGAACATGCCGCACTCGCCGCAGCGCGACGCGGACTCGATCGGCCTGGTGATCGAGCGAGTCCGGGAGCAGGGCACGCTGGAGAAGTTCCGCTGGTACTGCGCCAACTGCAACGGCATCGTGCACGAGGTGGAACTGCAGGTGAACGACATCGTGGCGGACCTCCCACCGGTCTTCAAGGCCTTCTACGACAGCGAGGATGCCCGCACCTGCCCGAACTGCGGCACGGTCCATCCCGGCAAGGCCTGATGACCTTGGACAGCGCAGAGCCGGGGGCCGCGTGACGGCGCGGAGCGTCGACGTTCACACGCATCTGGTGCCGAAGGGCTGGCCCGACCTGGGCCAGGCCTGCGGTGGGGACGGCTGGCCGTGGTTGCGGATCGACTCCGAGCGGGCCGCGATGATCATGGTCGGCGAGACCGAGTTCCGCCCGGTCGGCGCGCAGGCCTGGGATCCCGCCGTTCGCCGCCAGGACATGGATGCTGACGGCATCGACCTGCAGGTGGTCTCACCCACGCCGGTGTTCTTCGCCTACGACCGGCCGGCCGGCCAGGCTGTCAAGGTAGCGCGCATCTTCAACGACCTGACCCTGGAAACACTGGCCGGGGACAACAGGCTGGTCCCGTTCTGCCAGGTCCCGCTGCAGGACCCCGACGCCGCCTGCGCGGAGCTGGATCGCTGCCTCGCCGCCGGCCACGTCGGCGTGGAGATCGGCAACCACGTCGGCGACAAGGATCTCGACGACGCCGGGATCGTTGCCTTCCTCAAACACTGCGCCGAGGCCGGAGCGCCGGTCCTGGTGCATCCGTGGGACATGCCGGGTGGGCCGCGGCTGGATCGCTGGATGGCCCGCTGGCTGACCGGGATGCCCGCGGAGACGCACCTCTCGCTGCTGGCGATGATTCTCGGCGGCGCCTTCGACGAACTGCCCGAGTCGTTGCGGATCTGTTTCGCCCATGGGGGTGGGAGTTTCGCCTTCTGGCTGGGCCGGGTGGAGAACGCCTGGCAGCGCCGCGGCGACGTGGTACGGGGGAAGTCGGAGCATCCGCCGAGCCACTACCTGAACAGGTTCTCCGTCGACACCGTGGTCTTCGAGCAACCCGCCTTGCGATTGCTGGTGGACACGCTCGGCGAGGACCGGGTGATGGTCGGGAGTGACTATCCGTACCCGCTTGGTGAGCGTCCCGTGGGGGAGGTGGTCCGGCGGGCGGACTGGCTCTCAGCCGCTCAACGCGCGAAGCTGCTGTCTGACAACGCCCTGCGTTTTCTAGGGAGGTCAGATGAGTGAGAACCGCGCTGTCCTGTCCCGCGAGGCCCGTGAGCCGGACGAGCTGCTCCGGTACGGCGACCACGAGGACCAGGTGATCGACGTCTGGCACGCGAAGGAGTACCGGCCGGCGATCGTCTTCATCCACGGCGGATTCTGGCGCCCGGAGTACGACCGGATCCACGCCCGGCCGCTCGGTGAGGCGCTGGCCGACGAAGGGTGGCCGGTGGCATCGATCGAGTACCGGCGGGCGCCCGGTGAGCCCGATCTGACCACGAGTGACATCCGGACCGCGCTGGACGCGTTGCCGGAGTTGATGGACCTGCACGCCGGGTTCGTGCTGGCCGGCCACTCCGCCGGCGGCCAGTTGGCTTTGTGGGCGGCGGCAACGATCAACCCGGTCCGGCTGCGGGGGACCGTTGCCCTGGCCCCCGTTGCCGACCTGCTGACGGCGGATCGGCTCGGGCTGGACAAGGGCGCGGTCCAGGACTTCATCGGCAGTGGGGTGCGCAACGATCTCGACCCGGTTCATCTGCCGGCGCCGATCAGGCCGGTGGTGATCGTGCACGGGACGGCCGACAAGCGAGTGCCGATCACGATCTCCGAGTCCTATGTGTCCGCGCATCCGACCGCCCGGTTCGTGCGGGCGGAGGGTGTGGGGCACTACGAGGTGATCGATCCGCAGACCGATACGTGGCATCTGGTGACCGCCGAGCTGACCAGGTTCTCTGGGTGAATGTCTTCGAGGCGATGGCCGAGGATCCCTGGTCGCTGGACAACCCGTCGGGCTACATCAACCTCGGTACTGCGGAGAACCACCTGCTCTTCGACCTGCTCGAACCACGACTGACCGCACCACGTTCGATCACGGCCGCGGACACGCACTACCAGGAACTCGCCGGCTCCCCATCTCTCCGTACTGCGCTCGCCGCGTTCCTGGCTCGCCGTGTCTTCCAGACGGAGGTCGACCCGGACGACCTGGTCGTGCTGGCCGGCGCGGGAGTCGCCCTCGAGGTGCTGGCCTTCGCCCTGTGCGAACCAGGCGACGGCATCGTCGTACCGGCTCCGTACTTCTCTGGCGTGGACGGCGCGCTCACCGGACGAACGCGAGCGGTGATCATCCCCGCGCCACTCGATCCGGCCAACGGGTTCGCCCTGACCGCCGAGGCTGTCGAGCAAGCGATCCTCCAGGCCGACGTACCGGTGCGAGCGGTAGCCCTCCTGTCCCCGAGCAACCCCCTCGGCCACCTGTACGACGAACAGACTCTGCGGGCGATCGCCGAGGTCACCCTGAAGCATGGGCTGCACCTCATCGTGGACGAGATCTACGCACTCTCCGTCCACCACGGCGAGTTCTTCAGTTGCGGCCAACTCGCCCCGTCAGACCGGATCCACCTCATCTGGGGCTTCGCCAAGGATTTCGCCCTGAGCGGCTACAAGGTGGGCGTCCTCCACACCCGCAACCCCGACATCCGAGCCGCAGCCCAGTCCCAGGCCCGCCTGGCAACCCCCTCCAGCGACACCCAGGTCCTGCTCCGGGACCTCATCTCAGACGAGCCCTGGGTCGACTCTTCCCTCAAGACCGCCCGCACCCGCCTGCTGGCGGCGTACGACCTCACCACCACAGCCCTGACCGCGGCAGGCATCCCCTACCTCCCAGCCCAGGCAGGCCTGTTCCTCTACCTCGACCTCCGCACCTTCGAGCCCGAGCCCGCTCGCATCTTCACCGAGGCAAAGCTCAACCTCACCCCAGGCACCTCTTTTCACACCGCAGAACCCGGCTGGTTCCGCCTCTGCTACGCCACCCACCCCGCCGCGGTGACCACGGCCATCACCCGGCTTGCTGCGGTTCTCGAGGGCTGAGCGGCGGGCTCCGCCGCCAGCGGACCGCTCGGCCGGTCCCTCGGGCATCACCAACTTCCGCTGCCGCCTTGCGGGCGAAGGTCGGTCACCAACCGTCTTACTTTCTGCAAGCCGCGCTCGCATTGAGTGACGGAGGCAGGGGTTCAGACCTTCGGGCGTTTGACGGCGGCCAGGAGGCCGTCGCCGACCGGGAGGAGGGCGGAGACGAGGTTGTCGTCTTCGCGGATGGCGCGGATCAGATCGCGGACGGCGGTGGTGTCGGGGTCGCGCTGGGACGGCTCGGCGACGCGGCCGCCGTGGAGGGCGTTGTCGAAGGCGACGACGCCGCCCGGGCGGAGGAGGCGGAGCGCCTCGTGAAGGTACGCCGTGTACTCGCGCTTGTCGGCGTCGCAGAAGACCAGGTCGTAGTGGCCGTCGGTGAGCCGGGTGACCACGTCCAGAGCCGAGCCGGCGATCAGGCGGAACCGGTTCGAGGGGACGCCGGCGTCGAGGAAGGTCTTGCGGGCCAGGCGCTGGTTCTCAGCGTCGATGTCGACCGTGGTGAGGGTGCCGTCGGCGCGCATGCCGCGGAGCAGGGCCAGGCCGGACACGCCGGTGCCGGTGCCGATCTCGACGACCGCCTTCGCGCCCACCGCCGCGGCCAGCATGCTCAGCGCGGAGGCCGCGCCGGGCCCGATCGCGGAGATCCCACTGTCCTCCGCGCTCGCCCGGGCCCCGGTGACGACCTCGTCCTCACCGGTGTAGTCCTCGGCGTAAGCCCAGGACGTGGGGTCGATGCCCGTGGCGATGATGCCCTCCCTGATCGATGCCGCTGCGCTACTCATCTCAGCGAAGCCTAGCGCCACCCGTGCCTCTGACAGCGTCTCCCGCGCTGAGATTGCGCACTCTTGCTCGTAACTTCGGCCGTTGAGCAGATATGATCGACCTGACCCGACAGGAAACACCCTTTGAAGGAGGTGCGCGCGATGTCAGGACCGGATGACGTCGATGCCGGCTTCCTTGAAGACGGCCAGTTGGGACTCGTCGGCCTGGGCGTCGGTGACGAGGGTGTCGATCTCGCTCAGCTCGCAGATCCGGGCGAAGGCGCGCTGGCCGAGCTTGCTGGAGTCGGCCACCACGACCACCTTGGCGGCCCGGCTGACGATCAACTGGTTGATGTTGGCCTCGCCCTCGTGGTGGGCGGTGGCGCCGGTCTCGTCGATCCCGTCGACGCCGATGAAGGCGATGTCCAGGGACAGGTCGGCCAGGATCCGGTGCGACAGCGGGCCGATCATCTCGTAGGACTGCGGCCGGGCGACGCCGCCGGTGAGCACCATCTTGACGTGCGGCCGGACGATCAGTTCGTTGGCGATGTTCAGCGCGTTGGTGACGAGGGTGAAGGCGGGCTCACCGTGCTCGGCCGACAGTTCCGGCCGGGTCGCCAGCGTGCGCGCCACCTCCGAGATCGTGGTGCCGCCGTTCATCCCGATCACCATGCCGCGACGGACCAGGGTGGCGGCGGCTTGCGCGATCCGCTGCTTCTCCGATGCGAAACGCGCAGTCTTGTAGCGCAGCGGCAGGTCGTACGACACCGCGTTGGCGACGGCGCCACCGCGGGTACGGGTCAGAAGTTGCTGTTTTCCCAGGTGGTCGAGGTCGCGGCGGATCGTCGCCGCGGACACGTGCAACTGCTCGGCGAGCTCGTCGACATCGATCGCACCCTTCTCGGCGAGCGACTCGAGCAACGTGTTCAGCCGTTCATAACGCTTCACCCGGGGCTCCTCCTTCACACAATCGGTCAGCCGTCCGGCTGCCGGTTGGCGCTATTCGATCACGTTCGAGCAGTTTCGACCATTACATCTCCGGAGACGACATGACCGACACGCCATTCGTGAGCACTGAGATCGCCACTCAGCCAGATCTTTGGCGGCAGGTCTCAGCCGGTTTCGCGCAGTACGGTGGCGCATTGCCCCAATCCGGTCAACGGGTTGCCGCCGTCGGCTGCGGCACCTCCTGGTTCATGGCGATGGCGTACGCCGCCCTGCGCGAGGACCTCGGCCAGGGCGAGACCGACGCGTTCGCGGGCTCGGAGTTCCCGGCCGGCCGGCAGTACGACGCGGTGGTGGTGATCAGCCGCTCCGGTACGACGACCGAGGTGCTCGACCTGATCCGCGACACCGAGTTGCCGACGATCGCGATCACGGCGACACCTGGTTCCCCGATCGTGGACCTGGCCGACCACACGATCATGCTCGACTTCGCCGACGAGCAGTCCGTAGTACAGACCAGGTTCGCGACCACGACGCTGGCGTTGTTGCGGGCGTCGCTGGGGGAGGACCTCGCGCAGGCCGCGGCCGACGCCGAGCGGGCGCTCACGGTCGACGTGGACGAGTTGGCGAAGCTGGAGCAGGTCACGTATGTCGGGACGCGGTGGACCGTGGGCCTGGCGCACGAGGCCGGACTGAAGCAGCGCGAGGCGGCGTCGGCGTGGACCGAGGCGTACCCGGCGATGGACTACAGGCACGGCCCGATCGCGATCGCGCAGCCCGGCCGCGGGGTCTGGATTTTCGGCGAGCCGCCGGCGGGTCTGCTCGACGACGTGGCCGCCACCGGCGCGACGATCGTCCACCACTCCGACCTCGACCCGATGGCCTCAATGGTGGTGGCCCAGCGGGTAGCGGTCGCGAAGGCCCTCTCCCTCGGCCTCGACCCGGACCAGCCTCGGAGCCTCAGCCGCTCGGTCATCCTCGACTGACGCGCCCGGTCCGGCGCCGTCGGGCTGAGCCGTCGTCAGGCGAAGGCGGCGTCGAACCGGCTCTTCAAATCGCCGAGGCGCTCTACGGGCTCGTTGGCGAACACAAGCCGGAGATAGCGCTCGCCTGTCGGTCCCCAGCCGTTCATCGGCGTCGCGGCCACCTGAGCGCGGTCGAACAAGCGCTGAGAGGCTTCAGCAGGCGTGAGACCCATGCTGACCGTGTCGATCAGCAATGACCATCCGCCGTCCGGCCGGATGCAGGGATAGCCGTCCAACGCCGCCAAGATGGTGTCGCAACGCTGCTGCCAGATCCTGGTGGCGGCAGCGACATCCTCAGCGGCGCCCGGGTCGCTCAAGGCAGCAGCGACGGCTCGCTGCGCGATGCCCACCTGGCAGACGACGTTGGTCATCCCGACCAACCCGACATCGCTCATGATCGCCTCGGGCCCGACCACCCATCCGACCCGCCAGCCGATCATCCGCAACTCCTTGGACGCCGACCCGACCGTGATCGTCCGCGCCTCGAGCCCAGGATGGGCGGCCGGATGAGCCACCGGCTTCCCGTCGAACCGGATCCGCTCCATCGCCGCGTCGTAGATCACCCACACGCCGTACCGCTGTACTGCGTCCGCGATCGCGTCGAAGTGCTCCACCCCCAGTACTGCGCCAGTCGGCATCGCGGGCCCCATCAGCAGCACGGCGGCGGTGTTCGGCCCGATCGCCGCGGCCAGTTCGTCGGGATCGGTGCGCCACCCTCGGTCGGTGGGAGTGCACCGCACGTGCCGCGGGACGCCACCGGCCAGCCGGATCCGATTGACCAGGCCGGCGTAGATCGGATCGCAGATGACGACCTCTTGCCCCGGCTCCACGGTCGCCAGCAGCACGTTGAGGATCCCGTTCAGCCCGCCGGCGACACTGACGCACTGGCTGCGCGGATCGTACTGCCGGCCGGACAGGGCGCCGACGTGCTCCGCGGCCGCCTGCCGCAGTGACAGGTGTCCCTGGAACGGCAGATAGCTGTTCGCGTCGTCGCGCTCCACTTCCGCCAGGGTGACCCGGCGGGCGATCTCCGGCGGCGCCAGATCGGTGTCCAGGTTCTCCAGCCGCAGGAACCGGGGATCGTGGGCGGCGTCCGCGGCGTCGCCGACCTTGTCCACGCCGATGCCGGGGATGTGTGCGAGACGCGAGACGGACATCGGTGGTCCTCCGGTTCAGCGAACGGTTCGTATCAGTAAACGGAACGATCGTACCGCTATAGTGGCCGGCGTGACGATCTCGGGGACAGTCGGGAGCAATCTGCGCCACCGCCGTCAGGAGCGGCAGATGTCGCTGGCGGATCTCGCCGCCGCCGCGGGGATCGGCAAGACCACGCTGCACGCGCTCGAGCTGGGGGAGGGCAATCCGACCCTCAGCACCCTCTGGGCGCTGGCCGCCGCCCTAGAGGTGCCGCTAGGCGCGTTGCTGGAGGACGAGCCGGAGCCGGTGACGGTGGTCCGCGCGGAGGAAGGCCCTTGGGTCGACGGGGACTCAGTGCATGCCCGCCTTCTGCACAGGCTGAACGTGCGCGGCAGCGTGGAGGTCTACGAACTCGAAGTCGACCAGGCGCGGCAGTTGTCGGAGGCCCACCTGCCCGGCGTCCAGGAGTGCCTTGTGGTCACCCGCGGCCGAGTGAAGGCAGGCCCGGCGGATGCCCCGGTCGACCTCGGCGCCGGCGACTCGATCCACCACCAGGCCGCGCAACCACACCTCTACGAAGGCCTGGACGGCGACAATCAGGCGCTACTGCTGATGATCTACAACTCCTAGCCAGGCAGCCGTGACAGGCGACGCCAGCCTCCACCCCAGCCGGCTGTAGAGCGCTCGACCATCCGCAGTAGCGACCAGTACTCCGGTCGCAGCGCCGCGGCTGGTTGCTGCCTGAGCCAGCGCCTGCATGACGGTCGTACCTAGCCCGCGACGGCGATAAGCCGGCTCAGTGATCACCTGGTCAATCACTGCATACTTTCCGGCGAGTGCGGCCTGCCCTCGCGCTGCCATCTGGCCCTGGTTGGTAACTGCAACCTCGATAAGCGCACCTCTGGTCGTGACCGATACCTCATGGTCGGGTGGGCTTACGAGTGCCTCCGCAGTCAGGCGCGTGCTCATCAGGTACTCAGCCGGCTCCACCTGCCACCGCTCATCCAAGTCGAGCCCCTCCGCGCAGACCTTCAGCCAGGTCCCAGGCTCCGTGAGTCGGGCTGCTAGTGCTGGAGCGTGTGCAGGGAGGACGTAGCGGGTGACGTGGTTCGGCAGCCCAACGTCGATGCGGTAGCCCTCTGGAACCTCTACAGGGGAAGGCGTTCCCCGAGAGATCGCCCATCCCTCGGCCCAAGCCTTAGCCAGCTTTCGCATGTGAAACCGCCTTTGGTGAGTAGCTGGAGACAAAACCAAGCCCAGACGCCACGACCAGGCCACCGGCCACTATCAGCAGAGCGGCGTGTGTACCGACTATCGGTACCAGGAGGCCTCCGGTTGCTTGGCCGAGGGCGGCTGCGCCGACTCGGAGACTCGCTGCTGTGGTGCTGACGCGACCCTGTAGAGCGTCTGGGGAGTACTGCTGCCGCGCCGCGAACATCGCGGGGAGCATGGGGCCTTCGAGCAGGCCGGTAGCGGCCGCAAGTACCAGCAGCACAGCCAGGCTGCTGGCGAGCGGCCACGTGCTGATCGCCAGGCCGTACGCGGCGACGGCCACCATCACCACGTACTCCGGCCGCCAGCGGGTCTGTAGACGGCCCAGCAGCAGCGCTGTGGTGACGCTGCCGATCTCCAGAGCTGTCCACAGATATCCGGCCGCAGCCTTGGGTGCACCGAGCGAGGCCATGTGGAGCGGCAGGGTGATCAGCAGGACGCCGCTCATCCCCATGAGGGCCGTTGTGCTGACCGTGGAGGCCCGCAGGCGAGGCGTCCGGACCAGATGGGCCAGGCCGGCGACTACCGAGCTCAGGAAAGGTTCGTGGTCCCGAATGGCTGGCGACAGGGCAGGCAGTCGACCGATGGCCAGGATGCTCAGGCATGCGGCGACAGTGATGACTACGACAGCGGCCTCGACGGAGACAGCCGCAGTGATCGTCGCGGCCGCGGCAGGCCCGGTGATGGTGGCAGCACCGAAGCTAGCGGCCTCTAGCGAGTTGGCCCGCGGCAGCAACGACTGAGGGACCAGGCTCGGCAACATGCTGGTGAACCCGCCGCTGACCAATGGCAGCGTCGTACCAGCGATGGCTGCGAGGGCTGGCGTGACCCAGTGGGCCGTGTGGCCGACCACAGCCAGCATCGTGAGCATCACTCCGCCGAGCACCGCCTGGTTGATCGCCAGCGCTGTCCGGCGGTAGCGGGTGCGATCGAGCCAGGCGCCCAGCAGAGGGCCTGTGACGACCGCTGGGAGGGCGTAGGAAGCTCCGGTGAGGCCTGCCAGGGCTGGGCTGTCCGTGCGCTCCAAAACCAGCAGGACGAGCGTGAAGGCGACCATCTCGTCCCCGACCCGCGCAAGTGTCGCGGCGACGAGGTAGCGGGCGAGCATGCAACCTCCTGTAACGCATATTAGCTAGTTACGCGTTACGCTAACAAAGCCGTTACGATGCCGCCACTGGAAAGCCGGAGAGTGGGAGGAGGTCCCGTGGAGACCCTGAAGACGCCCGACCGGATGATCCGGCTGGCAGTGGACCTGGTGAACACCAAGTCCCTCGACCCGGAGAAGCTGACCTCTCAGGAAGCGCTCCGGGAGTTCCTGCTCGAGCACGGCGAGCCGACCGCGACCGTGGACGAGGCTGACCTGGCCCAGGTGAAGGCCGTCCGGGAGCGGATCCGCCCGGTCTTCCACACGGCGCCGGCCGAGGCCGCGGGGATCTTGAACGACCTGCTCGCGGAGTACGCAGTACGGCCCTATTTGTCGGATCACGACGGGTCACCGTGGCATCTGCATGTGGCGAGGCCGGAAGCGACCTGGGCGGACTGGCTGGCTGCCGGTACTGCGCTGGGCCTGGCCGGGTTCGCCGCCGCGCACGGGTTCGAGGCGATCGGCACCTGCGCCGCGTCGGACTGCGAGCGGGTCTTCGTGAACCCGGCCGAACGCCGTCCACGCCGGTTCTGTACGCCGACCTGCGCCGGCCGCACCCGGGTCGCCTCCCACCGGGCCCGCCGCTCCGCTGCGGGCGGGGCCTAGGATCGACGGCGAGGACCCGGGAGCAGAGGAGCGCACGTGAGTCACACCGTCGTGGCAGAGCTGGTGGCGAACGTCCAGAAGGTCACCGCCAAGGCCGGGGACACGGTGGGGCCGGAGGACACCCTCGTCATCCTGGAGTCGATGAAGATGGAGATCCCGGTGCTGGCCGAGGTGGCCGGCACGATCACCGAGATGAAGGTCTCGGAGGGCGAGGTCGTCCGTGACGGAGATCCCATTGCCGTGATCGAAGAGAAGTAGCGTTCAACCGAAATGGCCGCCGGCGCGTCTTGTACTACGAGAGCACCGATCGAGCCGGGGAACTTCCCGGAAGCGGAGGCCGTTGTCTCGTCGTACTGGCATCTCAGGGTCGAACCCGGGTGTCCCCGACGTGCGCAGAGGACGGTGAACGCGGCACCATGGTGTTCTCACTCGTTGCCGAGAGGACCCAGGGAGGCGTTGTCGTGAAGCCGGTCGACACCTCCGTGGTGCCCGCTCCCAGTACCCCGCAGGTGCAGCCGGAGCTCGAGGCGCTGCCGTCCTGGGACGAGATCGTCCGGGCCCACTCGGCCCGCGTGTACCGGCTGGCCTACCGCCTGACCGGGAACAAGCACGACGCCGAGGACCTGACCCAGGAGGTCTTCGTCCGGGTCTTCCGGTCGCTGTCGTCCTATACCCCGGGCACCTTCGAGGGCTGGCTCTACCGGATCACCACCAACCTCTTCCTGGACGGCGCCCGCCGCCGGCAGCGGATCCGTTTCGACGGGCTGCCCGAGGACGCGCACGACCGGTTGCCCGCGAAGGGCTCCGGCCCGGCGGAGAAGCTGGACCACGATCTGTTCGACCACGATGTGCAGTACGCGCTGGACGCGCTGCCGGAGGACTTCCGGGCGGCCGTGGTGCTCTGCGACATCGAGGGCATGACGTACGACGAGATCGCCGACGTGCTGGACGTGAAGCTCGGCACAGTGCGCAGCCGGATCCACCGCGGCCGCTCGATGCTGCGCAAGCACCTCGAGCACCGCGCGCCGCGCTCCGGCCAGACCCGTGTCAGTGGCCCGCCCGCGGACGGGCCCTTCCTTGCCGGAGGTGACAACCGGTGACGGTGCAACATCCCTTGGACAAGCTCAGCGCTGTTGTCGACGGTGAGCTGGACCACGACTCCCGGGACAAGGTCCTGGGTCACCTGGTCATCTGCGACAGCTGTCGCTCCGAGGTGGACGCTCAGCGGCGCCTGAAGACCCGCCTGGCCGCCACGCCGGACCCGGAGCCGTCGCTGGACCTGATGCAGCGCCTGATGGGCGTGCCGTCGTTCTCGACCGAGCCGCGCGAGGAGGTGCGTCCGGTGGTCACGCCGGCCGTCTCGCTGTTCCCGCAGCGGTCCGCGTTCCCCGCTTCCCGGACGGACGCGACCCGGCCCGGCTCACGGACCACCCGCTCGCGCCGGCGTACCGGAGTACTGGGTGCGGCCGGCTCTGCCGCGGCCGTGGCCTCCCTGCTCGGTACTGCGTTCGTCCTGGGCGACCCGGCGCGGACGGAGCAGCCGCCCGCGCTGCAGCCGCCGGTGGCGAGCTTCTCGGCCGACCACGCGGCCACGACCAACGGGGCTCCGTTCGCGGACCCGGTGGCGCTGATGAACTCCTTCAACGGGGCTGGCTACGCCGGGCTGAGCCCGACGCTGCAGCCGGTGGCTCTGACGGGGCGCTGACCAGTGAGCCTGTCTCGGCTCGCCGTACTGGTCGGCACCGCGCTGATCGGCTTCGGCCTGCCCCTGCCCGCAGTAGCCGCGCCACCACCCAGTGGTCAGCGTGAGGATTCCCCGACCGCGGTGAGCTGGCTGGAGCGCGCCGCGGCCGCACCCGACCGCGTCTCGTTCCACGGCACCCAGATCATCACCTCTTGGGGACCGCAGGGCGCCAGTTCGGCGATGCTCGACATCGTCCACGCCGCGTCCCAGGGGTCCGAGATCAGCGTGGTCGGCCCGGCCTCGTCGCCCGGCGCCAAGGCGTTCGTGCAGCGGGGGAACCACGCGATCGGCCCGACCGTCGACGGCGGACCGCTCGCGCTGCTGGCGGCGACGTACGAGCTCGTCTACAAATGCTGCACCGACACGATCGGGCGGGCCGCGGTCGTGGTCGAGGCGCTTCGCGGCGACCGGACGCTGGCGGGCCGGTTCTGGATCGACCAGGCGACGGGGTTGCTGCTGCAGCGGCAGTTGTTCAGCGAGGACGGCAAGACGATGGTCCGGGCGACTGTGTTCACCGAGCTGGACATCGAGGACACGGAGTTCCTCGGACACCTGCCGCCGATGGCTCCGGGTGGGGTGGAGGCGGTCGGGATGAGCAACGTCGACCGCCTGCGCGACCAGGGCTGGACCTGCTCCGCGGCACTGCCGGGCTCGCTGCAGCTCTACGACGTGCACCAGGACAGCGCCACGAAGTCCCTGCAGTTCTCGTACTCCGACGGGCTGTTTAACGTCTCCCTCTTCGAGCAGCGCGGCGAGCTCGACCCGGCGGCCGTCGCCGGGTACACGGCCACCAGCACGCCCGAGGGCGCCAAGATCTACCAGCGCTACGGGATGCCGTCGTACGTCGTCTGGTCGTCCGGCGGGATCGTCTACACCCTCGTCGGCGATCTGCCGTACGACGTACTGGCGAAGGTGGTCGCGGCGTTCCCGCACGTGCCGCCGCCGAAGGTGACGGCCGTCCAGCGGATGGGCACCGGACTGGCCAAAATAGCCTCGTGGCTCACTCCGGTGAGTGCGCTCTCCCACAAGCTGGGATAATCGATTGCGGGAGTACCTGCCAGAACCCGGGCCAGGGACCTCCCGACCACGAGACGACGACGACGTGAGGCGGACACCGTGAGCTGGGATGACGCCGAGCCGACAGTCCGGACACCGCGAGATCCAGCGGATCCGGAACCCACCCGCGAACTGATCGAGCCCACCACCGAGCTGCCCACCGAGCGGCCGATCGCGGGCCCGGTCGTTCCCCCGGAGCCCGATACGCCCACCACGCCCGCCGCACCCTGGGCGGCGCCCGGGCCGCAGGCCGGTGACTCGCCTGCTGTTTCTGCTCTGACACCGCCTTCGGCCGGCGCGGGGGCCTCGCCGATTCCTCAACCCGGCAGCAACCAGCCGTACCGGCAGTCCACACCGGGGCGTTCCACCACCCAGCGCAGCTTCGGCCGGCCGGAGGCTCAGGAGCCGTTCCGCCCGGTGTACCAGGGGCAGGCCTGGCCGACGTACCAGCCGACCTACACGCCTCCGCCGCCGCTGGACTGGCACAACCAGCAGGCCCGGGCCTACACGGGGTCCCCGCCGCCGAAGAACGGCCGGGTGTACGCGATCACCGCCATCGTCGCGCTGGTCGTCGCCCTGGTCGCCGGCGGCGGTACCGCGGGCCTGATCGTCGCGCTCGACCGCAACAACGGATCGGTCGACGAGTCGAACGGACCGGCGATCGGCGTCGGCACCGACCCGAAGATCCGCAGCGGCTCGGTCTCGGCCGTCGCGAACACGCTGCTGCCGAGCGTCGTCCAGTTGAAGGTGGAGGGCTCGAACAACTCCGCCGCGACCGGCTCCGGCTTCGTGATCGACAGCGCCGGCCACATCCTGACCAACAACCACGTCGTCGCGGGCGCCGCCGCCGGTGGCTCGATCCAGGTGGTGACCCAGCAGGGCAAGACCTCCACGGCCCGCCTGGTCGGCCGCTCACCGGCGTACGACCTGGCCGTCGTGCAGGTGGCCGGGCTGGAGGCGCCGTCGGTGCAGTTCGCGGCCGCGGCCGCGGTGGTGGGGCAGGACGTGGTGGCGATCGGCTCGCCGCTCGGCCTGGCCGGGACCGTCACCTCGGGGATCATCTCGGCCAAGGACCGCCCGGTGATCGCGGGCGACCAGGACAGCCCCACCGAGATCTCGTACATCAACGCGCTGCAGACCGACGCGGCGATCAACCCGGGCAACTCCGGTGGCCCGCTGGTCGACATGAACGCCCGGGTGATCGGGGTCAACTCCGCGATCGCCACCGTCCGTGGCGCGCCGGAGGGCAGCAGCGGCAACATCGGGCTGGGGTTCGCGATCCCGATCGACCAGGCCCGGCGGACCGCGCAGCAGTTGATCGCGTCCGGCAAGGCGTCGTACCCGGTGATCGGCGCTCAGGTCGACATGCAGTTCGAGGGCGCCGCGCGGGTCAGCGAGGTGACGCCTGGTTCGCCCGCCCAGCGGGCCGGGCTGCGGACCGGTGACGTGATCACCAAGATCAACAGCCAGCCGGTGGGCAGCGCCGAGGCGCTGATCGTGGCGATCCGGACGCACCGGCCGGGCGAGAGCGTGAAGCTCGACTTCGAGCGCTCGGGCAAGCCACGCCAGGCGAACGTGACGCTGGGCGCCCAGACGGGCTGACAAGACGGCGGGCCGACACAGGCCGGCCGACGCAGGGCGGCCGACACAGGCCGGCCGACGCAGGCGGGCTGGACAGGCCGGCTGACGCCGGCCTGCTGAGGAGGTCGACCCGGCAACCGGGTTGACCAGGCGCGGGCTACGCTGTCCGCGGCGATCGGATACGGGTTCGGCAGCATCAGCTGGGAGGGGTGGGGTCATGTTCGGCATCGGGCCGCTCGAGCTGGGGGTGATCATCGTCATCGCCGTGCTCCTCTTCGGCCCCGACCGGTTGCCCGAGTTCGTCCGCACCGCCGGCCGGCTGCTGCGGCAGGTCCGGACGATGGTGAGCAACGCACAGAACGACCTGCGCAACGAACTGGGCCCGGAGTTCGCCGACCTCGACGTCCGCGACCTCAACCCCCGCAGCTTCGTCCGCAAGCACCTGCTGGACGACCTCGACGACGACTTCGACGACAAGCCGGTCTCCTCGATGGACGCCACGCCGCAACGCCTTCCGGCCGGCGTCCGCGCCCCCTTCGACCCCGAGGCCACCTGACCTCCAGGCGCTGCTGACCCGCCGCGTTCCGGCAAATCGTCAAGAAAACCGTCGGAAGGTTCTGTCACGCTGTCGGCATGATCGCCCGCCTGCGCAGCCGTCCAGAGTGGCAGTTCTTCACCGTGCTGCCGCGCGCGAGCGCGCCGCTGGCAGCGCTCTGGTGGTCGCTGCTGATCGTCCGCGGCGTCCTGCCCGCCCTCTTCGCGCTCGCGATGGGCAATCTGGTCGGGACCGTCCAGCGCGGTGATGACCTGGCCGGACCCCTGACCGGCGTCGGCGTCACGTTCGTGCTGCTGCAGGTCCTGATGCCGATCCACCAGGCCGTCAGTTCGAACCTCGGCAGCCTGGTCGCCGCCTGGCTCAACGACGAACTCGCCGAGGCCTGTGTCGAGCCACCCGGCATCGGCCACCTCGAGGACGCCGCGCTGGGTGAGGACCTGGAGGTCGCGCGCGAGTTCGACCGCGGCCAGACGGGACCCCCGATGTACATGAACGTCGACTTCATCGCCGGCAGTCTGGTGGAGCTCTTCGGTGGGATCACCTGCGCTGTGGTGCTTTTCGGCTTCACTTGGTGGGCTCCGATCCTGCTGCTCGTGGCCTGGGGATCCACGCACTGGCTGCTGCGGGAGAGCGGCGTCTGGCGCGATCGCAATACCGACGAGGTGCGATCGGCCCAGCGGAACGCGGCCTACTCCTACCAGTTGGCGGTCGATCCCGAGCCGGCGAAGGAGTTGCGGATGTTCGGGCTGGCCGACTGGGCGGTGCAGCAGTTCACCGAGCGGCGGCGCCGGCTGTTCAGCCTGCAGTACGAGGCGACCCGGTTGCGGGAGCGGCCGCTGGCCGGGAGCCTGCTGATCGTCGCCGTTGCGAACGGGATCGTCTTCTGGGCGCTGGCCGCCGCAGCCCTGGACCAGCGAATCGGTCTGGACGCCCTGATCACCAACGCGCAACTGGCCATCGGCGTCGCCATGATCGCGTTCGGCGGACTGAACTGGTCGCTGGACGGCGCCTCCGCGCCAGTCGCGGCAGTGCTGCGCTTGCGCGCGGCGATGGCACCAGCCGGAGCGCTCAGCATCAACCCGTCACCCGTCGCCGCGGCGCCCGGTGACATCCGCATCCGCAACCTTTCCTTCGCCTACCCCGGCGCAGCCGAGAAGGTGTTCGACGGCCTCGACCTGACGATCCCAGCCGGTACTTCGCTGGCGGTGGTCGGCCGCAACGGCGCCGGCAAGACGACGCTGGCCAAGCTGCTGTGCCGCCTGTACGACCCCGGCAGCGGCTCGATCGAGATCGACGGCAAGGACCTGCGCGACCTGTCCGTACCGGCCTGGCGCGAGCAGGTGACGGCCGTCTTTCAGGACTTCATCCGCTTCGAGCTACCGCTGCGGGACAACGTCGCGCCGGCCGGTGCGCCGGATGAGGACATTCTCGCCGCGTTGCGGGACGCGGGTGCGGACGAGCTCGCCGAGCTGGATACCCCGCTGGCCCGGGGCTACGACCGGGGTACCGATCTTTCCGGCGGGCAGTGGCAGCGGGTCGCGCTGGCGCGGGCACTGTGTTCAGTACGGCGGGGCGCGCGCCTGGTCCTACTCGACGAGCCGACGGCCCAACTCGACGTCCGGGGCGAGGCGAAGGTGTTCGACCGGATCCTCGCCGCGACGCGCGGAGTGACCACGATCCTGATCTCGCACCGGTTCTCGACGGTTCGGCATGCCGACCGGATCTGTGTCCTCGAGCAGGGGCGGGTGATCGAGCTCGGCAGCCACGACGAGTTGATGGCGCTCGGCGGTCGCTACCGGACCATGTTCGAGCTGCAGGCCAGACGGTTCACCGCGGAAACCGACGAGGAAGGGGTGAGCTATGACGTCCTCTAAGCGCCGCGAGCCGGACGAGGCGCCGCCGCGCGAGCCCGACATCATGCCGCCCGCGCTGCCGGCCATGTGGCGACTCTGCAAGCTCGGGTATCAGCACGAGCCCGGGTTGCTGGTGTTCGCCTTCGCAATGACGCTGCTGGCCGCCATTCCCGACGCCCTGCTCGCGTTGTGGCTCAAGATCCTCGCGGACGGCCTGCTGGACGAGGATCGCGCGAAGGTCATCCTGGCCACCGCCGGGATGGCGGCCTCGGTGACCGCCACCTGGTTGCTTCGTACGGTGAGCGCCCGGGTCTCGCGCCGGTTCCGGGACCGCGTGACCATCGCCCTCGAGGCCCACGTCGCCACCCTGCAGGCGTCCGTTGCGACCATCGAGCATCACGAGCGCCGCGACTACCTCGACCGCCTGTCGGTACTGCGCAAGCAGGTGTTCGTGCTCGACCACATGTACATGTCGCTGTTCTCGACCTGCGGGTGGATCCTCCGGCTTGGCGTGACGATCGCCCTGCTGGTCTCCATCCACCCGCTACTCGCGCTGCTGGTCCTGTTCGCCCTGCCGACCGTGGTGACCTCGGCCTGGCGCCCGGGGATCGAGCGGGTCACGGAGGAGCGCCACGCGGCGTACAGCAGGTTGGCGGAGCATCTCTTCCGCACCGCGACGACCGCCTCGGCTGGCAAGGAGGTGCGGGTGACCGGGATCGGCCCGGACCTGGTCAGCCGACGCCGGACCGAGTGGGAGGGCTGGTATCGCCCGATCGCCGCTGTGCGCTGGGGCAGCGCCGCCTGGCACGCTGCCGCCTGGGCCGTATTCGGCGGCGCGTACGTCGGTGCGGTGGTCCTGGTCGCGGCCGGCCTCGACGGCTCGGTGGGGGACGTGTTGCTGATGCTGGCGGCAGGCGCCCGGCTGTCGGCGTACGTCGGGGCGACCGTGGGTGAGATCGGCTTCCTGCGCGGCATCTGGCTCGACGGGTCCAGGCGGCTGGTCTGGCTGGAGGAGTACGCCGCCGCATTCACCGCGAAAGCGGATGCCGAGGTGCCGGATCGGCTGGACGACGGCATCCGGCTGGATCACTTGTCCTTCGCCTACCCGGGGACCGACCGGTTGGTGCTCGAGGACGTCTCGCTGCACCTTCCCGCAGGCCGGGTGATCGCGATCGTCGGCGAGAACGGTGCCGGGAAATCCACGCTGGTGAAGCTGCTGGCCAAGATGTACGAGCCGACCTCCGGGCGCGTTCTGGTCGACGGCCGTCCCTTGGACCGGATCCGGACCGACAAGTGGCGGGCCCGGCTCGCGGGGGCGTTCCAGGACTTCTTCAGATTCGAGTTCCAGGCCCAGCACAGCATCGGGGTCGGCGACCTCCCGCGCTACGACGACGAGCCGGCGGTCTCGACAGCCGTGCGACGGGCCGGCGCGGAGGACGTCGTCGACCGGCTCCCGTCCGGATTGGACACCCAACTCGGGCCGACCTGGCCAGACGGCGCCGAAGTCAGTTTCGGCCAGTGGCAGAAGCTGGCGCTGGCCCGCGGTTTCATGCGGGACCGCCCACTACTGCTGGTTCTGGACGAACCGACCGCCGCCCTCGATGCGGAGACAGAGCACGAACTGTTCGAGCGGTATGCCGAATCAGCCCGCGACAACGCCGACGGCCGCATCACGGTGCTGGTCTCGCACCGGTTCTCCACCGTTCGGATGGCCGACCTGATCGTCGTGCTCGACGGCTCCCGGATGGTCGAGTGCGGCAGCCACGAGGACCTGATGGCCCGCGACGGCCAGTACGCCGCGCTGTACCGGATCCAGGCGGACGCCTACAACTGACCGGCGTCCGCGGCCAACAGGTCGTAGGTGACCCGGTCATCGGGTTGGCCGGTGCCCAAGGGGAAGGCTTGGCGTTCGGAACCGACGTGGGTGAAGCCGGCCGACTCGGCGACCCGGCGTGCTGCGGCGTTGGAGGCGGCCGTGCGGATGATCAGGCGGCGGCCGCCGAAGTCGGTGAAGAACCAGTGCGAGAGCAGGCGGATCGCCTCCGCCATCAAGCCGCGACCCTGGGCGTCGGGGTGGGCCCAGTAGCCGAGTTCGCCCTCGCCGTTCTGCAGGTTGAACAACGTGATGTTGCCCAGGGCAAGGTCTGTCTCGAGGTCCGCGAGGCACCAGTTGAACCGGCGCCCGGCGGCCGCCTGCTCGGCCATGTCCTTCAGCCAGAAGCGGGCGTCCTCCGCGCTGAAGGGTTGCGGGATGAACGGCAGGAAGTGCGCCGTCGCCTGGTTCGTCCGGGCCGTGGTGATGCGGTCCACCTCGTCGTCGCGCCAGGTCCGCAGCCGCAGCCGTGTGGTTTCGAGCACCGGGTTCACGAACCATGGCTCGCGCGCTCTTCGCGGATCACCCGGCCCGATCCACCCGGTCCACGCGTCCGTACGCCGCCCGCCGGTCTCCGCCAGCGCGGGAATCGTCGGCCCGAGGTGAAAGCCGGTGGCCCAGGCGACCCGGCGAGACCCCCAGTTGCCCACGCCGGCCCACCAATGGATCACGAAGAACCCACAGGTGGAGAAACCGAACTCGAGCGCCAGCCGCACCGCCCGTGCTGCCACCCCGTGGCCCCGAGCCCAGGGCGAGAGCCCGAAGTGCACACTCGCGTTGCCCAATGGATCCGGCCGCAGCCCGACGGTTCCGGCGTACCGGCCTTGGTAGTCGATGACGAAGACCAGTTGGGCGCCGGTCGACCACGCTTCGCTGATGCCGTACGTGATCCACCTGCGCGCGTCGTCGGCGTCGTACGAGGTGGCCTCGGACGTGTAGCGCTCGATCGCGCCAGGGACGTCCTCAGGGCGGGGCGCGCGGAGCGTCACCACGCCGTCGGTCAGGACGGGTGTCTCAGCAGGGAAGGGCACCCGCCCCAGTCAACAGGATCAGCGGCCGACCGGGGACAACCCGAGCTGCCGGCCGAGCAGACCGCGCGGCTTGCCGCCGAGGCGCTCGGCGATCTGGCCGAGCACCTGCGCCGCCGGAGTGTCCGGGTCGGCCAGCGACAGCGGCTGACCGGTGTCGCCACCGCTGCGCAGCCGCTCGTCCAGCGGAACCTCGCCGAGCAGGGGGATGTCGTAGCCCAGCCGCTGGGACAGGGTGTCGGCCACCCGCTTGCCGCCGCCCGAGCCGAAGATCTCGATCCGGTGCTCCGGGCCGCAGTGCGGGCAGGGCAGGAAGGACATGTTCTCGATCACGCCGGCCACCCGCTGGTGGACCATCTGCGCCATCGTGCCGGCCCGCTCGGCCACCTCCGCCGCGGCCTCCTGCGGCGTGGTCACGACGATCACCTCGGCGCTGGTCAGCCGCTGGCCGACCGAGATCGCGATGTCGCCGGTGCCGGGCGGCAGGTCGAGCAGCAGCACGTCGAGGTCGCCCCAGTAGACGTCGGCCAGCATCTGCACCAGCGCCCGGTCCAGGATCGGGCCGCGCCAGGCGACCACCTGGTCGCGCTTGGGCTTCAGCATGCCGATCGAGATCACCTTCACGCCGTGCGCGGGCACCGGCATGATCATGTCGTCCACGGCGGTCGGCCGCTCGTCGGCGACGCCGAACATGGCCGGGATCGAGTGGCCGTAGATGTCGGCGTCCAGGACGCCGACCGACAGGCCCTTCGCGGCCATCGCGACGGCCAGGTTCACCGTCACCGAGGACTTGCCCACGCCGCCCTTGCCGGAGGCGATCGCGAACACCTTGGTCAGCGAGTCGGCCCGGGAGAACGGGATCTCCTTCTCGGCCACGCCACCGCGCAACTGGGTCTGCAACGCCGCCCGCTGCTCGGTCGACATCACGCCCAGTTCGATCTCGACGCCGGTGACGCCGTCGAGTGCGCTCACGGCCGCGGTGGTGTCACGCCGCAGCGTGTCCTTCATCGGACAGCCGGCGACGGTCAGCAGGATCTTGACCGCGACCACCCCGTCGGTCCGCACGACGACGGATTCGACCATCCCGAGTTCGGTGATCGGCTTCTTGATCTCAGGGTCGATCACGCCGCCGAGCGCGGCAGTCACCTGGTCAGCAGTGGGGGCCATGCCACCAGGCTACGTGCTCATCCAGAACCCCCCGACCGCAGTCCACTGTGACATGCGCCCGGGAAGGTAACCCTTACTTCAGACCCGGTCGTCCTCGCGGTCCTTCAGTTCGAGGTCGGCGAGCAGGGAGCGGAGTTCGGAGCGGAGGAAGTCGCGGGTGGCGACCTCGCCGACGGACATCCGGAGCGCGGCCATCTCGCGGGCCAGGAACTCCATGTCGGCGCGGGCGCGGGCGTCGACGTCGCGGTCGCGTTCGTACTGGACCCGGTCGCGCGCCTCCTGCCGGTTCTGCGCGAGCAGGATCAGCGGCGCGGCGTACGACGCCTGCAGGCTCAGTGCCAGGGTCAAGAAGATGAACGGGTAGGTGTCCCAGCGCAGGTGCTCCGGCGCGAAGATGTTCCAGCTGACCCAGAAGATGATCGTGCCGGTCATGTAGACCAGGAACTGCCCGGTGCCGAGGAACCGCGCGATCCGCTCCGAGAGCCGCCCGAACGCGTCGGCGTCGTACGCGCGGCGGCGGACGATCGTGCGGCGCAGTTCCCGCGGGATGTCCAGCCGGGCGGCGGCCTGCCGGGTCAACCGGCGCTCGTCGGTACCGCGGTCGTCACGGGGCATGGCCGTCCACCTCCTGCTGATCGGGTTGGCGCCAGTCGTGGGGGAGCAGATGGTCGAGCACGTCGTCGACGGTGACCGCTCCGAGCAGTCGGCCCTCGTCGTCCAGGACGGGAGCCGCCACCAGGTTGTAGGTCGCGAGGTACTTGCTCACGGCATGCAGGCTGTCGTCCGGCCGGAGCCCGTCCAGATCGGTGTCGAGTACGCCGGAGACGAGCGCCGACGGTGGTTCGCGCAGCAGCCGCTGGATGTGGCCGATCCCGATGAACCGTCCGGTCGGAGTCTCCAGCGGCGGCCGGCAGACGTAGATCATCGCGGCCAGCGCCGGGCTCAGTTCGGCGTTGCGGACATGGGCCAGCGCGTCGGCGACGGTGGCGTCGGCCGGCAGGATCACCGGCTCCGACGTCATCAGGCCGCCCGCCGTCCGCTCCTCGTAGGTCAGCAGCCGGCGGACGTCCTCGGCCTCGTCGGGCGCCATCAACGTCAGCAGCCGCTCGGCGGTCTCGGTCGGCAGTTCGGCGATCAGGTCGGCGGCGTCGTCGGGCGACATCTCCTCGAGCACGTCCGCGGCCCGCTCGGTGTCCAGCCCGGCCAGGATCTCGACCTGGTCGTCCTCGGGCAGTTCCTCCAGGACGTCCGCGAGCCGCTCGTCGTCCAGCGCCGCCGCGATCTCCTTGCGCCGCTTCGGCGACAGTTCGTGCATCACCCCGGCCAGGTCGGCGGGCTTCATCGACTCGAACGCGGCCAGGATGTGGGTCGCCCCCTGGCCTTCCTCGCTCTGCGCGAAGCCGCTGACGTCCGTCCAGTCCAGGACGTGCGACTGCCCCCGGCGCCGGAACCGCTTGGCGCCCTCGGTGACGGCCACCTTCGACAGCACCCAGTCCCGGGTCCGCCACTGCTCCATCGCCAGGTCGAACACCACGGCCTGGGTCTCGGTCTCGAGGATCGTGACGGTCCGGTCCAGCAGTTCACCGATCACCAGTACTTCGGTCGGCCGCTGCTCGAACCGCCGCATGTTCACCAGACCGGTGGTGATCACATGACCGGCGTCGACCGAGGTGACCCGGGTCATCGGCAGGAAGATCCGCCGCCTGGTGAACACCTCGACCACCAGGCCGAGCACCCGGGGTGGCTGGGTCCCCTGCCTGAGCATGACCACGACGTCACGGACCTTGCCGACCTGGTCCCCGTTCGGGTCGTACACGGGGAGACCAGCCAGCCGAGCCACGTAGACGCGCGAAGGAGGTCCGCTCATAACTCGAAGGCTAGTGCCCCGGGGGGATTCCGACGGTCTAGGACATGGCTCAGGTCAGCTTGGGCCTGCGCTTGGAGCGCCGGTGCAGGGTGATCGGCCGCTTGCCCCGGGTGGTGGCCGGGCTTCCCGAAGGAGTCTCCAGCCGGGAGCTGCCGTCGTACCGGCCGAGGGCTTCGGTGATCTCGCCAGTGGGCTCCAGCACGAGCAGGTCGGCCTCTGATTGCCAGCGGTCCAGTTGGCTGTCGAGTCCGGCCGCGTTCAGCCGCTCGGTACGCAGTACTTGGGCTGCTGTCGTCCACTCGTCGCTGCCGGGCTCCAGCCGCCGTACTGCGGCTGACCAACTGGCCAAGCGGTTGGTGGCCGGCTTAGCCGGTACTACGACCTCGACCGCGCCTGCGTCGACCAGCCCGGGCAACGGCTGCTCGGCACTACCCGCACGATCAGCCAGTACGACGTACGCGCCGTCGACAGCGGCGAACCACGCGGGAGCAGGGCGCCGGTTATCCCAGGAGAGCCAGACCAGCCCGGCCTTCTTCATCACCCCGGCGATCTCCGCAACAGCCTCGTCAGTCGTCACTCTCCCAGCGTCCCACAGCCGTGCCGGACGGTGAGGAGGGCCACAACGACGGTGGAGGTGAGCGATGTCACCGGGCCCCGGGCGGGGATTTCGCCGTACGCTGCGAGTGACCGACGGGTAACCGAGCCAAGAGGATGCGGCGATGGCTGACGAGACGACCACCGGCAAGGCGTTCCGGAGCAGGCGTTCCTGCCTGGCCACCCCGGGATCCAACCCACGTTTCCTGGAGAAGGCCAAGGGCCTGGACGCCGACCAGGTGTTCCTCGACCTGGAGGACTCGGTCGCGCCGATCGCCAAGGTGGACGCGCGCAAGAACATCGTCGCCGCCCTCAACGAAGGCGGCTGGGGGTCGAAGACCCGGGTGGTCCGGGTGAACGACTGGACCACCGAGTGGACCTACGCAGACGTGATCGAGGTCGTCTCCGGCGCCGGCGCCAACCTCGACTGCATCATGCTGCCGAAGGTCGAGACCGCCGAGCAGGTGATCGCCCTCGACCTGCTGCTGACCCAGTTGGAGAAGGTGCACGGACTGGAACTCGGCCGGCTCGGGATCGAGGCACAGATCGAGAACGCCCTCGGTCTGACCAACGTGAACGCGATCGCCCAGGCGTCGCCGCGGGTCGAGACGATCATCTTCGGCCCGGCCGACTTCATGGCGTCGATCAACATGAAGTCGCTGGTGGTGGGGGAGCAGCCGCCGGGCTACGACGTCGGCGACGCCTACCACTACATCCTGATGCAGATCCTGATGGCGGCCCGCGCCCACGGGAAGCAGGCCATCGACGGCCCGTACCTGCAGATCAAGGAGGTCGACGGCTTCCGCCGGGTGGCCGGTCGCTCCGCCGCCCTCGGCTTCGACGGCAAGTGGGTCCTCCACCCGGACCAGATCGCCGCCGCCAACGAGGTCTACTCCCCGCGCCAGGAGGACTACGACCACGCTGAGAACATCCTCGACGCCTACGACCACTACACCTCGGCCGCCGGCGGCGCCCGGGGCGCGGTGATGCTCGGCGACGAGATGATCGACGAGGCCAGCCGCAAGATGGCCCTCGTCATCTCCGCCAAGGGCCGCGCGGCCGGGATGCCGCGCACCAATGTCTGGAAGCCCGAGGACTGACAGCACAAAAGACAACCTCCGGGGCAGTGCCTCCCGGAGGTTGTCTTCAGGTCAGCCGAGGGTGAAGACCTTCAGCAGGCGGATGGGGCGGACCGGCGGGCCGTCCTGGTCCGGGTCGGCGATGCCGGCCTTGACCATCCGGTCGAAGGTGCTCATCCCGTAGATCACCTGGCCGAGGATCGTGTAGTTCGGCGGGATGTTGGCGAACGAGTGCACGACGAAGAACTCACTGCCGTTCGTCCCCGGTCCCTGGTTGCCCATGGCAACAGTTCCGCGGGGGTAGGTCTCCTTGCCGGTGACCTCGTCGGGGAACTTGTAGCCCGGGCCACCCTCCTCCTGGCGGTAGATGTCCCCGCATCGCAGGACGCCCAGGCGGGTGGTGTTCGTCAGCCGGAAGCACTGGGTGTGGTCGTAGAACCGGGACTTGGTCAGGTGGACGAAGTTGGACACGCCGCACGGGGCGTTGGCGCGGTCCATCCGGACCACGAACGGGCCGAAGTTCGTCACGAAGTACACGTCGACCTTGCCCTTGGCGAGCGCGATCGCGGACGGGATCGTGACCGGCTTGGCCGCGGGGTTCTCCGGGGTCGGGGTGAACTCGCAGCGCACGGTCGGGGGTCGGTGACCTGTCGTTCCCGCGGGCGTGGCGGCCACGGTGGTGCTGGTGAGTGTCGCGGCGAACAGGGTGGCCGTGACCAGGGCGGCGGTTGACCTGAATGATCGCTTCATGCGTTCAACCTAGTACTCCGAGTGGTTCCGGGCACCGCGCTAGGCTCAAAGCTTTGCTGAAGATGATGCCGTCCACTCGCTCTGTGCGGCGGGTCCGCCTAAGGTAGGGCGGCGATCGGGCTGCTGATGAGGCGTTGTGGGGTGTTGGAGTGAACGGCGAGGTACTCGCAGGGCGCTACCGGTTGCTGTCCCCGTTGGGGCACGGCGGCGCGGGCGAGGTGTGGCAGGCGGAGGATCAGGTCCTCGCCCGGCTGGTCGCGGTGAAGTTGCTGCGCCGGCTGGAGGGCGACCCGATGGACGCCGCCGAGCGGTTCCGCACCGAGGCCCGGGCGGCGGCCCGGCTGACCCACCCGAACGTGGTCGCGACGTACGACGTCGGTACGGCGGGCGGCCAGGTCTTCCTGGTGATGGAACTGGTGAACGGGCCCGACCTGGCCCAACTGCTCCGTAGCAAGGGGCTCCCGGGTGACAAGTTCGTCGGGGATCTCGCCCTGCAGGGTGCACGCGCGCTGGACGCGGCACACGCGGCCGGGATCGTGCACCGGGATGTGAAGCCGGGCAACCTGCTCCTGGCACCCGACGGCACGCTCAAGATCACCGACTTCGGCATCGCCCAGGCCGCCGGTCTCGAAGGACCCGGCAGCGCGGTGCTACTCGGTACTGCGTCGTACGTCGCCCCTGAGCAGGTCCGCGGCGAGACAGCGACCCCCGCCAGCGACTGGTACTCCCTGGGCTGCGTGCTCTACGAACTACTCACCGGCAGGCCGCCCTTCGTAGCCGACGACGTGGAAGGCGTACTACGCCAGCACCTAGAGGTGGAGCCCGCACCAGTCGTCGTACGCCGCCCGGACGTGAGCCCCGGCCTCGCCGACCTCGTCATGGGCCTACTAGCCAAGAACCCCGCGGCCCGCCCGTCCTCGGCAGCCGCAGTCGTCCACTTCCTCAACCAAACCGCGCCTGCAGCAGACGAAGGCACCCGCGTACTCCCGTTCCTTCCCGGCGCCCCCGGTTCGGCTGGCGGGTGGGGTGAGGTGGACGGCCCGAGCGACGCGGCCGCCCTCGCGGCCGGCGCAGGCGCGGCCTCCGCGTCCGGCCACCCGGTAGACGGCGGGGCGGCCGATGGCCGCGGCGCGGGCTTTGGGCAGGCCGAATCGATCCTGCCCGCCGGAGCGTTCGACGAGCGGGAGCCTGAGCGTGGGGAAGCCGAGCCGAAGCGGGGCTTCCCGTTTGCGAAGGCGATTGTCGCCGTGGGGGTTGCGTTGGCTGGGGTGGTGATTGCGGCTCTGCTCAGGGAAGGCGTGTCCGAGCCGACAGCCGATGCGGGTGGCGTGCCCTCGACCACGCCGTCGGCGAGCGTGAAGCCCGTGACCAAGCCGAAGGCGACTCCGACGCCCTCCAAGACGCCGTCCAAGAAGCCGACACCCAAGGCCACCCCGTCGAAGGCGCCCAAGACGGCGAGTCCCGAGGCCCTTCGGGCGCTGGCCAAGTTGCTGCGGGAGAACCAGGAGGGGCGCGGCGCCCGGACCGCGCGGGAGGCGGCGAAGGAACTCGACCAGGCCGCGAAGGCGCTGGCCGAAGGCAACACCGAGCAGGCGGTCGACAAGTTCCGGGATGCCCGGCGGCGACTGGTCGAGGCGCAGCGGGAGGGGCGGTGGCAGGCGACTCCGCAGATCGCCGCTCTCTTCGCCAGCATCGGCCGCACCATGCCGAGCGACGGGACTGGCGACGGGAACGGCGACGGTGATGGCGACGGCGACAGGAACTCCGGCGAGTGACCCGCAGCGCCTGCCGCGCCGCCCGGACCCGGCGCGGCGCAGTACGGGCGTGAGGCACGCGACGGCGTAGGGGTGGCCGGTGTCACAGCGGGTGCCGGGATGGTCCCGCGATGCTGGGAGCCGCGATACTCGCCGGTAGACGTCGCGTGACGAGAAGGAGAGCCGCAGATGAGCAGGTTGCAGCAGACCGAGGGACTCACCGATATCCAGGAGGAGATCCTGAAGACGGTGCGCGCCTTCGTCGAGTCGGAGATCCTCCCGGTCGCCACCGAACTGGAGCACAAGGACGAGTACCCCAGGCAGATCGTCGAGGGGCTCAAGGAGCTCGGTCTGTTCGGCCTGATGATCCCCGAGGAGTACGGCGGTCTCGGTGAGTCGCTGCTGACCTATGCGCTCTGTGTCGAGGAGATCGCCCGCGGCTGGATGAGCGTGTCCGGCATCATCAACACGCACTTCATCGTCGCGTACATGCTGCTGCAGCACGGCACCGACGAGCAGAAGCGGAAGTACCTGCCGCGGATGGCGACCGGCGACGTCCGCGGTGCCTTCTCGATGTCCGAGCCCGGCTGCGGTTCCGACGTCGCCGCGATCAAGACCAAGGCCGTCAAGACCGAGTCGGCCGATGGGGTGGACACCTACGCGATCAACGGCCAGAAGATGTGGCTGACCAACGGCGGCTCGTCGAACCTGGTCGCGGTGCTGGTGAAGACCGACGAGGGCAGCGACTCGGTCTACAAGAACATGACCACCTTCCTGGTCGAGAAGGAGCCGGGTTTCGGTGAGGTCGACAAGGGCCTGACCGTGCCGGGCAAGATCGAGAAGATGGGCTACAAGGGCGTCGACACCACCGAGTTGATCTTCGACGGCTACCGGATCGGCGCGGACCAGATCCTCGGCGGCGTACCGGGCAAGGGTTTCTACCAGATGATGGACGGCGTCGAGGTCGGCCGGGTGAACGTGGCCGCGCGCGGCTGCGGCGTCGCCCGGCGCGCGTTCGAGCTCGGCATCTCCTACGCCCAGCAGCGGGAGACGTTCGGCAAGAAGATCGCCGAGCACCAGGCGGTGCTGTTCCGGCTGGCCGACATGGCGGTCAAGGTCGAGGCCGCGCACGAGCTGATGGTGAAGGCGGCGCGCAAGAAGGACGCCGGCTCCCGCAACGACTTCGAGGCCGGCGTCGCGAAGTACCTGGCCAGCGAATACTGCTCGCAGGTGGTCGAGGACTCGTTCCGGATCCACGGCGGCTACGGGTTCTCGAAGGAGTACGAGATCGAGCGGCTCTACCGCGAGGCGCCGATGCTGCTGATCGGCGAGGGTACGGCTGACATCCAGCGGATGATCATCGGCCGCCGGCTGCTGGAGGACTACAAGCTCTGACCCACGGACTTCTGCCGGGGTGACTGGCGGTGGCCGCCGGAGCCATGGCCGGACAGGAGCCAGATACCGAGCTGGGTGATCTCGTGGCGGACCGAGGCGCCGGCTCTCCGAGTGGTGATCAGCCCGGCCTCGCGGAGAACCGTCGCCTGATGGCTGGCCGCCGCGGGGGAGATCTTGCAGTGCTTGGCGAGTTCGGTCGTCGTACAGCCGGTTGCCGCGGCTTCCAGCGCGGCGGCACGGGTCGCGCCGAGCAGCGAGCCGAGTGCGCCGGTCGAGTCAGCTGTCTCCGCCGACGACTGGCGCAGGATGCCCGGAGCGTGGTGGATCGGGTAGACCAGGATGGGCTTCAGTTCGGGGTCGCGGAGCTTGGTCGGCACCTGCCAGCAGAACGCGGACGGCTGCAGTTCGATGCCGCGGCCGTCCAGGTAGAGGTCGCGGTCGTTCATGTCGAGCACCTGCAGGACCGGAGCCGCCCACCGGACCCGCGGGTGCAGCGTCGACAGCAGCCGGTCGACCCCGTGGCAGGCCAGCGCCTCGCCGCGATGGGCGTGGTCGGCCGACACGTGCGTCCCGATGGATTTCCAGTACGGCGCGATCGCGGCGTCGTGGTACGTCCGGACGGCTCGGCCGAGCTTGCGCAGCGAGTCGCCTTCGCCCCGGGCGAGTTCGCGGGTCCACGGCGAGGCCGGCCGGTACTTGCTCAGCAGGGCGAGCTGATCGCGGATCTGCTGCCGCGGCGTCGACAACATCAGCTCCAGCGCACTCTCGAAGTCCGGAGGGGACTCGGCCGGGGTGAGGAAGTCGGGGGAGTAGCCCCTCGCCGGGCTGAGCTCGAGCAGCAGCCGCATCTGGTCGGGCGCGACGCGGGTGCGGACCTGGCGGCGCCAGTCCTCGAAGACGAGCCGGCCGTCCTGGTGCTGCAGCATGTGCAGGCTGAGCAGGATCTCCCACAGCGGTGCGGGCTGGGTCGAGACGGTGATGCGCGCCAGGTCACGTGGGGTGAAATGAATGCGTAGCACAGAGCCCTCCCAGGAACCGATCGTCTCGGCATCCCCCGTATGCCGTCGGTCGCAGATCGTGGCGGAGTGCTGACCGAACGCGATGGTCGCATTGAATCAGGTGCTTCCGGGGCCACACAACCGTTGGAGTCACGCCGCGGCAGGGCAGTGGCGGCCATGGCAAAAGGTTGCCAACTCACGGCTGAAGCGGTAGCGGGGTCAGAAAATGACCACGGGTTTTCAGAGCCAGTGATTGCGCTTGAACAACCGGTAGAGCCCGAAGCACACCGTCGCGATCAGCCCGAGCACCATGAAGTAGCCGTACTTCCAGTGCAGCTCGGGCATGTTGTCGAAGTTCATCCCGTAGACCCCGGCGATCATCGTCGGCACCGCGAGGATGGCGACCCAGGAGGAGATCCGGCGCATGTCCTCGTTCTCCGACACCTGCACCTGGGCCAGCCCGGCCTGCAGGATCGAGCTGAGCAACTCGTCGAAGGAGACCACTTGTTCCTTCACCCGGAGCAGGTGGTCGTCGACGTCGCGGAAGTAGTTCCTGGTCTCGTCGCCGATCAGCGGGTGCCGCAGCGTCGACAGCGCCCGCATCGGCCCGGCCAGCGGCGCGACCGCCCGCTTCAGTTCCAGCACCTCGCGCTTGAGCTGGTAGACCCGCTCGATGTTGCGCCAGCCGCGCGGGCTGAACATCTCGATCTCGATCTGGTCGATGTCGGACTGAACCGCGTCGGCCACGGCCAGGTAGCTGTCCACCACCTGGTCCGCGATGGCATGCAGTACTCCGCCCGGCCCGGCCGCGAGCCTCATGGGCTCGCCCTCGAGCCGCTGGCGCAGCCCGGCCAGCTCGCCGTGCTCCCCATGCCGCACGGTGATGACGAACCCGGGCCCGCAGAAGACCATCACCTCGCCGGACTCCACCACCTCGCTGGTGGCGGTCAGGTCGCCGTGCGGGACGTACCGCACAGTCTTCAGTACTGCGAACAGGGTGTCCTCGTAGCGCTCCAGCTTCGGCCGCTGGTGCGCCTCGGTGGCGTCCTCCAGTGCCAGGGCGTGCAGGCCGAACTCCGCGCCGATCACGGTCAGCTGGTGCTCGTTGGGCTCGAACAGGCCGATCCAGACGAATCCGTCGCCGCGCCGGGCCCGGATCAGGGCGTCGACGTACGAGCCGACCTTCGACTGCCGGCGGCCGTCGCGGTAGAACGCCCAGTCGACCAGGGCGCCCTCGAGCTTGCCGCTGCCGACCAGGTCGAGCGGCTCCGGGCCGCCCGCGGAACGCCTGGCGAAGACACGTCCGACCCGGCGTGTCGCGCTCATGTCCCACTTCCAGCCGGTCATCACCGCGAGGCTATCAAGGTGCCGTCACCAGCCGTCGGCAATGATGGAGTTGGAAGCAAGCGGAGAGGAACGACGATGACCACGCAGGGCATGGGTTCGATAGACCCCCGGCCGACCGGCCTGACGATCGGGACCTACGACACCTACCGGGAGGCGCAGCGAGCGGTCGACTACCTCTCGGACGAGAAGTTCCCGGTCGAGCACACCACCATCGTCGGCAACAACCTTCGCCAGGTGGAGAAGATCACCGGCCGGCTGACCTGGGGGCGGGCTCTCACCGCCGGCCTGGCCAGCGGTGCCTGGTTCGGCCTGTTCGTGGGCGTGCTGCTCGGCCTGTTCACCACTGACGGCGGTTGGCTGGCCGCCCTGATCACCGGTGTGGTGCTGGGTGCGCTGTTCGGGATGGCGTTCGGCGCGATCGGCTACGCCCAGCTCGGCGGCCGCCGCGACTTCACCTCGCGCACCGCGGTGGTGGCGACGACGTACGACGTGCTGTGCGACTTCAAGCTGGCCGAAGAGGCGCGCAACCACCTGGCCAAGCTGGCCCTCAAGGGTGAGGTGGCCCCTCGCCTGCCGGAGCAGTCGAACTAGTGCCCCGGCTGCCGGGGTGGTAGCCGGTCTCGGCCTGGATCGCCGCCGCCTCGGTGGCATGTCCGGCGGCCGGTTCGACCGCGGCGAGCAGCAGGAGAGCACGGCAGACGAGAACGCGGTGGCCGAGCCGGCGAGCGGACAGCACCGCCTGCTTGGCCAACTCCGCGGCGCGTTCCGGCTGCCCTCTGCCCAGGTCCGCCTCCGCCAGGCCCAGCACCGAATCGGCGACAGTGGCCCGGTGGCCGTTGCTCCGGGCGATGCCGCCGGCTGCCTGGTGGTAGCGCGCGGCGTCGTTCCAGTGGCCCCGCAGGCTGCAGATGGTGCCCAGAGCGTTCAGGGCGGCGGCCTCGTGCCACGGCTGGCCGTTGCCGTGGCTGCGGGTCAACGCCCGCCTTGCCCAGCTCTCGGCTTCTTCCAGATAGCCCAGGTCCGCATAGAGCATGGCCGCCTCGTACTGCAGCGGCAGTGACTCGTCCTCGGCATGAGCGGCCTCACTGAGGTCTGTCTCCGCTTGCGTCAGGTTGCCGAGGAGGCGGTTGGCCACGCCGCGATTGAAGAGAGCCACCGTCCTGGTACGGGTGTCGGGTGCGGTCGCGGCAGCTTCGTCCGCGGCGGCAAGGGCCGCGTCCAAGTTGCCGAGGTTGCACTCGACGTTGCTCAGGCTGTTCAACGCGTTGACCAGGGCTCCGGGCCGGTCGAACTCGCGCAGACCGGCGATGCCGCGCTCCAGCAGTTCGGCGGCCTTCGGGGACTCTCCCTGGTCGTCCAGAGCCATCCCGATATTGCAGAGCAGAGCCGCATAGCCGAGGCCGAAGCCTGCCCGGGCATAGAGGTCCGCGGCCTGGCTTGCCGAGCTGATGGCGGCCGAGTTGTCGCCGCTGATGAACTGCAGGGCGCCGAGGCTGTGCAGCATCGCTCCCTGGCCGCCGAGGTCGTTTGTCGACCTCGCTGCCGCCAGTCCGGCCAGGACGATCGCCCGCCAGGGATCGACTCGGTGGTTGACCGTCAGGTAGTGCTTCAGAACGTCTGCCAGTTGCCAGGCGATCTTGGCCGGCCCTCGTTCGGAGGCCCGCTTGATCAGGGCGACCAGTCCGGCCTCCTCCTGTTCCAGCCAGGCGTGGCCCTCAGCCGCTGTGCTGAAGACCCCCGCTCCCTGTTGCGGAGTCAGTCGCACCGGGAGGAGGTAATCGAACCGCGCTGCCGCGTCAGCCGTCGACAGGTACCAGTCGCAGAGGCGCTGCCAGGCCGCCTCGGTGTCTGGCTCCACCTCAGCCCGCTGTTCGGCGTACAGGCGGATGAGGTCGTGCATGCGGTACCGGTCGGCTTGGCGAACGACCAGGTTGGCGTTGACCAGGCTCTCGAGCAACTGCGCGGCTTCACGGTCGACTGTGCCGAGCAGCGCGGCTACCAGCGGCACTGTCACGTCCGGCCCGGGCACGAGACCCAGCAAGGCGAACAACCGCCTCGACGCGGGGAGCAGCGCGTCGTACGAACGGGCGAAGGCTCCCTCGACAGCCGCATCGGGTTCCCCGACCACTGAGAGTGCGAGCAACCTGTTGCTGCCGCGGAGTTGTTCGGAGTACACGGCGATCGAGTCGTCCGTGCGGAGGGCCAGGTGGCTGGCGGCGATCCGCAGGGCGAGCGGTAGACAGCCGCACAACCTCGCAAGTTCCTCTGCCGCCTGCGGCTCCCGATCGACCCGCTTTGCACCGACTACCGCTCGCAGGAGCTCGACGGCCTCACCCAACTCCAGTACTGCGACCGTGGTGCCCAACGCGCTGTCCAGCACGCTCAAGCCGGCTAGCTCGTTCCGGCTTGTCACCAGTACTGCGCTGTTCCGCGAGCCCGGCAACAACGGCCGTACCTGCTGCGAGTCCTTGGCATCGTCCAGCAGGATCAAGACCTGCTTGTCAGCCAGAAGCGAGCGCAGTCGGGCAGAGAGCGTGTCAGCATCACCCGCGAGTGCTTCTGCTCCAGCCAGTTCGAGCAGCAAGCGCAGGACTTCCAGGGGGTCCCGCTCGGAGTCACCAGCGCCGTCCAGCCGGACGTACCACTGGCCATCGGGGTATCTGTTCCGAAGCCGGTGGGCCACGCGCACAGCCAGGGCAGTCTTCCCGGCACCGGGTGGACCGCTGATGGTGACCACTGGCACAGCCGCTGGACTGGTCAGCCGGACCACGATGGCGTCGACCTCGTCCTGCCGGCCGACGAAGTCCCCGATGTCCATCGGGAGCTGGCGGTGCACCTGCCACTGACGCGGTGCAGACGCAGCCGGAGGACCATCGTTCGTTCCGGCCAGGACGGCCAGGTGGACGCGACGGATCTCCTCGCCGGGGTCGATCCCCAGCTCCTCCCGCAGCAGGGCGGTCAACTCGTGGTACGCCGCCAGTGCGTCAGCCTGCCGGGCCGAGTTGTTCAGAGCGAGCATCAGCTGGGCCCAGAACCGCTCCCGCAACGGGTACTGCTTGGTGAGGGCGGTCAGCTCCGGGACCAGTTCGGCGTGCTCCCGCAGGGCCAGCCGGGCGTCGATCAACTGCTCCGTGACCCGGATCCACTCCTCCTGCAGGACCTCCCGCTGATCCCGTACGACGGGGTAGTCCAGCGCACCCGTCAGCGCCTCGCCCTCCCAGAGCTTCAGAGCCGCCGTCAGGTCCTCGATGGTGCCTGCGGCCGCAAGCACCCGGAACTGACGGAGGTCCAACTGCTCGTCCTCCACGTCCAGCCGGTAGCCGCCGGTGACGGTGTGCAGACCGGCGTTCGGGCCGAGCACGGCTCGCAGCCGTGACATGGCCGTGTGCAGAGCACGCTGCGGCTGAGCCGGTGGCTCACCACCCCACAGCCAGAGGACCAACTCCGAGAACGTGACGGTCTGGTTCGCGTTGACCAGCAGGGCGGCCAGCAGGGTCCGCAGGCGAGGAGCCCCGATCGGGATCTCCAGTCCCTCTTCAAGGACCGCTATCGGCCCTAGGAGACGGAACGCGGGACTCATGCAGGTTAGTGTCCCCTGACCAAGGGTCGCCACCTTCCAACAGAGCGTGGCCCAGTTGAGTCGCGCGGTGGATCACGGACTTCCCCTGTCGCCGCGACACGATCAGCCGAGCGTCCCGCAGTACTGCGGTCTGGTGGCTCGCCGTCGCCAGGGTGACCTTGCAGGCGCCGGCCAACTGGGTCGTAGTACAGCCGTTGACGGTCAACGCAAGTACGGTTGCCCGGGTCCGTCCGAGTAGTGCGGCCAGGTGTTCCTGGGTGCTGCCGGCGGTCCGATCCGCATGCAGTAGTCCGGCTGCCCGCTTGATCGGGAAGACCAGCACCGGCGGCAGTGCGTCGTCCATCAGCTTGGTCGGGTTCTCCCAGCAGAAGTACGACGGCTGCAAGCGCAGGCCGCGGCCGTCCAGGTGCATGTCATCGTCCGGGAACGAGGAGATCTCCAGCACCTGGTCCCGCCCCCAGCGCGCTTGCGGGTGGATGCCGGCCAGCATCGCAGCCACCCCGCCGTTGGTGAGGTCTCGCATGCGGGTCCGGTGATCCGCCTGCACCGCCGACCGCAGCGACGGCCAGTACGGCGCCAGCGCGGATCGGTGGTAGACGCGGACGGAGTGGCCGAGCCGGTGCAGGGTCTCGGGCCGTGCCTCCGCGAGTTGCCGCACCCAGTTCGCCGCGGTCCGCCGGGTGGAGAGCCTGGAGAGGTCTCGCCGGACCCGCTGACGTGGCGCCGACAGCATCTCGTCCACGGCGTCGCCGAACTCGCCGGACCGGGTGAGCGGAGTGAGGAAGTCGGGGGAGTAGCCCACCGGCGGAGCCAGCGCTGCCAGCGGACCCACCGTCTCCCGGGGCAGTCTGCGACGCATCCGCTGCCGCCAGGCGCCATACTGCAACGGACCGTCCTCGACCTGCAGCATGTGCAGGCTGAGCAGTACCTCCCAGAGCGGATCCGGCTCCGCTGACAGCGTGGTTCGCGCAAGGTCCTCGGCACTGAAATGAATCCGCAGCATGCTGTCCTTCCCCCGGCCCGGAGTCCGAACTCCGGGCACATCGGCCCCAGATGACCAGGAAAGCAGCATCGGCTTACGGATCGCTCACCTGAAGGTGACGCGGGCCCTGCCGGGGTGGACCGGCCGCGGCAGTGCCCGGTGGTCACTGCTTCCAGATCGGGCCGTTCGGTCGGCGGTCGCGGTGAGAGGAAGGCCACGTGCGTCGGGGCTGCCCCGGGGACTACTTTCGGGTAACCATGGGCGGTGACGGAAGGAGCAGGGATGCAGTTCGGGCGTAGCTATGAGGAGTTCGAGGTCGGCGCGGTCTACAAGCACTGGCCTGGCAAGACGGTGACCGAGTCCGACGATCACCTGTTCTGCCTGCTCACCATGAACCACCATCCGCTGCACCTGGACGCGAACTACGCAGAGCAGACCACCCAGTTCGGCAAAAATGTTGTAGTTGGCAACTACATCTACTCGATCCTGCTCGGCATGTCGGTCCCCGACGTGAGCGGCAAGGCGATCGCGAACCTGGAGATCGAGTCCCTGCGCCACATCGCGCCGACGTTCCACGGCGACACGATCTACGGCGAGACCACGGTGCTGGACAAGTGGGAGTCGAAGTCGAAGGACGACCGAGGCGTCGTCCACGTCGAAACCAAGGGCTACAAACAGGACGGCACCGTCGTCTGCCTCTTCAAACGCAAGGTGATGGTCCCGAAACAGTCCTACCTCGACGCCCGAGGCGGCGACCACCCCGGCCGCCCGACACCCGTCGACTGACCCCACACCAGCAGGCCGACCCCACACCAGCCGCCCACCAGTCGACTAACACGCCAACAACTTCTGCGAGCTCGCGTGCCCAGCCAGGCAGCACCGTTCAATCCAACAGACAACCTCCAGAGGCGCTGCCCCCGGAGGTTGGCGGATGATCAGGTGGTTGGTGGGCGCCATTCGAGGAGGACTGCGGACGGCATCTGCAGGGTGATGGTGACCTCGCCGGCTTCCGACGGCACGGCGGTGGTCTTCAGCTTGCTGCGTTCGGCGAGATCTACCCATTGGTCGTCGGTCGGCCAGTCGCCGACGCCTAGTTCGGCTGCCTCCGCCACCACGTCGCCGGAGCCGAGGCCCGGAGCCAGCCAGGTGGCGGTCGCCTTCCAGGTCGGGTCGACGCCGGGCAGCGAGAGCTTGATGGTACGGGTCAGGTCTGCCGACCCAGCGGCCTTGGACTGATCGAGAGTCAGATTCCAGAGCAGCACAGAAACGCGATCGCGGTCACGGGAAGCCCACGCCTCGATCAAACTCCCACCGCCGTCTCCATCCCACGAGACCGGCAACTCGACCGGCCCGAGCCGGCTCAGCAGCGACATCGCGTGGAAGCGCGGCTTCGGAAGCCCGCCGACGGTCTGCAAACCGAAGCCACCATGCAAGAACCGAGGCGGCCGGCCAAGCTCCTCGAAGTGATCAGAAGCAACCCAGTACGCCAGCGCGTCCACCCGCCCCGCCGCCGACTTCATCCCCCGCAGCAGGAACACCGCGGAGAACACCGAGTCGTTGATCGGGTTGAAGTGGGTCGGCGTCACGCCCCACTCGGTCCACATGATCCGCGCGTCACCGAACCCATGCCGATCCAGCGAAGCCTGTACGTCGAGCGGCGGGCTGCCATAGGTATGCGTGGTCACGAAGTCGACCGGCGACCCCACCGACGCCGCATGCGCGAGCAAATCGTCGACCCACCCCGCCGCCGCCGAGGAAGGACCGCCGACGGCGAGCCGGGCATCCACGGACTTCACCGCGGCGGCGGTCACGTCGTACAACTGCATCCATTCGGCCTTCGTGCCGGACCAGAAGACCTCGAGGTTGGCCTCGTTCCACACCTCGAAGTCCCAGCCCAGCACCTCGTCCAGCCCGTACCGCTCGACCAGGTGCGACACCAGCCGTTCGACCAGCGCACCCCACCGCTCCCACGACTTCGGCGGCGAGATGATCGCGCCGTACTCGAACACGGTCTTGCTCGGATCCGACGCCAGATCCCGCGGCATGAACCCGAGCTCGACCACCGGCCGCAGCCCGATCCCGAGCAACTTGTCGTACATCGCGTCCACCACCGCGAAGTCGTAGGCGGGCTCGCCATCGGCCTCGGTGTAGACCCGGGTGTCGTCATGGAAGATCGCATGTGCCCGCACGGTCCGCACACCGATCTCGTCGTGCATCCGCCGCAACGCCTGCTCGAGCTCAACACCGATCTCCCGACCACCACTGCGGTCCTTGCAGAGCAGCTGGCTGAGCCGTTCACTCCCGATCATCGACACCCACGGCTTCGCCAACTCCGTGCCCTCGGCAACGGAATCCACCGACAGCCGCACGACCGGCGGGTCGCCGTCCCCGACCAGCGGAACAGCACCCACCGACGCACCCGGCCGACCGTGAACAGTCACCTCGGGCACGCTCGCCACCGCGTACCTGTACCCCGTCCCCGGAGTACAGGTGGTGTCGACGTACGGCGGCGACGGAACCGACAGGATGTCTCCGCTGTGGTGGTCCACCGGCGCGAGCGACGCGTCGTCCTCACCCCGCAGGATCACGTAACCGACCGCGCCCGGCACCGGCGACCAGTCGATGGTGACCTGGCCGACCCCGCCGACGGCCGTCACCTCCTCCGGCGGATCCAGGTCTGGGAACTCCAGCTCCCGGGACTCGTCGCTGCGGACCGAGATCCGCTCGTCCCAGTCGGTTTTCGCGTCGCTCTGCTGCATGGATCGGAACTCCAGAATCACTCGAGGCCGGAAGAGAACTGCTCCATCGCGATCAACGGGCGGACCCGCCGGGCGACGTCGCCGACGCTGAAGTTGCGCCGGATCACGTCGCCGCCGAAGACGTTGCCGATGGCACCCATCACCATCGCCTGGTCCAGTGACAGGTAGCGCCGGGCGATCAGCCCGGACTTCACCGCGACGGAGTCGAAGAACCCGCCGCCGCCGTACGCGTGCAGGGTCGACTCGATCCGCGCCAGGTTCTCGATCGCCTGACCCGGCGCGTACTGCATGGCGAGGAACGCGGCGTGCGGCGTGACCACCCCGTCCCCGTACGTCGGGTTGGGGTTCGTCCCCTCGCGGCATCCGTCGAAGCCCTTGTCGTAGTTGGTCGCCTCCAGATCGGAGGGGTAGCCACCCGGGTCCATGCCGATCGCGTCCACGCCGTACACGGAGTACCCACCGCGCGGGTTCGACGCGGGGGAGAAGCCCCAGTACCCGTACTTCGCGTCGTCGAGCCCGTGCTCGATGTGCGCCCGCACGGTGAGCGGGTGGTTGATCCCCCAGCTGCGCGGCGCCCAGCTCGACTCCGGCACGAACAGGTCCGGCATCAGCGACTCGAACATGTCACCGCCCCAGGACGGCACCAATCGCATCCCGCGGTAGGAGTAGGTGCCCTCGAACACGTCGATTCCCAGGTACGTCCGGTGTACGCCGACCGGCCGCTGCTCCACCCAGGACCAGTCGCACGAGTCCGGGAAGGTCCGGTAGGTGGCGAAGTACTGCTCCGGCGGGACCTGTCCGCGGGCGATGCCGATGTACGGCGCGATCCGGGCCTCGGTGTTGCAGGTGTCGTAGTGGAACTTGCGGTAGTACACGTCCGGGCCGGTACCGACGTGGTTGCCCTTGTCGGTCTCCTCGTCCGGCGGCGGCGTCTCGAAGAAGCCACCCCGCATCAGCCCCGCCCCGAGGCCGGGTCGCGCGTCGGGGTTGTAGTAGTAGGCGAAGTTCATCTTGCTCAGCAGCGAGTCCGCCAGCCGGCGAGCTCGCGGCTCGGCGTTGCGGACCACCATCAGCGCGGCCGCGAACCAGCCGTTGTCCACGCTGGACACGAACGGCGTGATCGCCTTGGTGCCGTCAGGGTCGACCCGGAGGACCTCGCCGGTGGCCTCGTCGTACCAGTTGAAGTACATGCCGCTCGGGTCGTGGTGATCGACCTTCGTCATGGTGGTCAGCGTCTGGGTGATCCGCCGCAGCGACTCCTGCGGGGAGATGATGCCGAGCCGGCGGGCGACGACGGTGCTCCACAGGTAGCCGCCGATGTTGGTCGGCGACGTGTACCCGCTGCGCACCGGGTTCGTGACGGATTCGCCGATGTTGTCGGCGGGCAGGCCGGTCCGCTCGTCCGTCATCGCGACCAGGCTGCGCCAGGTGTCCCGGGCCCAGCGGCCGACCAGGGCGCGTTCGGCGCGGCTGGGATGCCACCCGCCGCGGAGGAGGGCGCCCGGGTCGGCGGCGGGGCCACTCGCACCGTGCGTACCGGCGTACGAGCTGGTGGTGAGGCCGGCGGAACCGGCGAGGGCGGCAGTGCCTGTTGCCGCTAATAACGTGCGTCGGCTGATGTTGGCGGTCATCTGAGCCTCCAAGTAGGGATTATTTGAGTCCGGTGATCGCGATGCCCTTGGTGACGTGGCGCTGGAAGGCCAGGAACATCACCAGCACCGGTAGGACGACCACGACCGCGCCGGCCATCAGCAGGCCGAAGTTCTGCGCGTTCTGTCCGGTCGAGTACAGCGCCAGGGCGACGGGAAGGGTGTACTTCTCCTCGGTCTGGGCGATCACCAGCGGCCAGAGGAAGTTGTTCCACGACCCGAGGAAGGTGAGGATGCCGAGCGTGGCCAGGGCGGGCCTGGTCAGCGGCAGCATGATCCGGGCGAAGAGGCCGAGCTCGCTGGTCCCGTCCACCCGGCCGGCGTCCATCAGGTCGTCCGGCAGCCCCGAGAAGAACTGCCGCATCAGGAAGACGCCGAACGGCGAGACCAGGAACGGCAGGATCAGGCCGGGATAGCTGTTCGCGAGGCCCGCGTTGGTGACCAGGACGAACAGCGGCACGAAGGTGACCATGCCCGGCACCATCAGCGTCGCCATCACCAGCACGAACAACGCGTTCCGGCCGCGGAAGCGGAGCTTGGCCAGCGCGTAGCCGATCATCGAGCAGAACAGCAGGTTGCCGGCCGTCACGACCAGCGCCACCACCGTCGAGTTGAGGAAGTAGCGCGGGAAGTTCGCCTTGTTGAACAGGGCGTCGTAGTTCTCCGTCGTCGGTGCCTCGGGCAACCAGGTCGGCGGCACCCGGAGCAGTTCGCCCTGCGTCTTGAAGCTGCCCAGCAGCATCCAGACGAACGGCGCTGCCACCGCGACCAGGCCGAGGACGGCGATCAGATAGACCCACCAGGTGCGGCGCATCACTTCTCCCGCAGCAGTCGGAACTGGATGAAGGTGATCACGGCGATGACGACGAACAGCAGGTAGCTCATCGAGGTGGCCAGGCCGTAGTTGCCGAAGCCGAACTGCTGGTAGGTGTACATCGACACCGAGATCGTGCTGTTCAGCGGACCGCCCTGGGTCATCACGAACGGTTCCTCGAAGAACTGCAGGTAACCGATTCCGGTGGTCACGCTGGTGAACAGGATCGTCGGCCGCAGCAACGGCAGGATCAGGTACCGGAACCGCTGCCAGGCACCGGCGCCGTCGAGTTGACCGGCCTCCTCGACGGACTGCGGGATGCCCTGCAGTCCGGCCAGGAAGATGATCATCGCGGAGCCGAAGTTGCGCCACACCGCCATCGCGATCAGCGACGGCATCGCCCAGGTCTTCGACGCCAGCCAGTTCGGCCCGTCGACGCCGAACCAGCCCAGCACCGTGTTCAGCAGCCCGGCCTCCGGGGCCAGCACGAACCGCCAGATCACCGCGATCGCGACGATCGAGGTCACCACCGGCAGGTAGTAGCCGACCTTGAAGAGCCCGGCGACCTTCTTCACGCCCCGGTCCAGCAGCACCGCGGCTCCCAGCGCGACGACCAGAGTCAGCGGCACGCCGACGATGACGAAGTACGCCGTGTTGAGCGCGGCCTTGCGGAACGTCTCGTCCGACAGCGCCTTCGCGTAGTTCTCGAACCCGACGCCCTCCACCGAGAACGGTGTGCGCAGGTCACGCTGCCTCATGTCGGTGAAGCTCATCCCGAGCGAGCCGAGCACCGGCCCGGCGGTGAAGGCCAGGAACAGTACGACGAACGGAAGGACGAGGATCCACGCGGCCGCGGTCTGGTGGTTGAGCGCGCCGCGGCCGCGGCGTGGCGGCCGGCCGGCCGGCCGAGTGCGGGCAGGGGGCTCCTGCAAAGTGGCGGAGGACATCGTCGATCAGCTACCGGTCCCGATCGAGGCGGCCTTGGTCTGGATCGCCTTCGCCGTGTCGGCGGGGGACTGGCCGGCCTTGGCCATCTTCTCCACCTCGGCGTCGAACGCGGTCGCGACCTGCTCCCAGTTCACGATCGCCGGCGGCGCCTTGGCGTCCTCCAACTGCTTGCCGAACACCGGCAGCAGCGGGTCGGAGGAGATGCTCGGGTCCTCCCACGCGCTCTTCACCGCGGGCAGGTCGGTGGACAGCTTGAACCACTCGGCCTGCGTCTTGGCGTCGGACAGCCACTTGACCAGCTTCCAGGCGGAGTCCTTGTTCTTGCCGTTCTTGAACACGACGAAGTTGCTGCCGCCGACGAACGAGGTCGCGGTCTTGTTCTTGGGCAACTGGAAGACGCCGATGTTCGGCTTGATCTTGTCGCCGCCGAGCTTCGCGATCGACCCGGCCATCCACGGCCCGGAGATGAACATCGGCACCTGGCCGCTGACGAACTGCGCCTCGGTCTGGTTCGGCGGCAGGTCGATGCCGGCCAGCTTCTCGGTGAAGAAGCTCTGGTAGTATTTCAGCCCCTCCTGCATCTCCGGGGTGTCGAAGGTGAACTCCTTCTGGTCCTCACCGGTGATCTCCGCGCCGGCGGACCACGCGAACGGCATCACCGTCTGCCAGGAGCCCGAGCCACCCGGCTGCAGGTTGATCCCGTACTTCGCTCCGGCCTTCTCCTGCATCGCCTTCGCCATCGCCTTCAGGCCGTCCCAGTCGGTCGGCGGCGTGGTGATCCCGGCCTTCGCGGCCAGGTCCTTGCGGTAGAAGACCAGCCGCGTCTCGACGTACCAGGGGACGCCGTAGCTCGTCTCGCCCACCTTGGTGGTCTCGTTCGCGCCCTCGAAGAAGCCGGACGTGTCGATCCCGGCCGGGGTCGGGTCGAGCGCGCCGAGGTCGGCGAACTCACCCATCCAGGTGGTGCCGACCATCGCGGCGTCGGGCAGCGACTGGGCGGTGATCGCGGTGGTGAACTTGTTGTGCGCCGCGTCCCACGGGATCGGCGTGACCTTCACCTTGACGCCCGGGTTGGCCTGCTCGAACGACTTGGTCAGCTTGGGCAGGTTCTCGCCCTCGGTGCCCATCGCCCACACGGTGAGTTCGCCGGTGGCGGGGCCGTCGCCGATGCTGGTGGTTGCCTGGGGCGCCGATTCGGGGGTGTCCTCGGAGCGGCCGCAACCGGTCAGCGCGAGCGCCGTCGCGGTCAGGGCCGCGCCGCCGATCACCAGTCGGCGCCGCATGTTCTGGGTATACATCGCTTTCTCCTCAACCGGTTGGTGGTGCTGTCCGTGCTTCCCCCGGTCCCGTGCCGCAGCTGTCCCGCAGCACAAGCTGTGTCGCCAGTACGTCGTTCCGCGCCCGGGTCCGTTCCCCGGTGATGCGCTCGTGCAGTCTTTGGGCGGCCAGCCGGCCGAGCTCCGCCATCGGCTGCCGCACGGTGGTCAGCCCCGGCGACACGTACCGCGCCGCCATCACGTCGTCCCACCCGGTCACGACGATGTCCTCAGGCACCGCGATGCCACCCGCCGCCAGGCTCCTGAGCAGAGCCAGCGCCAACTCGTCGTTGGCACAGACCAACCCGTCCGGCCTTTCCACAGCGGTTGCTGCTAGCAACTTCTTGGCGAAGGTCGCGCCGGCGTCCTCGGTGAGCGGCACCCGTTCCGGCTCCGGCACGGACCTGCCGTGCGCCCGCAACGCCGCCGAGAAACCGGCGTACCGCTCGGACACGTCGTACGAACTGGCGGGGTCGCCGACGAAGAGCAGGTTCTCCCGCCCGTGGTCGAGCAGTCGCGAGGTCAACTGCTCCGCGCTCGCGGCGCTCTCGCTCCGGACCGAGTCACAACCGGTCACCGGCGGATGGGCGACCAGCACGATCGGCACGTTCGCCCGGCGCAGGTCCTGGACCGCCGGCAGGCCGAGTGCGTTGCCATGCACAACGATTCCGTCGACCCGTCCGGCCAGGTCACGCAGACTCCGCTGCGGATCCGGATTGCCGTGCGTGACGGTCAGGATCACGCTCTGCCCGTGCTCGCCCGCCCAGCGCTCGTACCCCATCAACAGATCGCCGTAGAACGGTCCGGCCAGGTCGGGCAGCACCAGCCCGTGCGCCTCGTGCCGTTGCACCGCGAGGCTCCGGGCTGCTCGCAGCGGCACGTAGTTCAACTCGTGCGCCGCCTGGTCCACTCGCGCCCGCGCCTTCGCCGACACCGGCCCGGTCCCTTGCAGGACACGCGAAACCGTCGCGATCGACAGCTTCGCCAGCGCCGCGACGTCGTAGATCGTCGCCGGCCTGCTGGTCGGTCCGGATGGCATCGTGCGGTCCTCTCCGGCGAAAGTGGAAGCGCTTACAGTTTCGACCCTGCCCTGTCCGGACCGATCGGTCAAGACCTCACGTGTTCCGAACGGCCGATCTGCGACGATGAGTCCCGTGACCACACACGCGCAGCCAGGTGAACGAACGGACCGGCTCTGGCTGGTCCGGCACGGCGAGACCGAGTGGAGCAAGTCGGGACGGCACACGTCCACGACGGACCTGCCGCTGACGGAGGAGGGGGAGCGGATCGCGGCGTCGTTGAAGGAGCGACTCGCGGGGCACCAGTTCGACCTCGTGCTGACGAGTCCGCGGCAGCGGGCCCGGCGTACGGCCGACCTGGCCGACTTCCCGGACGCCGTGGTCGACGACGATCTGGTCGAGTGGAACTATGGCGACTACGAGGGCATCACCACCGCGGAGATCCGCGAGACCGTGCCCGGCTGGACGGTCTGGGACAACCCCGTACCCAACGGCGAAACCGCCGCCCAGGTCTCGACCCGGCTGGACCGGGTCACCGCCCGGATCGCCGCGGTCGACGGCGACGTCCTGGTCTTCGGTCACTCCCACGCGTTGCGCGGCCTGACCGCCCGCTGGCTGGAACTGGACGTCACCGAGGGTCGCCACTTCGTCCTGAACACGGCCACCGTCTCGATCCTCGGCTGGGATCGAGGCTCACCCGCCGTCCACCAGTGGAACGCCTGACCACTCGTAGAGTTCGATCGCGCAGCACTCCCGGAACCCGAGCCCGGCATAGACCGACCGCCCCGCCGGCGACGACCCCAGTACGCCGTACCGAACGCCGGAGTCCTGCGCCTCCCGCAGTGCGGCGAGCGTGATCGCACCCCCGATCCCACGGCGCCTGGCCTCGGGAACAGTCATCACGAAGTACACCCCGGCAACTCCGGCGCCGAGGTAGATCGATGCCGTCGCGACCGGCTCGTCGCCCAGCCAACCGAGGTAGTGCCGCCACGGATCTGCCAGTCCGAGGCGTTGGTAGACCTCGCCTACCCACTCGGCTTCCTTGACCCCTTCGCCGAATCCTCGGCCCAGGGTTTGCACCCACACAGCAAGATCTTCGTCACTGCCGACCCTGACGACCCGCAGCCCTTCGACGGCAGTTCCGGTCAACAGGCTCAGTTCGACCGCCATGCCCGGCTCGGCGCCGGCCTGCGTGAAACCGGCGGCCACCAGCCGCTTGCCGAGATCCAGCGGTCGCATCGACGGGCCGACATGCCAACAACCCGGCACCCCGCGATCTCTCAGCTCCCGCAGGGATTCCGCGATCACCCGGTCAACGGAGTCGTCGTCCAGCGAGGCCCCGACCACCGCGTTGTGATAGTCGATCGGTGACCCACCGATCGTCCACCGCACCCCGCCGTCGTCTCGCTGCCCACCGCCGCCGGCCGCGCCCATCCGCATCAGCAGCTCAGCGGCGTTGCCCTCGATCGCTCGGACCAACTCAGCGTCGTCCATCCCCGCAGTCTCCGCCACCCACCCGCCAACGCTCGACCCATTATCCCGGCAACGCGTTCCACTGGGCGAGAGTGGAGGCCAGCAAAGTGGCGGTGGGGAGGTTGTCGAACTCCTCACGGTTGACGAACCGCGCATCCGAGGCGTCGTCGCCGGCCACGAGCGCCCCGCCGACCGGCTCCGCGCGGTAGTCGCGGATCACGTACAGCTTGCCGTTCGGCGCGTCCCGCTCGACCTCGCCGACGAACTCCCCGACCTCGACCCGCAGCCCGGTCTCCTCGGCGACCTCCCGCGCGACCGCGGTCGGATCGTCCTCGCCCGGTTCGACCCTTCCACCCGGCAGCGACCACAGCCCGCGGCCCGGCTCGTTGGCCCGTTGAACCACCAGCAGCCGGTGCTCCCCGTCGTACACGAGGGCGCCTACGCAGTCGACGCGGTCCGCATCCATGGGGAGAACCATAAGGGTCCCGGGGGCGGACACCGATAGCATCAGCGCTGACAGTTGTCCAGAGAAGGGACCCCGATCACCCGTGCGCATCGACCTGCACACCCATTCGAACCGCTCGGACGGCACCGACCCGGTCGACGTCCTGATCGCACACGCGAAGCGGGACGGCCTGGACGTGATCGCGCTCACCGATCACGACACGGCCGACGGCTGGGGCGAAGGTCGGCGGGCCGCCGAGGAGCTCGGGATCGGCTTCGTGCCGGGGATCGAGATCTCCTGCAAGCTGAACGGCATCAGCGTGCACCTGCTCGGCTACCTTCCGGATCCGTCGTACCAGCCGCTGGCCACCGAGCTGGCGACCGTGCGTGACGGCCGCACCGACCGGATCCCGTCGATCGTGGCCCGGCTGAACGGCATGGGCGTCGCCCTGACCGTCGACGAGGTCCTCGCCCAGGCGACCGGTACGCCGTCCGTAGGCCGCCCGCACGTCGCGGACGCGCTGGTCGCCAACGGCACGGTCGCCACCCGCGGCGAGGCGTTCGACCGGTTCCTGGCCGACGGCCGCCCCGGGCATGTCTCGCACTACGCGATCGAGCCGGGCCGGGCGATCGACATCGTCCGCGCGGCCGGCGGCGTACCGGTGATCGCGCACCCGTGGGGCCGCTCCAGCCACAAGGTGATGACCGCGGAGCGGATCGGCCAACTGGTCACCGAGCACGGCCTGGCCGGCATCGAGGTCGACCACCAGGACCACTCACCCGAGTCCCGTACTGCGCTGCGCCGGATCGCGCGGGATCTCGACATCATCTACACCGGCTCCAGCGACCACCACGGGATCGGCAAGATCGATCACGAGCTCGGGGTGAACAGCACCGAGCCGGAGCAGTTCCAGCGACTCCTCGAGGTCGCCAAGGTGAACGCGGCCGCCAGTTCCGCGACCGTGCCAGAGGCCTACCTGCCGTGAACGACGTCATCAACCTGTCGCTGCTCAGCTCGGTCTTCGTCACGCTGTTCGTGATCATGGACCCGCCGGGCACCGTGCCGGTGTTCATCTCGCTGACGGCCGGCCAGTCCCGCGCAGTACGGAAGAAGGCCGCCTGGCAGGCGGTGCTGGTCGCGTTCGGCGTGATCGTCGTGTTCGCCGCCTTCGGCCAGCAGATCCTGAGCCACCTCGGGATCACCCTGCCCGCGCTGCAGGGCGCGGGCGGCCTGCTGCTCCTGCTGATCGCGTTGCAGTTGCTGACCGACACGGCCGAGGACCCGGTCCAGACGAAGAACGTGAACATCGCCTTCGTCCCGCTCGGTACTCCGCTGCTCGCCGGGCCGGGCGCGATCGTCGCCACGATGGTGTTCGTGCAGCGGGCGGACGGATCCCTGCCGGACGTGGTCGCCATCTCGGTCGGCATCGTACTGATCCACCTGGTGATGTGGCTGACGCTGCGCTTCTCCGGCCTGATCATGCGGGTGCTGGGGGAGAACGGCGTCCTCTTGGTCACCCGGATCGCCGGTCTGCTGCTGAGCGCGATCGCGGTGCAGTTGGTGGCCGACGCGGTGACGGCCTTCATTCGAGAGAACTGATCAAGGCGGGCTGAGTTGGACGACATGCTGCCCGGGATGCCGGAGAAGCTGTTCGTGGCGACGCCGACGAAGCTCCTCAACTTCGCGGACTGCAAGCGCCGGTACCGCTACACCTACCTGGAGACGCCCCGGCCGCAGAAGGGACCGCCTTGGGCGCACAACACGGTCGGTGCTGTCGTGCACGAGTCCCTGGCGGAGTTCTGGCGCTGGCCCGCGTCGCGGCGTACGACGGCTGCGGCGGTCGGCAAGCTGCGGGCGAGCTGGCGGCACGAGGGCTTCCGTGACGAGCAGCAGTCGGTGAAGTGGCGCGAGCGCTCGGTCGAGATGCTGACCAACTACCTGCACGACATCGACCCGTACTTCGAACCGCGCGGCGTCGAGCGCACCGTCGTCTTCACCACCGCCCGGGCCAGCCTGCGCGGGCGTGTCGACCGGATCGACGAGCGCCCGGCGCGGGATGGCAGCGGCGGCACCGAGCTCGTGATCGTCGACTACAAGACCGGCCGGCGCCCACTGACCAGCGCGGACGCCTCGTCCTCGCTCGCCATGGCCCTGTACGTGCTCGGCGCGCGGCGCGTCCTGCACCGCCCGTGCACCCGGGTCGAGCTGCACCACCTCCCCACGAACACCATCGCGGCCGCCGACCACGACGACGCCTCGCTCGCGGAACACCAGCACCGCGCCGAATCCATCGCCGACGACGCCTCGGCCGCCGAATCCCGCTGGTACGACGGCCTCACCCCGGCCGAAGCCGACGCGGCCTTCCCACCCGAACCCGGCGCACGCTGCGGCTGGTGCGAATTCGTCCGCATCTGCCCCGAAGGCCGCCGAGCAGCCCCACCCCGCTCGCCGTGGTCCGGCCTTGATGAAACCGACGGCCTCCCCGCCCCCATCGCCGAAGCCGAGGCCGAAGCGGGCTGACACCGCCGTCTCAGCGGGATGTGCGTGGGGTGCCAGTGGGGGAGGTGAGTCTTGGGTCACCGAGATCTGGAGGGTGACCTATGACTGTCAGGACGATCGATCAACTGGCTGTGCCCGGGGGCATGTTGCACTACGAGGTCACCGGTGGTGGGCCGATGGTGTTGCTGATCGCCGATGGCGAGAGTGACTCCGGTGCCTTCGACGGGATCGTCGGGGAGCTCGGGGCGGAGTACAGGGTCGTGGCCTATGACCCGCGGGGGAATTCGAGGAGTCCGTACTCCGGGGTGCCGGCCGGTGGGGAGCCGGCTGGTGGGCAGGTGGATGCTTCGGTGGGGGATGCGCTGGCTTTGATTGATCTGCTGTCGGCGGACGAGCCGGCCTTCGTGTTCGGCACCGGGACCGGCGCGATCACCGGGCTCGAGCTGATCAGGAGGTACCCGGAGCGGGTCCGGATGCTCGTCGCGCACGAGCCGCCGTGTGTCGAGGTGCTGCCGGACGCCGAGACGTCCCGGGCGTTCTTCCAGGACGTGCACGACACGTTCCACCGGGAGGGTGCGCAGATGGCCCAGCTGCTCTACCTCGGTGGCACCGGACTGGATGAGGACGATCTGCCCGCGCCTGAGGACCTGCGCCCGGAGTACCGGGAATTGCTGGACCGGACCGAGGCCAACCTGGGCACGTACTTCGCGCACAAGTTGTTGCCGTTCACCCGGTATCAGCCGGATCTCGAGGCGCTGCGTCAGTTGGCGGACAAGGTGGTTCCGGCGGCTGGGCGGGAGGCGGCGAATCACCTGCCGGCCCGGCCGGTGGCGGTGCTGTCGGAGCACATCGGCTGGCCGGTGGTCAGCTTCCCGGGCGGCCACAACGGGTATGCGAGTCACCCGGGGCAGTTCGCGACGTTGCTCGCTCGGGTGCTGGAGGCCGAGATCAGCTGAGGTCTGATCTGGGTTGACGCCCGGCCGCTGACCGGCGTACTGTCCGTCTCCTTCCCTTGACAACGGCACCTTCGGCGTGCCGCCACAGTGGTGTCCGAACCCCCCGGTCCTGACGGATCGGGGGTAGTTCTGCGTGCGCCACGACTCGGCGGAGGGCTTTCGGACACCGCTTCCCGAGTGCGCGAAGGAGGTTGCGGTGGGCGTGTACTGGGCGATCGCGGTGCGTTCGTTCCGCCGGTTCTCGACGTACCGGATCGCCACCTTGTCCGGGGCCTTCACCAACACGGTGTTCGGCTTCATCTTCTGCGGCGTCTATCTGACGCTGTGGGGCTCCCGGCCCGGGCTCGGCGGGTACGACGTGTCCGATGCGCTCACGTTCGTCTGGCTGCAGCAAGGGCTGCTGATGCCGGTCGGGATCTTCGGCGCGACCACCACGATCGAGCTGGGCGAGCGGGTCCGGAGCGGCGAGATCGCCGTCGACCTGTACCGGCCGACCCACTTGATGCTCTGGTGGCTCTCGGTCGACGCCGGGCGGGCGGCCTTCCAGTTGCTAGCCCGCGGTGGCGCTCCGCTGCTGGTCGGGGCCTTGGTGTTCGACCTGAACTTCCCGTCGTCGGCGGCGCAGTGGCTCGCGGTCGCCGTCGCGGTGTCGTTCGGGATCATGGTGAGCTTCGGGATCCGGTATCTGATCGCGCTGTCCGGGTTCTGGATCACCGACTCCCGCGGGGTGGAGAGCCTCGGGCTGGTGCTGTCGCTGTTCTTCTCCGGCGCGATCCTGCCGCTGGTGGTGTTCCCCGGCTGGATCGGCGAGGTCGCTCGGGCGACTCCATGGGCGGCGACCCTGCAGGTGCCGATCGACGTGTGGCTGGGACGGAACCCTGGTGGGGTCGGCTCGGCCCTGGCGTTCCAGCTCTTCTGGATCGCCGTGCTGGTGTTGATCGGGCAACTGACAACGTACTTCGCGACCCGGAAGGTGGTGATCGCCGGTGGCTGATTCCTCGCCTTCGTTTCCCCCATGGGCGCGGAGCGCAATGGCCTGGCCGGGACAGTACCGATTGCTGGTGACGATGTGGGTGCGGTCCTCGCTGGCCTACCCGCTGTCGTTCGCGCTGACGCTGCTGGGCACCGCGCTGGTCACCGGCTTCGACTTCATCGCGGTGCTGCTGATGTTCAGCCACATCGAGTCCTTCGGCGGCTTCAGCCTGGCCGAGATGGCGCTGCTCTACGGCACGGCGTCGATGACGCTCGGACTGGCAGACCTGGCCACCGGCTCCGTCGAGCGGGTCGGGCAGCGGATCCGGACCGGCGAGCTCGACGTCTGGCTGATCCGGCCGGCGCCGGCCTTCATCCAGGCGGTGGCGGACAACTTCGCGCTGCGCCGGCTCGGCCGTCCGCTGCAGGCCGGGTTCGTCCTGATCCTTGCCCTGGGCAAGCTCGAGCTGGACTGGACGGTGGCCAAGGGCACGATCCTGGTGCTGTCGATGATCACCGGCTCGATCATCTTCGCGACGATCTTCGTGCTCGGCGCCGCGTTCCAGTTCATCTCGGTCGACTCGGCCGAACTGGCCAACTCGTTCACCTACGGCGGGCAGCAGTTGACGCAGTACCCGCTGACCATCTTCGGCAAGGACATCGTCCGCGCTGTCACCTTCGTCGTTCCGCTGGCCTTCGTGAACTACTACCCGGTGCTCTACGTGCTGGGCAAACCCGCCCCACTCGGACTGCCGTCCTGGATCGGCCTGCTGGCCCCCGCCGTCGCCGCCGTCATGGTCGCGCTGGCGTCGCTGGCCTGGCGAGGCGGTCTCCGTCGCTACCGCAGTACAGGGAGTTGAACCGATGAGCGTGATCGAACTGCAGAACGTGTCCCGCGCCTTCACCGTGTCCCGCCGCACCGGCTGGCGGCGTACCCGGCGGGAGGTGCGCGCGGTGGACGACCTCACCTTCAGCGTCGAGCCCGGCGAGGTGATGGGCTACATCGGCCCGAACGGCGCGGGCAAGTCCACCACGATCAAGATGCTGACCGGGATCCTGGTGCCGACGTCCGGCGCGATCCGGGTGGCCGGGGTGGACCCGTCGCGGAACCGCCTCAAGCTCGCCAAGCGGATCGGGGTGGTCTTCGGGCAGCGCACCACGTTGTGGTGGGACCTGCCGCTGAAGGACTCGTTCGCAGTACTGCAGAAGCTGTACGGCGTACCGCGTGCGCGCCACCGCGAGAACCTGGCCACCTTCGTGGAACTGCTGGACCTGGGTGATCTGCTCGACGTACCGGTCCGGGCTTTGTCCCTGGGCCAGCGCATGCGCGGCGACATCGCGGCCGCCCTGCTCCACGACCCCGAGATCGTCTACCTGGACGAACCCACCATCGGCCTCGACATCATCAGCAAGGCCCGCCTCCGCGCATTCCTCGCCCAGGTGAACAAGGAACGCCAGATCACCGTCATCCTGACGACTCACGACCTGGACGACATCGAGGCTCTGTGTTCCCGAGTCATGGTCATAGACCACGGCCACCAGGTCTACGACGGCACCCTGGAAGGACTCCGCGCCAGCCAGTCAGCGCCGCGCACCCTCATCGTCGACCTGGCCACCTCCCACCCACCCATCACCATCCCCGGCACCACCGTCACCAAGATCGACGGCCCCCGCCAACACCTGACCTTCCCCACCACCACCAGCGCCGCCCCACTCGTAGCCCAAATAGCCGCCGACTACCCCCTCGTAGACCTCTCCGTCACCGAACCCACCATCGAATCCATCATCGCCAAGCTCTACGCCACCCCACCCTCAGGAATCGGCAACAGTTGAGGCAATTCGATCAGTCGAGGTCGGCGGCGAGGGAGGCGAAGACGATGTCGGGGTCCATGGCCCCGGGGTCCTCTCGCCACTTCTGGAGGGAGGCGGGGATCTGGTGCTCGTCGACCAGCCCGACGCCGCTGCCGATCAGTCGGCGGGCTTCGGTGATGCCGATCTCGGAGTACTCCGCTTCGTTGAGCATGAAGTAGTCGTGCCGCACCCCGTCGTTGCGGTGGAACTTGCCGGTGTTGCCGACATAGGTCCAGATATCCTCATCGATCAAGGCCGCCACCCAGATCTTCCGCTCGCCTTGTGTCACCAGAAAGAGCCGCGTCATTGGGAGATCCCGTCCTTGTAGATGGCATTCAATCGTTGCCGCGGAGCCGCCTGAGGTTGCGCTGCCTGGGCAACCTCCCCGCGCGGCTTCGGCTGCTGGCGCCCCTTACCGTAACGTCTGGTGCTCACGGCAACCCCGCCCAGTACGGCGAGGTCGTCGATGCCCGCGGGCTGCCTCATCTGGTCTGACAGCGCGATGCATTCCTGGCGTGCGGTGTCGCGGCTGCTCTTGGGTTGTTGGCGATCGCGCTCGATGAGGTAGAGCGGGGTCGTCCGTGTCTTGACGTCGATGGACTCTCGGGAGTGGAGCTGCAACTCCACCCTCTCCCCATGGATTTCCAGGAACAGATGCAGTCCCTTGTACCGGCTGTCGTCGACGTAGGAGTGATGCGCAGACTCCATCGTCCAACCCTTCGCCATCAGGGAGTCGCAGGCTGCCGAAGCCGTCTTGACGATGTCATCCGGGTCCGGTGCCACGATGGTGTACCGGATCAAGTCCTCGAGCGGCTGGGCGTCGAAGTTGCTGCCCTCGCGGTTCTGCAGCTTCCGGGCGAGCGAATGGGGAGACTTGAGCCGGTTCTCCAGCTGGTAGGCCACGGCGCCAGGCCCGACCGTTGACACCACGTCGTCCGTGACCTGTTGTTCGATCTCGGAAGCGCGAGCAAGCAGGGTCAGACTGCGTCTGGTGGCATCGGGGCCGAACTCGGCGGCGATCTCGTCCTTCGTGGGGACCGGGTCGCCCCAGTCCAGGGGCCGCCCGGAGTTGAGCTGGGCGTGGAGGTCCTTGGGCTCAGGTAGGTGGGCTAAGCCGGGCGGTGGCATGGGGGCTCCCTGGGGGTTGGTGGTTCAACCGTAGGGAGGTGGAGGTGGGCTGTGGGGTGGGTGAAGGAGATCTGTGGATAAGTCTGGGAGGGTGTTGGGGTGTGACTTGGCGGCGTGGGGTTCGTTGAGTTGCGGGAGAGGGCCAACCGGAGCGGGGGTTTCGGGGTAGACAAGGTATGGCGACGATGACCGATGAGCCGACGCCCGTGAAGGCTCCGCCTGGGGATGGGGTGGGGTTCGTCGAGTGGGTGCGGCCGCATCTGCCGGCGATGGCGCGGTTGGCTGCTCGGCTGGCGGTCGGGGCCGATCGGGATGACGTGGTCCAGGAGGCACTCGCGCGGGCCTGGCTGAAGCGCGGCCAGTACGACGGGTCGCGTGGTACGCCGTCGGCGTGGTTGCTCGCGATCACCGCGGACCAGGCGCGCAAGGCGGTGCGGAAGCTGCGGCCGGTCGCGGAGCTGGGGGATCACGACGCGGTCGAGGCGCGGCCGGACGTCGACGCGCTGGTGGACGTGGACCAGGCGCTCGGCGAACTCTCGGCGCGGCAGCGGCTCGCCGTGGACTGCTACTACTTCGCCGATCTGTCGGTGGCCGACACCGCCGCCGTGATGGGTTGCTCCGAAGGCACCGTCAAATCGACTCTTTCCGACGCGCGGGCCCGCCTGCGCTCCCTGCTGGAGGTCCGCGAATGAACCCGACCGACAAGGTCGACGACCTGCTGGCGAAGGCCGGCGCCCAGTGGCGCGCGGGCCAGCCGTCGGCGCCCGAACCGGATCTCGACCGCATCGTCCAGTCGAAAAGGCCGCGCCGCTGGGTCCCGGTACTTGCGGCCGCGAGCGTCGCCGCCATCGCGGCGGGTCTCGTCCTGCTCCCCGACGCGAAGGAGCCGGCGGTCGCCCCGCCGGTGAGCCCCGCCAGCGCCGCGACCACGGACGCCACGCCGGGGACCGACAGCGGCAAGGCCGAAGACCTCTTGGTCCGCAACGGCGACAAGGTGACGGCCGACGGCGTGGTGATCGCGGTGCCGGGCAAGGACCCGGTCCTCTGCGCCGACCTGGCCCAGACCGCGATCGGCTATCCGCCCGGCAAGGAACCGGCCCCGTCGTGCCCCGCCTCCTTCGCGGTGAAGCTGGTCGGGCTGGACCTGGACAAGCTCAGCAATCCGACAACCACCAAGGGCGTACGGAGCGGAACCGCCCACCTGGTGGGCGTCTGGTCCAACCGCACCATCACGGTCCAGGAGCAGGGCCCGATGCCGACTTCGAAGCCGGACCCGTACGTCGAGGAGCCGGTGCCCTGCGCCGCGCCGGCCGGTGGCTGGCAGTCCAAGCCGAGCAACATCGGCAGTCAGACGATGATCAAGTGGCTCGACGCCCGGGCGAACCAGGTGACCGGGCCTGCGGTGCTCTACCCGAAGGGGCGAAGCCGTAACGCGCCCGTGGTGGTGAGGATCGGTGTCGCGCACGGTGACCTCGACGAGTTCCGCCGGGAGATCGCGAAGGTCTACGAGGGCAACCTGTGCGTGGTCCGGGCGCGCTTCAGCCGCACCGACGTGGACCAACTCCAGGCCGCGCTGACTCCGGTGTTCGACCAGCAGTTGGGCCTGTCGGGCTCTGGCGGTCCGGGCCTGAGCGACGACGGTTTCACCGTGAGCTTGCTCGTCCTCGACGAGAAGGTCCGCGCCGCCCTCGTCCCGATCGGCCTCGACAAGCTCACCCTGCGCCCAAAGGTCAAGCCGCTCCGCTGACACCCGTCACTGCTCCGATCGGCCGGCACGTTCGGCCAATTGGCGTACTTCACCGCGCTGTCCAAGGCCGGCAAGACGACCAGATTCGGGGAGGATCTCACCCCCATCCAGGGGTGCAACCCTCCCCAGTCACCCTGCGCGTTGAGCTCAGCGGCAGCGGGAGGTGACGAACGGGTTCACGTGGACGGCTCGGCCGCGGCGACGCTGGTCGGGACCACCTCGGTACCGGCGTTCCTGCACCAGGCTGTCCGAGGTGGTCGGCAACTTTCTACCGGGTGGTGCCCCTCGATGCCGCCGGCAACGCCGGGACCACCAGCGGTGCGGTGGGCGCGATCGTCAAGCGGGGCACGAAGTCCGACGTCGATGGCGACGGCAAGGACGACGTGGTGACCTTCACCCGGGTGACCTCGCCGATGTGTATGTTGCGAAGTCCAACGGCACCTCGTTCGTGGGAGACAGCCTCACGTGGCACGATTTCTTTGCGATCGGCAACGAGTTCCGATGACCGGCGACGTCGACGGTGACGGCCGCGACGACGTGGTCACCTGCACCGGCGGGACCGTCGTCGTCACCTTCACCCGCGGCGACGCGGTCGATGTGTTCGTGGGGAAGTCCACCGGTACGGGCTTCGCCGCGGCACCGAAGTGGCACGACCGCTTCGCCGTCGCGGCGGAGTGGCCGGCCCTCTCGGCACTGCGTCCCTGAACCATCGCCGGGCCTGTTGCACCAGGCCGGCCTTCCGAGACGCGCCGGGCAGCTCATGGGCTGCCCGGCGCGTCACCTTCGGCTCAGCTCGGGATCTTCAGGGCCTCAGCGGTCGTGGAAGAAGTCGACCAGCATGCGGGCGGTGGCAGCGGGCTGGTCGATCGCGGGGGAGTGGCCGGCGTCGGCGATCATCTGCGGGCGCACGCCGAGGGTGTCGGCCATCGCGTCCTGGATCGGGAGCGGCCAGCCGTCGTCGGTCTCGCCGTACATGACCTGGGCCCGGACCCCGGACTTGGCCAACTGCTCGGTCCGGTCGTCGGAGTCCATCAGCCGCCGGGTGATCGCGGCCAGGCCGGCCGGCACGTTCCCGGTGAAGCGCTTGCGCAGGAACGCGGCGATGTCCTCGGCCGGAGCGACGTACTGCGGTCCCTTGCTGTCGTGCTCCAGCTTCAGGTCGTACACCTGCTCGATCGGCAGGTTGTCCAGGCCGAAGGCGAGCATCTGCAGCCCTTGCCGCTTCGCCTCGTCGCTGAAGGCGCCCGGGCCGGAGCACATCAGAGTGATGGTGGAGAACACACTCGGGTCGATCAGCACGGCCTCCCGCGCGACCAGCCCGCCGAACGAGTGCCCGACCAACTGGCTGTAGCCGCCGAGCGCCTTGCTCATGGCCACCACGTCGGCGCCGAGCTCGGCCAGCGTGTACGCCGAGGGCTCGGCCGGGCCGGGGGTCTCGTACTGGCCGCGCTGGTCCACCGCCACGGCGATCCACCCGTAGCGAGCCAGGTGATCCACCAGCGGCGTGAAGTCCTCCTTGCTGCCGGTCCAGCCCGGGACCAGGAGCACGGTCCCCAGCGGCGTACCGATGTCGGGCTGGGCCCGCAAGGTGGCGAAGGTGCCACGGTCGGTCTCGAGGGTGGCGGGGGAGACCCCGTCGGGCAGCGTCAGCGTGCGCGGCGTACTCACGAGTCCAAGGTATCGGGTACTCCGGCCCGCCTCGGCCTCCGCAACAGGGTGGCGGTCGCCACAGCCAGCACAGCCAGGATCCCCGCACTGACCAGAACCGCAGCCTGTACTCCGTCCGTGTACGCGCCGCGAGTCAGTTCGAGAACCTCCCGGGCCAGTGGAGCCGGTAGCTGCTCAGCGACGGCGACTGCGCTTCCCAGCGTGTCCCTGGCAGCGCTGGGGATGCCCTGGGGCAGGGTCTCCTCCGTCACCTGGCTCCGGTAGATCGCTGTCACCAGACTGCCTGCTACCGCGACCCCTAAAGCCATTCCCAGCTCTGTGCCGGTCTCACCCATGCCAGACGCCACTCCGGCCCGCTCCGGCGGAGCACTGCCGACCACCAGGTCGTAGGTAAGAGCCAGGACCACCTGTATGCCGATACCGACGATCGCCAGCCCGATCACCACCTGCAGGCGGCCGGACAAGGCCATCAGCGCCAGGCCCGGGATGGCGACCAGGAAGCCGGCGGTCATCGCAGTACCGGCTCTGAGCCAGCGCAGGACCAGCGGCGCGCCCAATGTCCCGATGATGCCGGTGACCATCGTCGGAAGCATCCAAAGCCCGGCTTCGAGCGGGGTCATGCCCAGCACCAGCTGGAAGTACTGCACGGTGAGGAACTGCATCGCGGCCAGCACGAACAGGCCGAAGGTCTGTGCACCGAGCGAGACGCTGAATCCCGCCAGGCGGAACAGCCGGAGGTCGAGCAGGGGTTCGGCGAGGCCCAGTTGCCTGCGGACGAAGGTGTACCCCGCGACCAGGCCGATGACCATCACGGCGATCGGGGTGAGGTGCGGGCCGTCCTTCGCGGTCTCCTTCAGGCCGTAGACGACCGCCACGATCGCACCGGTCGACAGTACGACGCTGGTCAGGTCGATCCGGCCGGCTCCCGGGTTGCCGAACTCGGGCAGCAGTACGGGGGCGGCCGCCAGCAGGATCAGCAGTGGCGGCACCCCGATCAGGAACACCGAGCCCCACCAGAAGTGCTCGAGCAGCACGCCGCCGATCAAGGGCCCGGCCATCCCGCCGATCATGAAGTTCGTCATCCAGACGGCGATCGCGAACTGCCGCTGCTTCGGGTCGCGGAACATGTTGCTGATCAGCGACAACGTCGACGGCATCAAGGTGGCGCCGGCCAGCCCGAGCAGCGCGCGGGCGGCGATCAGCAGTTCCGGGCTGGTGGCGAAGGCGGCCAGCACCGAGGCGACCGCGAACCCGGCCGCGCCGATCATCAGCAGCCGGCGACGCCCGATCCGGTCGCCGACCGTGCCCATGGTGATCAGGAGGCCCGCCACGGCGAATCCGTACACGTCGACGATCCAGAGCAGTTGCGAGCTGCTCGGGGCCAGATCGGCACTGAGGATCGGTGCGGCCAGGTGCAGCACTGTCATGTCGAGCCCCAGCAGAATCGTCGGAAGAGCCAGGACCGCGAGTCCCACCCACTCCCGACGTCCGGCCCTGCCCGGCAACTGGTCAACCGCCTTCTCAGATGACATGGCGACCATGCTGAGACTTAAAGCATCCTTGAAGTCAACCACTGACGGAGATCGCCCGGTGCCTGAAAGCTCAACGATACTTGAACTAGCGGATCGCCCCGGCGGGCTCGCCATTCCGCGATACGGCACAATGACGGGGTGCCTCGCACACTTGCGGTAGCGAACCAGAAGGGCGGCGTGGCCAAGACGACCACGGTGGCCTCACTGGGCGCTGCCCTGGTTGAGCTCGGCCACCGGGTGCTGCTGGTCGACCTGGATCCGCAGGCCTGCCTGACCTTCTCGGTTGGCATCGATCCCGAGGATCTGGACAAGTCGATCCAGCAGGTCCTGCTCGGCGGGGTGAAGGCGCGGGACGTCATCGTGCCTTCCGAGGAAGGCGCCGACCTGCTGCCGGCCACGATCGAGTTGGCCACCGCGGAGCTCAGCCTGGCCGCCGAGAGCGACCCGGAGCACGTCGTACGGACTGCGTTGCGGCCGGTCGCGGCGGAGTACGACTGGATCATTGTCGACTGCCCACCGACCCTCGGGCTGTTGACCGTGAACGGCCTGTCGGCGGCGTCGGAGGTGCTGATTCCCTTGCAGTGCGAGACGTTGGCGCACCGCGGCGTCGGCCAGTTGCTGGACACCATCCACGACGTCCAGCGCCTGACCAACCCCGGCCTGGAGGTGCTCGGTGTCCTCCCGACCCTCTACGACGGCCGTACTACGCACGCGCGGGCCGTGCTCGAGACGATCGCGGACACCTACTCGCTGACGGTGCTCTCCCCGGCGATCCCGAAGTCGATCCGGTTCGCCGAGGCCCCCGCGATCGGCCACACCGTCCTCACCACGTCTCCCCGCTCCGCCGGCGCGAACGCCTACCGGCAACTCGCCACCAACCTCGCGCGGGGCTGACCCGCGCCAGATCGGTGGCGAGCCGGCGTCGGCTCAGTGCTGGTCCGGGTGCTGCGGGAGCGGCGGAGTACCGGCTGGTGTGGCGGTCGCCACGGCAGGCGTGGCCGGGCGACGCAGGCGGGACCGGAACCTCCACAGCGGGATGCCGATCAGCGCGATCACGATCAGGAACGGCAGCATCGCGCCGATCGCCGTCGCGAGCGCGGAGAACGTCGCGGTGAAGGCGTCCCAGCCGCCGCGCAGGCCGGCCAGGAAGCCGCGGTCGTCCTCCTTCGGCGCGTCCGGCGCCTTGCCCTTCTCGGCGATCGTCAGGCTCAGCGTCGCGAGTTCGGTCTGCAGCGAGAGGTTCTTCTGCTTGGCCAGCAGGGATTCGAGATCCGCCTCGCGCCGGGTCAGTTCGGTCTCCACCGAGACGATCTCGCCGATCGTGGTCGCCTTGGTCAGCAACGTCCGCATCCGCTCGAGACTGGCGCGCTGCGAGGCGATCCGGCTGTCGACGTCGACCACCTGCTCGGTCACGTCGCTCGACTCCTGGTGGATGGCGGTTCGCGTACCAAGACCGGACAGCCGCTCGATCGCGGTCTCGTATGCCGCCGTCGGGACCTTCAGCACCAGGTTCGCCTGGGTGATCTTGCCCTCACCGTTGCTGCCGGTGTCCTCGGACGCCACCTGGCCGCGGAGCCCGGCGACGATCCCGATCGCCTTCTGCCGTTGGGCACTGACGTCGTCGGTGGTCTCGATCGTGAGGGAGCCGGTCTTGATGATCGCCCGGGTCACGGTCGGTTGCGGTGCCCCCGGTGCCGCCGCCTTGCCGTCCGTACCGGACTTGTTCCCCGAGCCGGCGGTGCCCGCGCCGTTGGCCTGTTCCGGAGCCGCCGCGTCGCTTGAGCTGGCACCGCTGCTGTCGTCGCCGGCACTGCAGCCGGACAGCAGAACGGCCGCGGCCAGGAATACTCCTGCTGCCGCGGCCGAGATACGCGTCCTCGTCATCGCCACACCCTTCCTCCCACACGATGGTTGTCGTCGTGGTTAGGACGGGCTGGGGTGCGGTGGGCGTTGCGGCCGACGGTCACCGTTCAGGCACGGACGGGCGACGAACTGGTCTCGCTCCTCCGTGAAACTCCGAACGGTAACCCGACGGCTACCTACTGCTCTACTCCGGTGAGGTGAAGGTCGGCAGTACCGCGCTGACAGCCTTCTTGACCGCCTTCACCGGCTTCTCGGCAACCTTCTTGACCTTGGCAGGCTTGGATTCGGCCGCCTCCTCGGTCTTGACAGCCTTCTTGGCAGCGGTCTTCTTGGCGGCCGCTTTCTTCGCCGGCTTCTCAGCGGTCTTCTCCGCCGCCTGCGCAGTCTTGGCCGCCTTCTTCGCAGCGGTCTTCTTCGCCGGCTTCTCAGCCTTGGCCGGCGTCTCCGCCTTCTCGGCCTCGACCGGCTGCTCGGCAACCTCCTTCGCGGCCCGCTTACGAGCCGGCGCCTTCTTGGCCGGCGCCGCCTCCTCCGCAGGAGCCTGCTCGGCGACTGCCGGAGCGCTGGCCTCCACGTCGACAGCCTGCGCCGTACTGCGGCGACGGGTCCGCGTCTTGCGCTCCGTCGTCACCTCGGCTGCTGCCTCTGGCGCGGCCGGAGCGGCACTCTGAGCGCTGACCGACTCCTCGTTCGCCTCTGCGGTGACGGACTCCGCGCCCGCCTCCGCCGTACGACGGCGGCGGTTGCGCTGGCGGGGCTTGCGCTCCGTCGTCACCTCGGCGGCCGGAGCTTCCGCGGCCTGGGTCGACGACTCCGCCGTCGGCGGCACCGCCGTCTTCGCCGTCACGTCCGCCTCGGACTTCTGCTCGCCCTCGACCGGCTGACCGGAACGCAACCGCCGCCGGTTGCGGTTCGGCCGCTTCCGCGCCGGACGGTCGCCCGAACCCTCGGCCTTCGCCTCGTCGTGCGTCCGCTCGCGATCGCGATCACGGGCGTGTTCACGGCCATGATCACGGCCGCCGTCGCGCCCGTGATCGCGGTCGCCGCGCCGCGGCTTGCTGTCCCGGGCCGGCCGCTCGACCTCGCGGACCGGCTTGATCCGGCCCTTGGCCTCGGTCGGGATGCCGAGATCGTGGTAGAGCTCGGGGGAGGTCGAGTAGATCTCCTGCGGCTCGTCGTAGGGCAGGTCGAGCGCCTTGTTGATCGTCTTCCAGCGGACCAGGTCCGGCCAGTCGACGAAGGTGACCGCGATCCCGCTCGCCCCGGCCCGACCGGTACGGCCGATCCGGTGGATGTAGGCCTTCTCGTCCTCGGGGCAGGTGTTGTTGATGACGTGCGTGACGCCCTCGACGTCGATACCGCGGGCGGCCACGTCGGTGCAGATCAGCACATCGATCTTGTCGCCGCGGAACCTTGTCAGCGCCCGCTCCCGGGCCTGCTGGTTCAGGTCGCCGTGGATCGCGGCGGCCTGGAAGCCGCGGTCGATCAGGTCGTCGGTGAGCCGGGACGCCTCCCGCTTGGTGCGGCAGAAGATCATCACCCGGCCACGGTCGTCGGCCTGCAGGATCCGGGCCACCACCTCGGGCTTGTCCAGATCGTGCGCCCGGTAGACGAACTGGGCCGTGGTCGGCACCATCTGGGTGTCCTCGTGCGACTCCGCCCGGATGTTCAGCGGGTGCCGCATGTGGGTGCGCGCCAGGCCGATCACGGCCGACGGCATCGTTGCCGAGAACAACATCGTCTGGCGCAGCTCGGGGGTCTTGCGCAGGATCCGCTCGACGTCGGGCAGGAAGCCCAGGTCGAGCATCTCGTCGGCCTCGTCGAGCACCAGCACCTTGATGTGGCTCAGGTCGAGCACGCCGCGGTTGGCCAGGTCGAGCAGCCGGCCCGGAGTACCGACGACGACGTCGACGCCGGCCTTGAGCTGGTCGAGCTGCGGGTCGTAGGCGACGCCGCCGTAGATGGTCAGGATCCGCACGGACCGCACGGTGGAGGCGGTGGTGAGGTCCTTGGCGACCTGGATGGTCAGCTCGCGGGTCGGGGTGACGACCAGAGCTTGGGGCTTGCCGGGCGCGGCCAGCTCCTCGTAGTCGGCTTCGCCGGGGGAGATGGTGCGCTGCAGCAGCGGGATACCGAACCCGAGGGTCTTGCCGGTACCGGTGCGGGCCTGGCCGATCAGGTCGGTCCCCATCAACGCGACGGGGAGCGTCATCTCCTGGATCGGGAAGGGCTCGACGATGTTGACGCGATCGAGCGCGTCACAGATCTCGGGCATGACCCCGAGCTCTCGGAAGGTGGTCAGGCTGATCGCCTCTCACATGCTTGTACGGACAGTTGCGACAGTGGCCGGGTGGGCGTTGTCTGCCCTACTTTTCACGGCGCGGGACACTGTGCAAGCGGCTCGCACCAGCTGCCCATCTGGGCGCGTCACCGGCGAAACACCGTCCAGTGTAGCGGGAATACCCGCCACGACCGCTTCGTGCGCTTGGCGCCCCCGCACGCTCCGGCCCGATAGTGTGCGCTCCATGACCGAGCATCGCGAGGGAATCAGACAAAACAGTCCGACTTGGAGCCTCGCGAACACCGCAGCGAAGCGAGGATGTTCGTGAGTGAGACGACGGCCTTCGACGACCCCGCCTACCGGGCCGCGGCGGTGGATCTGCTGGGAGTCCTGGCGTACGGCGAACTGACCGCGTTCGAGCGGATCGCCGAGGACGCCAAGCTCGCCCCGACCCTCGACGACAAGGCTCAGCTGGCCCAGCTGGCGACCACCGAGTTCGGCCATTTCGTCCGGTTGCGGGACCGGCTGGTGTCGCTCGGGGTGGACCCGATGGACGCGATGGAGCCGTTCGTCACGCCGCTGGACGCGTTCCACGACCACACCGCGCCGGCCGACTGGCTCGAGGGCCTGGTCAAGGCCTACGTCGGCGACGGACTGGCGAACGACTTCTATCGCGAGGTCGCCGCGTACGTGGACGCCGACACCCGGGCCCTGGTGCTCGAGGTGTTCGCGGACTCCGGCCAGGCCGAGTTCGTGGTGGACCGGGTCCGGGCCGCGATCGAGGAGGACCCGAAGCTGGGTGGCCGGCTCGCGCTGTGGGGACGCCGCCTGGTCGGCGAGGCCCTCAGCCAGGCCCAGCGGATCGCCGCCGACCGCGACCCGCTCGCCGCCCTGCTGGCCGGCAGCGTCGACCGCCCCGGCCTCGATCTGGCCGCGATCGGCCGGATGTTCACCCGGTTGACCGAGGCCCACACCGCCCGGATGACCGCCCTCGGTCTGCAGGCCTGAAAGGCCCCAAGCCTGAGAAGCAGAGCGGCCGCCTGCCCCGCTGGGGTGGCGGCCGCTGTGGCGGTGGTCCTGCTCAGACTCTTGCTTTACCGCTGTTGCGCGCCGAGATGACGGCGACGACGACCGCGGCGCAGACGATCTGGATCAGGTACTGGATCCAGTCGGGCCCGTCGGTGTCCTTCACGTCGAGGAAGTAGGCGATCAGACCACCGATGAAGGCGCCGATGCCGCCGCCCAGGATGGTCCAGCCGAGGCTGATGTTCTGCTTGCCCGGAAGCACCAGCCGGGCCAGCGGCCCGAAGATGACTCCGGCGATGAGACTGACGATGATCATCCAGACCCAGTACACAGTTCCTCCTAGAAGGTGACTGACCTGACCTTCTGGTGTCCAGCGTCGAACAGACCACCGGCCGGGCAGGTCTGGTCCTCATCGTCCTCTCACCGCCGCGTGCCCGCGCCGCGACTCGCCGTGACCGCCGGATGTTCACCAGGCAGAAACCGAGCCGGCCGCCACCCCCGGAGGGTGACGGCCGGTTCGGCAGTGAACTGAAGGTCAGACGGACCGGGTCCTCGACGACCGTCCGGTGACCATGGCGGCGATGACCACCAATACGGCCGCGACGATGATGCTGATGATCCAGCGCACCCAGTCGATGCCACTGGTGGCCTCGACGCCCAGCGCGGCGGCCAGGTAGTACCCGATCAGCACGCCGCCGATACCGCAGATCACCGTGAGCCAGAGAGGGATGTTGTCCCTGTCGCCTGGTGCCACGAACTTGCCGAGCAGTCCGATGATGATGCCGGCAATGATCACTCCGATAATTTCCATGACGCTGGTTCCTCCTTGTGACGACCGCGCCCACGCGGTGTGACGTTTTGTCTCGCCGCACGGGACCGGTTACCGGCGTCCGTCACACCCAAACGTGTCTGGAATCAACTGTTGCCGAACAGCTGCCCGGAGTTGGCTGAGCCGGCAGCTAGATGGCGCCGAAACCGACCTTGCGGATCGAGACCTCGCCGATCTCCACGTAGGCCAGCCGGTCGGCCGGGACGAGCACCTTGCGGCCCTTCTCGTCCGTCAGCTGCAAGAGATTGGACTTGCCTCCGAGCGCGTCCGCGACGGCCTTCTCGACCTCTTCGGGGCTCTGCTCGCTCTCGAGCACCAACTCGCGATTGGCGTGCTGTACGCCGATCTTGACCTCCACGAAACCCTCCCGGGCACGTTCCGACCGGCGGCTCTCGCCGGTACCCGATTCGAGCCTATCCGCTGCGGCCCCCGGGTTCTCACCCGTCCGCCCAGAGCAGAACCTCCGGTACTGCGAACGCGCGCGCTCCGGCCACGGTGGGACGTAGTACGGGGGAGGGGTCAGCTCTCGGTGCGGGGGAAGCCGCGGATGCCGCGCCAGGCCAGGCTGGCGACCAGGTCGGCGGCCTGCTCCTGCGCCAGGGTGGGGTTGTCGGAGGCCAGCCAGTAGCGGGCGCTCACCTGCGCCATCCCGACCAGGCTGACGGCCAGCACCATCGACTGTTCCTTGTTCAGCCCCGCGTCCGCGCTGATCACCTCGGAACAGGCCTCGGCGCAGGCGTGCGTGACCCGGTCGACCCGCTCGCGGACGGCGGGCTCGTTGGTCAGGTCGGACTCGAAGACCAGCCGGAACGCGCCCTGGGCGTTCGCGACGTACTCGTAGAAGGCGTGGATTGTCGCGCCGACGCGCTCCTTGTTGTCCTCGGTGGAGCGCAGCGCGTCCCGGACCGAGGCCACGATCGCGTCGCAGGAGGTGTCCAGCAGGGCCAGGTAGAGCTCCAGCTTGCCCGGGAAGTGCTGGTAGAGCACGGGCTTGGAGACGCCGGCGCGATCGGCGATATCGTCCATCGCGGCGGCGTGGTAGCCGTTCGCGACGAAGACTTCCTGAGCCGCCTCGAGCAGTTGCGCGCGGCGGGCCAGACGCGGCAGGCGGCTGCCGCGCTTGGGCGCAGTCTCCGGTGTCGTCGACACGTCGGCTCCTTCGGTGGTGCGGTCCCGGCGGCGTACGACCCCCGGGTAGTTGAACCGAATCCTACCTAGCGGTAGTCGTCGTCGTCCGCTTCGCCGATCGATCGGCGCTGCTCGTCCACGTCGGCGGGGTCCGCCTCGACCGGTGGTTCGGTCACCTCGTCCTGCTGCTGCTCCAGACCAGAGGGCATCTGGTATTGCTCCAGCACGTCGGCCTCGGGTGCCTCGTCGGGCACCTCGACGGCGGGGGACTCGTAGTCGGAGTTGCTGGTCATGGAGCTCTCCTTTCGCGGAGGCGGCGTCCGAGCCTGGTACCCATAGTCGGGGCAGTTATGACGGTAGCGGCTGCGGATCGTCGTACAGGCCCTCCAACACGTCCCCGTACTCCTCGATCCGCGCCAGTACGTCGGCCGGCAGGAACGTCAGGTCGGCCACGTCCGTCGCGGCGGCCACCTCGTCCCAGTCGATCGGGGTCGAGACGCGGGGTTCCTCCGCACCGCGCAGCGAGTACGGCGCCAGCGTGGTCTTGGCGCTGGCGTTCTGGCTCCAGTCGATGAACACCTTGCCCGGGCGGAGCGCCTTCGTCATGTTCGCGGTCACGTTCTCCGGCAGTGCCTCGGCGAGTTGCTCGGCGAGTTGCTTGGCGAACGCGCTGGTGGATCGCGAGGAAGCCGGCTCGATCGGGACGTACAGGTGCATGCCCTTGTTGCCGGAGGTCTTGGGCCAGCCTTCGAGGTTGAAGTGGTTCAGCAGTTCCCGCAGCGCCAGGGCCACGTCGCAGCACTCCACGATGGTGGCTCCGGGGCCCGGGTCCAGGTCGAAGACGATCAGATCGGCCTGCGGGTTCTTGCCCTCGTCGGACAGCCCGATCCGCCACTGCGGAATGTGGAGTTCCAGCGCGGCCAGGTTGGCGAGCCAGACGACGGTGGGGATGTCGTCGGCGATCACGAAGTCCGCTTCGTCCCGTCCAGTGGAACTGCCCGGAGTAGGCAGAGTCACGGTGCGAACCCAGTCCGGAGTACCGCGGGGTGCGTTCTTCTCGAAGAAGTAGGCCGCTCCGGTGCCGTCCGGCCAGCGTTTGCGTGTCAGTGGCCGGTCCTGCAGGTGCGGCAGCAGCAGCGGCGCCACTTGCAGGTAGTAGTCGATCACCTCTGCTTTGGTGAACCCGGTCTGCGGATACAGCACCTTGCCGAGGTTGGTGAGCTTCATCGTCTGCCCATCGACCTCTGTCGTCAGTTGCTTCGGTGCAGCAGCCATGCGTCCTACCATGCACTATGTGCCCTGCTCCGGAGGTTCTTCGGCGCTTCCGGCACCCAGGCACGCACCTCGAAACCGCAAATCACTCGAACAACCTCCGGGACAGCGCACAGTGGACACTTACGGGCCGGCAACCGGTGCTTCGGCGGCGTCGGGCGCGCAGGAATGGCCGGCGCGCACGGTGCCGGTCGCGGGCGTGGATCTGCTGGTCAGGGACGTGCCGGGTGCGGCCGAGCACCTGCCGCCTGCCTTGTTCGTGCACGGCCTCGGCGGGTCCTCGCTGAACTGGACGACTCTCGGACTGCTGCTGAACGACACGGTCCGCGGCCTCGCGCCCGACCTGCCCGGATTCGGCCGTACGCCGCCGCTGCGTGGCCTGGGTGGCATCACTCAGCAGGCGGACGTGCTCTCAGACCTGATGGATCGCGAGTTCGACGAGCCGGTGCACCTGTTCGGCAACTCGATGGGCGGCGCGGCCGCGGTGACCCTGGCGGCACGTCATCCGGAGCGGGTGCGGTCGCTCACCCTGGTCTCTCCGGCCCTGCCCCATCCACGGGCTTCGGCCATCTCGCTGTGGTTCCTCACGCTGGCGACTCCCCGGCTGGGTGAGGTGGTGCTGGACCGGTCGCGGCGGCTGCCGTTCGACCGCCGGCTGAAGACCTCCATCTCGATGGTCTACGGCGATCCGACGGCGCTTCCGCCGGAGGTCCTCGAGGCCCACGAGGCAGAGTTGCGCCGGCGGGACGACGACGAGTGGCAGCCGTACGCGACGGTCGAGGGAGCGCGCAGCCTGATCCGTTCCTACCTGGCGCCGGCGCGCCGATCGTTGTGGGCCGACGCCGCCAGGATCACCTGTCCCGTCCTGCTGATCTACGGCGGCAGGGACCGGCTGGTCGACTCGCGGATCCGGACCAAGGCACACGACGCCTTCCCGGACGCCCGGTTGCTGTACCTGCCGAACTCGGGCCACGTCGCGCAGATGGAACACCCGCAAGAGGTCGAGCGGGCCTTCCGGCAACTGATCTCCTGACACCCGGGGCGGTAGCACTAGCACCGGATCCACCGGTTCCGACACCGACCTGGGTCGGCCCTCTCGGCGGCGAGGTCATCCCTGGGGATGATCCTGGCGCGATTTCGTGGCCCCCGACAACCATCCGCGCGCGACCGGAGTCAGACGGATGATCTGTCTGCTGACGAAAGGACCGCTGTGCGGGTACTCGGACGTGTGGGGCTGGTGATCGCGCTGCTCGGTGGAGCGTCGGCCGGCCCGGTGGCGGCGGCTCAGGCCGCACCGCCTGACCAGCCAGTTGTCAAAGGCAAGGACTGGCGAGTGGAACCGGTAGCCGACGGCTATCGGGTCACTCTCGATTTGACCACGCCGGCGCCGCTGCGCGACGCGTTGCCGCTGATCGCGGTGAACGGCGTACCGGTCGGGCCGGCGAAGCAGTCGGCCGACCGCCGGAGCGTCACGCTGACCAGCCCTGACCCGGCGCTGCTGAAGGCCAAGGACGTCAAGTTGGTCTGGTCCGGTGATCTGGGCAAGGAGAACGCGAAGAAGGGCAAGAGCCTGGCCGGCGGTGTCACCGATGCCGACTGGTTGAAGGCACCGCAGGGACCGCCGCTGGCAGTCGATCCCGGCGCTGCCGGGAAATACGCTGTCGAGACCACGGAGTACAACCTCGGCGACGAAGCTGTCTTCCTGCCCGGGCTCGGGTACAAGTCCGAGATTCGTGGCAAGGTCTACTCGCCTCGCGGGGCGGTCGGCGCGCGACCGCTGGTGATCTTCCTCCACGGCCGGCACCAGGTCTGCTACGGCGGCGACGACGGGAACAACCCGTCGTATCTGCCGTGGCCCTGTGGCAAGAGTGAGAAGCCGGTGCCGAGCTTCCGCGGGTACGACGGGCCGGCGAAGGCGCTCGCCGGCAACGGCTACCAAGTCGTCTCCATCAGCGCGAACGCCGTGAACGGCTGGGACAGCGACGTGAACGACTCCGGTGCGCAGGCCCGCGCCGAGCTGATCCTCGACCACCTCGACCTGTGGAAGAAGTGGTCGACCATCGGCACCGGCCCGTTCGGTGCCAAGTTCGTCGGCAAGGTGGACCTGAAGAACATCGGCCTGATGGGCCACTCGCGCGGCGGCGAAGGCGTCGCCCGCGCGGCCGTGCTGAACGCGGATCGCGGTGGCAAGTACGGGATCCGGGCAGTTCTGCCGCTGGCGCCGACCGACTTCGCCCGGGCGACCGTCCCCGGCGTCGCGATGAGCGTCATCCTCCCGTACTGCGACGGCGACGTGTCCGACCTGCAGGGCCAGAAGTTCTACGACGACACCAGGTACTCCGTTGCCGGCGACACCGCGCCGCGATCCACCGTGCTCGTGCTCGGCGCGAACCACAACTTCTTCAACACCGAGTGGACCCCCGGCCAGTCCGAGGCGCCCTCGAACGACGACTGGTGGGGTGAGGAGAAGGAGTCGCCGTGCGGCGCGAAGTACGCGGGCCGGCTGACCGCTGAGGAGCAGCAGGCGTTCGGAACCGCCTATATCGCGGGGTTCTTCCGGCTCCAGCTCGGCCACGAGACGACGTTGCTTCCCCTGCTCGACGGATCGAACAGCCGGGCCACCTCGGCCGGGCGAGCCGTAGTACGGGTGGTTGCGCAGGCTCCGGCCGGTGCGAGGCGTGACCTGAACCGCTTCGACCAGGCGCTGCCGGCGGGAGCTGTCACGGGCAAGGTCAAGGCGACCGTTTGCTCCGCGACGTGTGTGACGAGCGAGGACCGCCCGAAGTCGCCGCACTGGGTCGAGGCCTGGTACGCCGCCAAGACGCCGACCACCGCCGTCACCAAGCTCACCTGGACCGGCAAGGACGGAGTCGTGCGGGTCAACCTGAGCCCGCTCCAGCGTGACGTCCGCCGGTACTCCGCTCTGTCGTTCCGCGCGGCGCCTGATCCGGCGGGTGCGCCCAGGACGGATCTGACGGTTCGGGTGGTCGACGGGCGCGGGCGGGCGGTCGCAGTACCGGCGTCTAGTGTTGGTGACGCGCTCGTCCGGTTGCCCGGGAGCGACGAGGGCGGTCTGCCGAAGAGCTTGCTCCGCACGGTGCGGATCCCGACCAGTTCGCTGAAGGGGATCGATCTGCGGGATGTCCGCGCGGTAGAGCTGCGGACCGACAAGGTCGCCACAGGATCGGTGTTCGTCAGCGATCTGGCGTTCTCCAAGCCCGACCTGGGCAAGTCCGCGCCGTCGAAGCTGCCGTCCCTGTCGGCCTCCAGCGTGAAGCTGCGGGAAGGCGACACGGGCACCCGGAACGTCGACTTCTGGGTGACGATGTCGCGGCCCAACCCGCGGCCGGTCACCGTGTACGCCGAGACGAACGGCGACCTCGGCAGCGTCGTCGGGGAGATCGCCCGCAAGCTCGTCTTCCGCCCCGGCCAGACCCGGCAGAAGGTCACCGTCCCGATCAAGGCGAACACTCGGGACAGCTACGACCTCAACTTCAGCCTGGTGCTGTCGGTACCGCAACAAGCGCTGCTCGGGAATTCCTTCGGCCGCGGCGTGGTCGTCGACGACGACCCGACCCCCACGATGACGATCGGCGCCGCCCAGGCGTCGGAGAACGCGAAGCTCCTCAAGTTCCCCATCAAGCTGTCCGCTGCCAGTGACCGGTATGTCTCGATCACCGGCAACCTCAAGGACGGCACCGCGACCCTCGGCCAGGACTACCGCTCAGCCGACGACGACGGCACCTCCACCCCGCCCATCACCGACTTCTACGCCTACGTGGACGCAGGCCAGACCACCGGCGAACTAATAGTCCAAGTCCTGGACGACAAGCTGAAAGAGCCGACCGAGACCTTCACCGCCGAAGTCCAGGAGGCCGAGGGCGCCCTCTTCACCCTCCCCACCACCCTCAGAGCCACCATCCTCGACAACGACTGACCACTCCCGGCGCTGCCCTCCGGAGCAGCGCCGGCCATCCGGCGGCGGTCAGCGGTGAGACAAACGTCCCGGGATGCGGACCTTCCCGCCTCACCTTGGAGCGGTGCGGGAACATGGAGGAGGGAAAGATGGTTGAAACCCGGAGATCCCGCAAGTTTTCCCGCTGACGAGGAGCGCCACGTGTCACTGCCACCGCTGGTCGAACCGGCCGACGAGCTGACGATCGACGAGGTCCGCCGGTATTCGCGGCACCTGATCATCCCCGAGGTCGGGATGGCCGGTCAGAAGCGGCTGAAGAACGCCAAGGTGCTGGTCATCGGCGCCGGCGGCCTCGGCAGCCCCGCGCTGCTGTACCTGGCCGCGGCCGGCGTCGGCACCCTCGGCATCGTCGAGTTCGACACCGTCGACGAGTCGAACCTGCAGCGCCAGATCATCCACGGCCAGTCCGACATCGGGAAGTCCAAGGCCCAGTCGGCCAAGGAGTCCATCCTCGAGGCCAACCCGTACACGAACGTCGTCCTGCACGAGACCCGGCTGGACAACGACAACGTGTTCGAGATCTTCGAGCAGTACGACCTGATCGTCGACGGCACCGACAACTTCGCCACCCGGTACCTGGTGAACGACGCCGCGGTGCTGCTCGGCAAGCCGTACGTCTGGGGCTCGATCTTCCGCTTCGACGGCCAGGTCAGCGTCTTCTGGGCCGAGCACGGCCCGTGCTACCGCTGCCTCTACCCGGAGCCGCCGCCGCCCGGCATGGTCCCGTCCTGCGCCGAGGGTGGCGTGCTGGGCGTGCTCTGCGCCTCGGTCGGCGCCGCCCAGGTGACCGAGTCGATCAAGCTGCTCACCGGCATCGGCGACCCGTCGCTGGGCCGGCTGAACATCTACGAGGCGCTCGACCTGAACTGGCGTGCGCTGAAGGTCCGCAAGGACCCGAACTGCGCGATCTGCGGCGAGAACCCGACCGTCACCGAGCTGATCGACTACGAGAGCTTCTGCGGCGCGATCACCGAGGAGGCCGCCGACGCGGCGGCCGGTTCCACCATCTCGGTGAAGCAGCTGAACGAGTGGATCAAGCTCAAGGACAACGGCGAGAAGGACTTCGTCCTGATCGACGTCCGCGAGCCCAACGAGTACGAGATCAACCGGATCCCGGGCTCGGTGCTGATCCCGAAGGCCGACTTCCAGACCGGCGTCGCGCTGGAGCAGCTCCCGCAGGACAAGCAGCTGGTCTTCCACTGCAAGTCCGGCGTCCGCTCGGCCGAGGTGCTCGCGATCGCCAAGGGCGCCGGCTTCTCCGACGCCGTGCACGTCGGCGGCGGTGTGGTCGCGTGGGTCGACCAGATCGACCCGTCGCAGCCCGCTTACTGAGTTCCGCAACAGCCCCGCGCCGTACTCCGGTACGCCGCGGGGCTGTTGTATTCAACGGCACCCGGCAAGACCCCACCGCCGCGCCGGGGTTGATGCCTCAGAAATCCATCCGGCAGGTTGTCACCGCTTCGAGGCCCGCGGGGTCCCCGTCGACCAGCTCGACGACCGGGTGATCGTCTCGACCCGACAGCGTCCGCATGAACGCCATCGCGTCGATCCGCACGGTGGCGATCGGATCACCCTCGCCGAGCCGGTAGGTGCCGCCTCCCCGCCCGGTAAGGACCAGCACGACCGGAGTGCCCTGCCAGAACGGCCCGTCCACCACATCGAGCATCACCTGCGCGATCACCTCCTCGGCGTACGGTCCCGGGTCGAAGTCGCGCCCCAGCGCCTGGCAGACGTCGTCGCGATGCATCCACAGGTCGCGGGCCAGCAGGATGTCCTGGACGTAACCGAGGTCAATCTCCTCGAAGCCGGGAACGCCCTCGATCTTCACCGTGAAGTTGCGGATGAACCGCGGGTTGCGCGCGATCGTCCGGTCCGCCCTGGCCCACAGCTTGTCGAACCGCTCGCGCAGTACGGCGGGCGGCGTACCGCGGTGGTCGTCGGCCTGGATGCGCATGTGCGCGTCGAGCAGCACCACACCGGGGTACGCCCGCTTCGCGCGGCGGTCCCGCAGCGGGAAGGACCACGGCCTGATCACGTCCTCGGCCTGTCCGCACAGGTGCCCGACGATGTCGGCGACGTCCCACTCGGTGCAGACCGTACGACGCTTCCACTCGGTCCCGTCCAGGGACTCCAGCAGGTCGTGCCAGGCCCGCAGCTCCGCCTGGCGGTGCAGCCGGGTCGTCGGACGGTCGGCCCGGGCGATCTCCCGGGCAGGTACGGCGGTCATGGTCATGTCTTCCCCCTGGTCGGTCGGTAGCGCTGGTGGAACATCTCGAGCACGACCGGCATCAGCCTCGTGAAACGGCCCTGCTCGAAGGTTGCGTTCGGTTCGTTCGCGAACTGCTGGGACAGCAGGCCCGCCGTCATCGAGGTGAACAGGGCGAGGCCCTCCTCGCTCGCGGCGTCGGGGTGGAGTTGGCCGGCGTCGGCGGCTGACTGGAGATGCTGCCGGAGGTCCGCCATGGATTCCTGGGCCGGCGCGAAGGCCTCGGGCGAAGGCTCGAAGCCGGGGACCGTGCGCCAGAAGAGCAACTGGCTGAGCACCTGGTTCTCCATCGACCACCGGCAGAACGCGGTGACCCCGATGACGCTCAGCTCGAGCTGGTCCCCGGTCGTCGCCGTACTGCGTGCCTCCCGCTGGGCGTCGCGGATCTGCTCGGCGCCGCGCTGGAAGAGGGCGTCGTAGATCGCCATCTTCGACGGGAAGTACTGGTAGAGCGACGGCGGTTGCATCCCCAGCTTCCGGGCCACCGCGGACAGGCTCAGCGCGGCCACCCCCTCGATCTCCATCAGCGCGATGGAGGCGTCGAGGATCTCGTCGATGGTCTGCTGCCGGCGCCGCGAGCGGCGATCCAGGCCTGTTGTGCTCATGATCTGAGGAAAACCTAAGGGTCTTAGGTAAGTCAATAGCTCGTAGAGTCCGGGTCTTCTGTCCCCGGCGCGACGTACTGTCTTGGCATGTGCAGAAACATCACCGTTCTTCGTGGACTTGAGCCTGCGGCCACCTCGGAGGAGATCTACGCGGCGGCGTTGCAGTACGTGCGCAAGGTGACGGGCGTGGGCTCGCTCAGTGCGACCACCCGCGGCCCGATCGAGCGCGCCGCCGCCGAGGTCGCCAAGATCACCGAGGCGCTGCTGGAGGAGATGCCGGAGCGCCGCGTCCCGCCGCAAACCGTGCCACCGCTGCGCCGGCCCGAAGTACGGGCGCGTCTCGGTCTGGACTGACGGCGTACGGGGGTGGGGCGCGTCGTGCTCGACGGCCGACGCCGGCAGGCGCTGGTCTTCGGGCTGATGGTGGTCGGCGTGGTGCTCGCGCTGACCTGCCTGAACGCCCAGGCGGAACTGGTGCGCCGGCGCAGAGCCGCGTGTGACGGCTCGATGCCACTGCCGACCACGGCCTACGTGCTCGGCGGCATCGGGCTGTTCGTCGGCCTGCTCGCGCTGGTCCTGCTGTTGCGATGGTTTGGCCACAGCCGCCAGTTGATCGCGTTCATCCTGTTCGCGACAGCCGTGGCCGGAGTGATCTTCCAGATCTTCGTGCTCATCACGGCGATTCAGGCGGACACCTCGGTCACCCCCGTCTGTGGTTCCCGCCTACCGGGCTGACCGACACTGGCGCGGTAGTTTCTCAGGGGAAACCCTTTACCGAGAGGCGGCGGAAAATGCGGTTCGCGATCAAGACCAGGCCCGAACACACCACCTGGCAGCAGTTGCGCGACGTCTGGATCGCCGCCGACGACTTCGAGATCTTCGAGTCCGCCTGGCACTGGGACCACTTCTACCCCCTCAGCGGCGACATGGCCGGCCCGAACCTCGAGGCCTGGACGTCGCTCGCGGCCCTGGCCCAGGCGACGAAGCGGATCCGCGTCGGCTGCCAGGTCACCGGCATGATCTACCGCCACCCCGCCGTCCTGGCCAACATGGCCGCGACCACCGACGTCATCTCCGGCGGCCGCCTCGAACTCGGCATCGGCGCCGGCTGGAACCAGATGGAGTGCGACGCGTACGGCATCGACCTGCCGCCGCTGAAGGAGCGCTTCGACCGCTTCGACGAAGGCGTCCAGGCGATGATCGCGCTGCTCACCGAGAAGTCCGCGACCTTCGACGGGCAGTACGTGAAACTCACCGACGCGTACTGCGAACCGAAGGCGGTCCAGACCCCGCACCCACCGATCACCATCGGCGGCAAAGGCCCCAAGCGCACCCTGCGAGCCGTCGCCCGCTGGGCCCAGCACTGGAACGTGATCGTGCCGAGCCCGGCGGAGTGGAAGCCCCTCAAGCAAGTTCTGCTCAACCACTGCGAGGACGTCGGCCGCGACCCCGCCGAGATCACCTGCTCGGTGAACGTCCGCATCGAGCCGGACCAACCCCTGGACCAGGCCGTCGCCGCCGCCGCGGCGTACGGGGAAGCCGGCGTGGACCTGGTCGTCATGAACCTGCCCCTGGCCTCCCCGCCGTCAGCTGTCGAGCCGCTGGCCAAGGCGCTCGCTCCACTCGCCTGATCCCTTCTCCGATTGGTTGTCCGCGCGGCCGGTTACGGTATGGCGCATGGATCGCGAGGAGTACGTCGAGGCAGTGCTGCTCGCCGTCGAGTCGATCCCGCCCGGCAGCGTCGCGACGTACGGAGACATCGCCGCGTACGTCGGCCAGGGCGGGCCGCGGCAGGTGGGCGCCATCATGCGCGAGTACGGCGGCGGCGTCCCCTGGTGGCGCGTCATCCGAGCCAGCGGCGTGCCCGCGGACGAGGTCGTCGACGACCAACTCCAACTCCTCCGCGGCGACGGCGTCCGCGTGACCAACGGCAAGGTAGACCTCCGCGAAGTCCGCTGGGAGCCCGACGCGGACTAGGCCGGTGGGAGGGAATGTCGGTGGGGTCTGATGGGATGTGACGGTGGTCAGCAGAGCAGGGTCCCGGTATCGGCTGGTGCGCGGTGATGGGCGGGAAGCCCGGGTCGCCGAGGCGCCGGTGCTGGATGCTGATCAGCAAGCGGTGGTGGATCATCCGGGCGGGCCGTTGCTGGTGCTGGCCGGGCCGGGGACCGGGAAGACGACGACATTGGTCGAGGCCGTTGTCGATCGGGTTGCCAACCGCGGGTTGAGCCCGGACGAAGTGCTGGTGCTGACGTTCGGGCGGAAGGCGGCGACCGAGCTTCGGGACCGGATCACCGCGCGGCTCGGTCGGACCACCCGAGTGATGCCGTCGATGACGTTCCACTCGTTCTGCTATGCGTTGCTCAGAAGGTTCACGCCGGCCGACGCGTTCGACGTACCGTTGCGGTTGCCGTCCGGGCCGGAGCAGTCGCTGCGGTTGAGCGAGTCGCTGGCGGGGAGTCGCGAGGTCGGCATGACCACGTGGCCGAGCAGCCTGCATCCGGCGCTCAAGACGCGTGGGTTCACCGACGAGGTGCAGGCCGTGATCGGCAAGGCGCGGCAACTCGGTCTCGACCCGGAGGACCTGTCCGCGATCGGGCATTCGGCCAGCCGCCCGGAGTGGGTCGCGGTCGGCGACTTCTTTGAGGAGTACCTGCAGATCCTCGACCACGAGCAGGTGCTGGACTACTCCGAACTGATCCACCGCGCGGTGATCCTGGCCCAGCAACCCGAAGTGCAGGCCAAGCTCCGCGAGGAGTTCAAGGTCGTCTTCGTCGACGAGTACCAGGACACCGACCCGGGCCAGACCAAGCTGCTGCAGGCGATCGCCGGCGACGGCCGCGACCTCGTCGTGGTCGGCGACCCGGACCAGTCGATCTACACGTTTCGCGGCGCCGACGTGCGCGGTCTGCTCCGCTTCACCGACGAGTTCCGTACCGCGGACGGCGCCGAGGCGGCCCAGATCGCGCTCGCGACCACCCGCAGATTCGGTACGACGCTGCAGCGCGTCTCGCGGAACGTGGTGAATCGCCTGGGCGTGCCCGGAACTCTCGACCGCGACACGTTCGAGCGATTCCGCAACCCCGATGCCAGTTCCTGCGTGTATGGCGCGGGCAAGGTCGAGGCCAACCTGTACTCCACCAGCGGTGCCGAGCTCGAACATATCGCCGACCTGCTCCGCCGGGCTCACGTGCAAGACGGTGTCGGCTGGCACGAGATGGCGGTCCTGGTCCGCTCCGGCAGCCGCTCGATCCCGCAGTTCCGGCGCGCGCTCGCGGCCGCGGGGATTCCGGTCGACATCGCCGGTGACGAACTGCCGCTGTCCCGCGAGCCCGCGGTGCGGCCGATGCTGCTGGCGCTGCGGGCAGTCGCCGATCCCGTGACGCTGACCGTGGACGTCGTGCGCGCGCTCGCGCTGTCGCCGTTGGGTGCGATGGACGCCGGTCAGCTCCGCCGCCTCGCCCGCGTACTGCGGAAGCGCGATCGCGAGGCCGCGGGCGGTCAGCGACTGCCGCGATCGTCGGACGAGTTGCTCCGCGAAGCCCTGATGAACCCGCTGCTGCTCGACGAGCAGGCGTCTCCCGCGGAGGCGAGGTTCGTCGCGCTCGGCGAGAGGTTGCTCAAGGCAAGGAACATCGTGACGGCCGGAGCCGCGCCGGACGAGGTGATGTGGTCGCTGTGGGCAGAGTCGCCGTGGTTGCGCAGGCTCCGCGGCCAGGCGAACAGTGGCGGTGAGGTGGCTCGCGCGGCGAACCGCGACCTGGACTCCCTCTGCGCGTTGTTCGACGCGGCGAGCCGGGCCGAGGAACAGGTCGGGTTCAAGGGCGTGTCCGCGTTCCTCAGCGAGCTGGAGCAGTTGGACATCGCGGCCGACAACCGGTTCGACGCGACGTACCGCGAGGCCGGCGTGCAGTTGATGACCGCGCACCGGTCGAAGGGGCTGCAGTGGCGGCTCGTCGTGGTCGCGAGTGTGCAGGAGGGGCAGTGGCCGGACCTGCGGCGCCGAGGTTCGCTGCTGGAGCCGGACAGACTCGGGCCGGACGGCCTGATAGAGCCGTTGTCAGCAGGGGCGTTGCTCGCAGAGGAGAGGCGCCTTTTCTATGTGGCGATCACCCGGGCGCGCGAGCGGTTGATCGTCACCGCGGTCCAGGCGCCGGAGGCTGACGGGGATCAGCCGTCACGGTTGCTGGCCGAGCTGGACATTCCTTTGAAACTGGTCGCCGGTCGGCCGCGCCGCCCGCTGTCGCTGCCCGGTCTGGTCGCCGATCTGCGGTGTGTGCTGGCCGATCCGGCGTCGTCGCCCGCGTTGAAGCGGGTCGCGGCCGACCGGTTGGCGCAGCTCGCGGACGCTGTGGACGACCGGGAGTACGCGCTGGTCCCGACCGCTGATCCGCAGCGGTGGTGGGGGGTGCGCGAGCGGACCAAGTCCGAGGTCCCGGTGACGAATCCGGAGCTGCCGGTGCCGTTGTCGGGCAGCGCGCTGACGACGATCGTGGACTGCCCGCTGCGCTGGTTCCTGCAGCGTCGCGCCGGCGGAGAAGCCCCGAGTACGTCGGCCATCGGGTTCGGCATGGTGCTGCACACGCTGGCGGACGCGGTCGCGACAGGCACGCTGCCGCCGGACGCCGATGAACTGAACGGCTGGCTCGACAAGGTGTGGACGCAGCTTGAGTTCGAGTCGTCGTGGATCTCCGACCGGGAGCGGGTGGAGGCCGAGCAGGCCTTGCGCCGGTTCGTCGCCTGGCACAAGGGTCGGCCGGATCGGACACTGCTCGGCACCGAGGTCGAGTTCGACGTGCTGCTGCCGGACGAGGACAAGCCCGGCGTCCGCGTCAAGGGCCGGATGGACCGGTTGGAGCAGGACGGCGACGGCGCGATCCGGGTGATCGACCTGAAGACCGGCCGGAACATGCCGACGAAACCGTCGATGGAGCGGCACGTCCAGCTCGCGATCTACCAGCGCGCGATCGCGTCCCGGCAGATGAAGAAGCTCGGCGATGACCCGCAGGTCGGCGGCGCGGAGCTGGTCCAGCTCCGCCATGACGACGTCGGCCTCCCGAAGGTGCAGGGGCAGGCGCCGCTGGAGCCGGACGAGGAAGGCCGCACCTGGCTGGACGAAGCAGTGGAGGAAGCCGAGGCGATGGTTCGGTCCGAGGAGTTCATCGCGAAACGCAACTCCGGCTGCGACCGCTGCGACGTCCGCGGCATGTGCCCTATTCAGCCTGAAGGCCGGGAGATCGTCTGATGCGGGCTCAACTGACGTCGACGGCTGAGCTGTGCGAGCTGCTCGGGATTCCGTTCAGCGATCAGCAGTTGCAGGCGATCACGGCTCCGTTGGCGCCTGGGGTGATCGTGGCGGGAGCCGGTTCGGGTAAGACGACGGCGATGGCCGCGCGAGTGGTGTGGTTGATCTGCACCGGTCAGGTGCAGCCGGAAGAGGTGCTCGGGCTGACCTTCACGAAGAAGGCGGCCAACGAGCTCGACGTGCGGATCCGCGAGGACCTCACCAAGGCTGGCGTGCTCGGCAGCACGTTGCCGAAGGACCAGCACCCGATTCTCGCCGCCCACCTGCGCAGCAACGTCCCGAACTGGGAGCCCGAGGAGCCCGGCGAACCGGTCGTCTCGACGTACCACGCCTTCGCCGGCACGTTGATCGCCGAGCACGGGTTGCGGCTCGGGCTCGAGCCCGACGTGCGGGTCCTCGCCGACGCCACCCGGTTCCAGCTCGCGGGCCGCGTCGTCCGGCGGTCGAACGGGCCGATCCGGTTCGCCTCGCACCACGTGCCGACGCTCGTGAACAGTTTGCTCTCGCTCGACGGTGAGCTGGCGGACCACCTGCTGCAGGCGGACGACGTACGGGCTCATGACGAGGCCGTACGAGCTGAGGTGGCCGCGGCGCGCAAGCAGACCGTCGAGGTGAGGAAGCTCGCCGAGACCGCGCTCAAGCGGAACGAGATCCTGCAGTTGGTGGAGGAGTACCAGGCCTACAAGGGCGAACGGGGCGTCGTCGACTTCGCCGACCAGATGGCGCTTGGGGCGCGACTGGCCGAGGAATGCCCCGAAGTGCCGGTGATCGAGCGGTCGCGGTACAAGGTCGTGCTGCTCGACGAGTATCAGGACACCTCGGTGTCGCAGCGGCGGATGCTGACCGCGCTGTTCGGCGAGCACGGACATCCGGTGACCGCTGTCGGCGACCCCTGCCAGGCGATCTACGGCTGGCGCGGCGCCTCGGTGGCGAACCTCGACGAGTTCCCCGAACACTTCAAGAACGCCGACGGGACGCCGGCCACGCGGTACGTGCTGAGCGTGAACCGTCGCTGCGGCAGCAAGATCCTCGCGGCGGCGAACCAGCACGCGGCCGAGCTCTACCAGCAGCATCCCGGCGTGATCCCGCTGGAGGCGCCGCCCGAGGCGCCCGAGGGCGCGATCACCGTCGGCTTGTTCGAGACGCGCTCGAAGGAGATCGAGTGGGTCGCGGACGCGATCGTCGCCGCGCACAAGACGCCGAACCGCCGGTGGAAGGACATCGGCATCCTGATGCGGACGAACGTCGACCTCAGCGCGGTGCACGAGGCGCTGATCTCCCGGAAGGTCCCGGTCGAGGTCGTCGGTCTCGGCGGGCTGCTCGCGCTGCCCGAGGTGGTCGACGTGGTGGCGACCCTGCAGGCGGTGAACGACCTGACCGCGAACGCGGCGATGCTGCGGATCCTCACCGGCCCGCGGTACCGGATCGGGCACCGGGATCTCGCTCTGCTCGCCAACCGCTCGCGCGCGCTGGCCGACGGCGGGGATCGCCCGGCCGGCGATGACCTCGTGGCGGCGCTGGACGCGGCCGTCGCCGGGATGGACTCGACCGAGATGATCTCGCTTGCGGAGGCGGTGGACGATCCGGGGCCGGCGGGCTGGGGTTACTCGCCCGAGGCGCTCGAGCGGTTCAAGGAACTGTCGACCGAACTGCGGGACCTGCGCGCGCACGCGGGGGAGCCGCTGCTCGACCTGGTACGCCGGGTGATCAGCACGATCGGGCTGGACGTGGAGCTCACCGCGACGCCGGATCACGTGGACTCCGGCCGGCGGGATCACCTGGCCGCGTTCCTGGATGCCGTGGGCAACTTCGTGTCCACCGAGTCGGACGGGTCCCTCGACGGTCTGCTGGCGTATCTGGCGGCCGAGGAGGAGTACGCGGCGGGCCTCGACCTGGCAGTGCCGAGTGAGGCGGACTCGGTGAAGCTGCTCACCACGCACCGGTCGAAGGGGCTGGAGTGGCCGGTCGTGTTCGTGCCGACGCTGGTGAACAAAGTGTTCCCGTCGGATCGCGGGCGGGACAAGTGGACCACCAACGCGAAGGTGCTGCCCTGGCCGTTGCGCGGTGACGCGGACACGCTGCCGGACTTCCACGACCTGTCGAACGCGGGACTGAAGGCGTTCTCCGACGAGTGCAAGGAGGTGAACGCGCTGGAGGAACGCCGGCTCGGGTACGTCGCGTTCACCCGGGCCAAGGAGATCCTCGTCGCCACCGGGCACTGGTGGGGGCCGACGCAGAAACGCCCGCGCGGACCCTCGTCGTACCTGGAGACGCTGAAGCGGCACGCGGGTGATCGCGTCATCGACTGGGCGCCGCAACCCGAGCTGAACGAGGAGAACCCCGAGCTCGCGGAGCAGACGCTGGCGGCGTGGCCCGCGGCGTACGACCAGGAGGCCTATCAGCGGCGGCTGGAATCGGTCGCGCTGGTCCAGCAGGCTCGCGTGGAAGGTCCGTCGCTTGAGGCGGAGGAGTCGCTGCTGATGGACGAGTTGGCGACGGTGGCGCGCTGGGACTCCGAGCTCGAACGGTTGTTGTCGGAGGCAAAGGAAAGCCGGAGCCGCAAGGCCTACGACGTCGAACTGCCGGCCTCGCTGTCGGCGACCCAGGTGATGCGGCTGGCGAAGGACCCCGACGGGCTCGCCGCCGACCTGGCCCGGCCGATGCCACGCAAGCCCAACCGGGCGGCGCGGTTCGGCACCCGCTTCCACGCCTGGGTGGAGAGCTACTTCGGGCAGCAGTTCCTGCTCGACCCGGACGACCTGCCCGGCGCGGCCGACGAGGACATCGTCGACGATACCGACCTGACCGAACTGATGGACGCGTTCCGGGTCGGCCCGTACGGCGAGAAGATGCCGTACGAGATCGAGGCGCCGTTCGCCCTCGCGATCGGCGGCCGGGTGGTCCGCGGCCGGATCGACGCCGTCTACCAGGTCGTCCGCCCCGACGGCTCCCGTGGCTACGACGTGATCGACTGGAAAACCAGCCGCAGCGAAACCGCCGACCCGCTCCAACTGGCCATCTACCGAGTCGCCTGGGCCGAACTCCTAGGCATCCCGGTAAACCAGGTAGGCGCCGCCTTCTACTACGTCCGCACCGGCGACGTGATCCGCCCGGACCTACCCGACCGCCACCAGTTGCTCACCCTCCTCAACGGCTGACCAGCTCACCAGGCACCACCCGCACCACAAACGGAACCACAGCCTCGAACACGTCGTCCCCCTTGACGACAGCCCGCTCCACATACCGCCCGTCCACCAGTTCCAGCACCGTCAACACCTCATCCTCCGGATCAAAGATCCAATACGAGGCAACCCCGGACTCCTGGTAAGCCAGCCGCTTCCAGACGAGGTCTTTCGAGCGAGTGGCCGGCGAAAGAATCTCGACCGCCAGCAGCAGGTGCCCGATAGATTTCGGCCCCACGTCTTCCCGTCGACAGACGAGGACGTCGGGCTGGAGCGACTTGTGCTCGTCCGGCCGAAAATCGACTGGTGCCACGAAGACGTTCAGGTCGGGCGGGCAGGCGGCGAGAAGCCGGGAGCCGAGCTGGAGCACGGCGGTCTGATGAATCGGCAAGGGAGCAGGAGTCACCAGCAGCGTCCCGTCCACCAGCTCGTACCGCATCCCGTCCTCGGGCAGAGCGTCGAGATCCGCGAGAGTGAACTCGCCTGGCTCAAGTGTTTGCACGGCTCCCATGGTGCCTCCTTCTCGGTCACCCGGCCAGGATCGCGGCGCCATGCCGGCCACGGTAGGCCAGATCGGCATCTGCCCGCCGTCTGCCCCGAGATGCCCCGGCTTTCACGGTGTTAACTCGGCGGGGGATAGGTGGACTGGGAACGGGAGGGTGGTGCTGAAGGACTCTTCACCTTGGATTACTGCCTGGCAGGTGTAGTGGGTGGTGGTCAGGTCGAGGATGGTGAGTTCTTGGTTGGTGGGGTCCAGGAGCCAGTAGGACTGGACGCCGGATTGTTCGTAGAGGCCGCGTTTCAGGACCACGTCGGTGACTCGGGTGGAGGGGGAGAGGACCTCTACCGCGAGCAGCAACGGCGCGGTGGTGAATCGAGGGCCTGCGTCGGAGCGGTTGCAGACCAGGAGGTCGGGGCGCAGGGAGAGCTTCCACGTGGGGCGGTAGTCGAGGGAGCCAACGGCAACGAGCAGGTCGGGTGGGCAGGAGTGTTTCAGCTTGATCATCAACGCGATGACGGCCGCGCGGTGGGCCGGTGGCTGGGCTCCCGTGACGAGTAGTTCGCCGTCGACGATCTCGTATCGCCGGCCGTCGCGGGGCAGGTCGGCGAGTTCCTTGGGGCTGATCTCGTCCCGGTGGAGCTGCTGAAGATTCTCCAGTTCCTCGATCACCCCACCAGCATCGCGGAAATCGCCGGACCGCCGCGGGAGTTGTCCACAGCTACTGAGCGATCGGGAGCTACTGAGCGATCGGATTCTCCAGCATGCCGACGAACTGCAGGGAGCCGGCCAGGTCCGTGAGGTCCACCATCTGCTGGTTGTTGCGCAGTTGCAGCCGGTTCAGGCAGGACAGCGCGAACTCCGGCGCGAACACGTCGTACTTCGCAAAGGACTCCGCCAGCTCGGGATTCGCCTCCTGGTAGTCCCGCACCGACAGCGCGACGACCGACCAGAACTCCTCGGCCGTCAGCAACCCCTCGCCATCGAGCAGCGGCGACAAGAACCGGAAGATGCAGTCGAACACGTCCGTGAAGATCGACAGCAGCTTCTCGTCGTCGGGGACCTCGGCCCGGACCCGCTCGACACCTTCGGGAAGAGGGGTCGCCGGGCTCAGTACGGCGATCTCCTCGGCGATGTCCTTCATCAGCACCCGCACCGGCACGCCGTCCCGCAGTACGAGGATCAGGTTCTCGCCGTGCGGCATGAAGGCCAGTTCGTACGCGTAGAAGCAATGCAGCAGCGGCACCAGGTAGGCGTCGAGGTAGGACCGCAACCAAGCAGCAGGAGTCAACCCCGACGAGCGGATCAGCGCGGCCGCGAGCGATCGCCCGTGCCGGTCGACGTGCAGCAGGCTCGCCATCGTCGCCAGGCGCTCGCCCTCGTCCGTCGAAGGCGCCTCCCGCCACAACGCGGAGAGCATCTTGCGGTACGGCGAAGTCTTGGGCGTCGCCGCTTCGTAGTACCGGTTGTGATAGCCGACCGCGGCGATCTCCCGCAGTACGGAGAAGCCGTAGCGCTTGAGCACCACGTCGTTCTCGACCAGGTCGTACACCCAGTCGTTGATCGCGGGCGTCTTCTCCATGTACGTCGGGGACAGCCCGCGCATGAACCCCATGTTCAGCACCGACAGCGCGGTCTTCACGTAGTTCCGCGACGGGGTGGACCGATTGAAGAACGTGCGGATCGACTGCTGCGCCTGGTACTCGTCGTCGCTGGTGCCGAGGTGGATGATGTGCCGCTGGGCGATGTCCGCCGCGAAGGTGATGGACGTCTTGTTGTCCCACTGCCAGGGATGCACCGGCATCAGGTGATAGTCGGCCGGCTCGGCGCCGGCCGCCCGGATTCGCTCGGCGAAGCGCTGCAGGACGGAAGGGCCGAGCTCGTCGCGCAGCAGCCCGTCGTACGTGATGGTCGCGCTGTGGGAGACCGTCGCGCGCTCCTTCCGTACGGCGATCCACACCAGCCGGATGGGTTGTCCCGCTTCCGGCGCGAAGGCGCGGTAGTCCTCCACCCCGAACCCGAGCCGCCCGTTGTTCGCCACGAAGCAGGGATGTCCCTCGGTCATCGCGGACTCGATCGTCTGGAAGTCCGCGTGGGCCAGGTCGCCGGCGGTCAGATCCGGCTTCGCCAGCTTGTACGCCGTACTCGCGAGCGTGCTGCTGATCTCCTCGAGATAGACCGGCAGCATGTCCACCCCGATCCCAAGTCGCTCGTGAAACTCGGTGATGAAGTCCAGCGCGTCGACGGCCGCCTCCTCACCACCGACGGTACGGGTGATGCTGGCGGCGTCCACCTCCCAATGGTGCAGGGGATAGAGCCTCGCCTCGAAGTAGTACTCGCTGCCCGCGCCGGCGACCACGTAACCATTGCCAGCGGCAACTGGCTCGAACAGCCGCTCGTGGGTGAACTCGGCGAGCGCCTTGCGGACCAGCGCACGGTTCGCGACGGCCCAGGAGTCCGGGTGGAGATAGTTGGTCATAGGTCAGCCTGCCTCGTTCATCCGGGTGGCGTCGGCGTACTGGTCGCGGGTGCAGAAGCTCAGCCAGGCCTGCTTGTCCGGCAGCGTCACGATCCGGTGCTTGCGGAACCCCATCCGCTCGTTGAGCGCCTGGATCTTGAGGTTGCGTACGTCCGGCTCGACCACCACCCGGTCGATCAGCGGATCGCTGAACAGGTAGTCGAGGATCGTCTCGAAGACCGCCGCGGTGAAGCCCTGCACGCGCCGCTCCGGCGGTGCCACCAGGACGTGCATGCCGACGTCACCCGGCGACGGGTCGTACGCCCCGCCGACCGCGTCGTAGGCCGGCTCGTACCGCTCCATCAGAAAGGCCGGTTGCCCGTCGTGCTCGCCGAGGAAGGCCTGGTGGTAGCCGGTCCGCTGAATCCTCCGGTACTCCGTACGCACGTCGCCGACCGAGGCGTCGAGCAGACCCCAGTACTGCGCGTAGGGCTGCGTGACCCACGAGTGGACGGTGGTCACGTCGCGGTTCAGGTCCAGCGGGCGAAGGCTCAGCGTGCCGATCCCGGCGGCGAAGCGCCGGAAACTCGGCTCGGGCAGGGCTCTGGGCATGGCGGTTTCTCCAGGTGCTGCACAGGTGGCGGTCTGTTAGCTAAGGCTAACCTTAGTAGATACCTGCCATCGCGCGGAAGCCGGGCTCAGATCGCCGGTGAGGGGGGAGGCGGTCAAGAAGGGCCGGCTGAAGGTCCTGGACGCCACGCCGACCGGCGAAGCCGTACTGGACGACTACCAGGCGACGTAGGAGGAACCGCCGTCGAGATGATGCTCGACGACGGTTTCACTCGTCGGCTTACTCGGCCTGACAGTTCGCTTTGCAGAGCTTGTCCGACAGCGTCAGGTGGACCCCGGGCTCCTCGGAGTCGGCTGACTCAACCGTCCAGCTCACCTGCCAGTCACCGGCACTCAGCTGAGCCGTCGGCTGCCCGGCCTGCTGGCCGAACCAGTCGACGATCTGCGTCCGCGGGTTGATGTGCGCAATCTCCAGAGCCTGCGGGAGGATCTTGGCGACCGCATCCGTCGCGGTCTCCGCAGGACCGCTCGAGTGGAGCGAGACCTGCGGCGGCCGGTTGTGGTCTCCCGTGAGCACCCAGACGGCCACCGGGCCGGTAGTACAGATGGCGTACGTACCGTCGTTGCTGCACTTGTAGCCGGCACCGGACAGGCCCGACACGACCTGCGCTGCAGGCAGGTCGGCCAGCGGCGTGTCCGACGGCTTGTCACTCGGTGTGGAGCTGGCCGGCGTCGCGGAGTCCGCCGGCTTGTCCGTGGACTGCTCGTCCGAGTTGGAGCAGGCCGTAGTACCGAAGAGCAGGGCAGTGCTCACCAGCGCGACGGCGACCCGGTTCAGGCCGGCACCTCGATCGCCGCGTCGAGAGCGATCGTGATCATCTCCGAGAAGGTGGTCTGCCGCTCTTCGGCGGTGGTCTCCTCCTTGGTGATCAGGTGGTCCGACACCGTCATGATGCCGAGCGCGCGCCGCCCGAACTTCGCAGCCAGCGTGTAGAGGGCCGCGGCCTCCATCTCGATCCCCAGTACGCCGTACTCCGCCGTCCGCGACACCAGGTCCGGGCGGTCGTTGTAGAACAGGTCGCCGGAGAACACCTGGCCGACGTGCACGTTCAGCCCCGCGCTCTCGGCGGCGTCCACGGCCGCGCGGAGCAACTGGTAGTCCGCGGTCGGCGCGTAGTCGATCCCATGGAAGCGCAGCCGGTTCATCTGCGAGTCGGTGCTGGCCGACATCGCCACGATCACGTCGCGGACCTTGACCGCCTCGGTCAGGGCGCCGCAGGTTCCGACCCGGATCAGGGTCTGGACGTCGTACTCGGCGAACAGTTCGTTCGCGTAGATCGAGGCGGACGCCTGACCCATGCCGGAGCCCTGCACGGAGATCCGCTCACCCTTGTAGGTGCCGGTGAACCCGAACATGTTCCGGATCTCGGTGTAGCAGGTGACGTCGGACAGGTAGGTCTCGGCGATCCACTTGGCCCTCAGCGGATCCCCGGGGAACAGCACGCGCGGCGCGATCTGCCCCTTCTCGGCGGCGATGTGAATACTCATGCCGGGATGCTCTCACGCTTCGAGACCGAGATAGTTTGACCACGTGGCCTACTCGATCGTTCCCGGTTCCCTGTCGCTGTCCCGTTCCGTCCTCGACCGTGCTGCTGACCGGCGGCGGGATGTGGAGTGGCTGGAGAAGGCCTGGGCCGCTGACGACACGCAGGTGGCGCTGGTCGCCGGTGACAAGTTGGCGGTGGAGGCTGACCGGGCCTCGCTCCGAATGGTGCCGCCGGCTGCCGCGCCGGACGGGCTCCGGATCTTCCTGGGGATCGACAGGGTCGCCGGAGCCGGGCAGACCGCGGACGGGCGCGCGGTGTTCGCAGTACTGGTCGGCGCCGAGCCGGACGAGTCGTACGCCGGGCTGCGCGAGATCGGTGGGGTCCTGGACGACCGGGAGGCCGGGATCGCGGTCAACGTGGTCGGCCTGGCCAACTGGCACGCCGTGAACACCCACTGCGCCAACTGCGGAGCCCACACGGAGGTGGTCGACGCCGGGCACGTGCGGCACTGCCCGGTGTGCGGGACCAACCACTTCCCGCGGACCGACTCCGCGATCATCGTGCTCGTCACCGACGACCAGGACCGGGCCCTGCTCGGCCGGAACGAGAACTGGCCGGAGGGGCGCTACTCGACGCTCGCCGGCTTCGTGGAGCCGGGCGAGTCGATCGAGGCCGCAGTACGCCGGGAGGTGCTCGAGGAGACCGGTGTCGTGGTCGGCGACGACGTGTACTACGCCGGTAGCCAGCCCTGGCCGCTTCCGTCGAGCCTGATGCTCGGCTTCTACGCCAGGGCCACCGGCTACGACATCACCGTGGACCAGGACGAGATCGTGGACGCCCGCTGGTTCAGCCGCGACGACCTGCGCGCGCTGATCGAGGACGGCTCGATGGCTCTGCCCGGCAACATCTCCATCTCCCGCCGGCTGATCGAGGGCTGGTACGGCGAGGAGCTCACCGGTAGCTGGTGACGGCTCACGAGCCGACGTTCGACCGGGCCGCGGCCCAGGTGATGGCGAACGCCTCGGCCCGGGTGATCACGCCGTCGGCCTCCAGTTGCCTGACCTTCGCGTTGACCGCGCTGACGTAGGCGCCATGGCTCGGCCACGTCGCCTCCGCGTCGGGTAGGTCGTCGATCAGCGTGCAGCCGAAGCGCACGTGCCGGTTCACCACCTCGCTGTCGATGTTCCCGGTCCAGACGGTCGCCCGGAGGTCCGACTGAGGACAGGCGTCCAGCGGCGGGACATAGGAGGCGAGATTGGTCGGGAGCGTCCACCCGTCCGGCCGCAACAGCGTGTAGTAGGTGCCGTCGGGTGTCTGGGTGAGGCGGTTGAGGCCGTGGTCGCGGAGCACGGTTTCGTGGTCGTCCAGGCTGTCCACCCGGAACAGGCGACCACCGGCGACGCCGTACAGGTAGCCGTCGCGCCACGAGAGTGCTCCGTCGGCCGCACCGGTACTGCCGTTGAAGACCGGGATCTGGCGCAGTACCTGACCTGTCGAGGGGTTGGCGACGAACACGGTCCCGTCGGCCAGTCCCCAGAGGTTGCCGTCGGGTCCGACGCTCAGTTCGTTGATGCTGTCCGCACCCGGTACTGGTACCACGTCGGCGAGCACTGCTCCCGTCGTGGGGTCGACGCGGATCAGGTGGGCCTCAGTCGCGCGGGGCTCGGTGCCCTGGCCGCTCTCGATGCTGGACCCGGCCCACAGGTTCGGACCAGTAGGCAGAACCGAGGCGATGGTCTGGTCGGGAACGATGTTGCGGTGCACCGCCAGCGCTCCGCTGGTGAGGTCGTAGATGGTCAGAGCGCCGCCGTACTCGCCGTACCCCGGGGTGGTGCCTACGTAGACGCGGTTGCGGGTTGGGGCGACGGAGACCGGCCGGTTCTGCAGATGGCTGTCCACCAGGCTGAACAGAGGCAGCGGGTTGGTAGGGCTCTCCGGCACATGCGGGTCCCAGATCGAGACCCTGCCGTACGGGTAGACGCCCACGTACAGCTTGCCGTCGGGTCCCCAGGACCAGCCCTCCACCTGTCCCTGCCGGGCGGTGAGAGCAAGCCTGCCGGTCACTGGGTCGTAGGCCCCGGTGGAGCCGTTCAGGAAGGCGTTGAGGAAGACCTTGCCGGTCGTGGGGTCCGCGATCGTGTGCATGAGCGCCACCGGCACGTACTGGAACGGCGAACTCCACTGCTCCAGTACTCCGGTCTGCGGGTCGTAGCGCCACGTTCCGCCCGAGTAGTTCCCGCCGAGGCCGTACAGCATCGGTTTGCCGTTGTCGGTGATCCAGCCGTAGCCGATCGCAGCGCCACGGGTGATCCGGACCCCTGAGCCGACTGGGCCGACAGTGTCAGTGGCCGGGTCGTAGCGGGTCAGAGCCAGGTTGTTGGTGAAGTAGACGCCACCCGGCCCGGCCGCGGACACCCCGCGTGCTCCGATCGGGTAGTCGGTGACCAGGTTGCCCGTGGTCGTGTCGGTGAAGCTGACCTGCTGCCCGGTGGTCGCGTCGAACACGACCAGCCGGCTGGTGGCGTTGCCGAACACCCTGTTGTTCGCGTAGTCCAGGTCCTGGAAGTCCTTGGCGGTGAGACCCGGTGGGGTGAGGTCCTGCTTCTCACCGGTCGCCAGGTCGATGCGGATCAGCTTCGCCTGCGGCGTTGCCAGGCCGACGAAGAGCGCGTCGTGGTCCGGGTCGTAGACCGCGGCCCGGGCGTACTGCTGGACCGGGTCGAGCGAGCCGTAGTCGGTGACCTCGTCGGTCGCCGGGTCGTACTTGAACGCGTGGGCGTTGGGGTAGGTCCCGGCGTACACCGTGCCGTCCTTGCCGGACGTGAGGCCGTACATCGAGGACTCACCCGGGATCGGCTGACCCAGGTCGGTGACCGTGCCCGTCTCCGGGCGGTAGCGGTACAGATGGGCGTTGGCGTAGCTGCCGACGTACACGCTGCCGTCGGTCGCGACCGTGATCGCCCAGGCGCCGGCGGCGCCCGGCAGCGGGACGGTGCGCACCAGTTGGCGGCTGTGCACGTCGACCACGTTGAGACGGGCGTTCTCCCCGGCGGGCACGGCGTAGACGACATCTCTGCCGTCGGCCTCGCGCCCGAAGGCGCCCTCCATCACCGTCAGGCTGGTGAGGGGCGAACCGAGGTCGGTGATGACGTCGGCGGTGGGCACCGCGCGGGCGGTGCCGGTGATCATGCTCGGGCCGACGATGGCGAGAACGGCCACGAGGGCAGACAGGAGGAAAGGACGGCGCGGAATCATGGGCGGGCTCCCTGCGACGTGTTTCCCGGGACGGTATAACGGTCATGGCCGTAATGTCCACGAGTCAGGACCGGTTAATTTCGGTCAGGCCGGAAATGCCGTTCTCAGGGGACAGCAGAACGCGGCGCCGGCCCTGAGGGGCGCGGCGCCGCGTTCGGAGTACGGGAGGTCAGGCGGCGAGCTTCTCCGCGACCTGGGCCAGCGACGGGTTGGTCATCGCGGTGCCGTCGGCGAAGACCAGGGTCGGCACGGTCTGGTTGCCGCGGTTGACCTTCTCGACGATCTTGGCGGCCTCCGGCACCTGCTCGATGTCGACCTCGGCGAACTCGATCCCGGCCCGCTTCAGCTGCCCCTTCAACCGGTGGCAGTAACCGCACCAGGGTGTCGAGTACATCGTGAATGCCGCCATCGTGGCTCGCTCCGTCTCTGTTCTGTGGGCGGGCCGCTGGAACTGTCCGGCAGCCCGTCTAGGGTGGCTCTACCTTGTATCCGAACCACCTTCGGGGGAGTGCTGTTCCCGCATGTCTCCGTCCGTGAGTGACATCACACAGGCCGCCTCCGGCCGATCCGCCGACGCCCTGCTCGAGGCCCTCGACCCCGAGCAGCGAGCCGTCGCGACCGCGCTGCACGGCCCGGTGGTGGTGATGGCCGGCGCGGGCACCGGCAAGACCCGGGCGATCACCCACCGGATCGCGTACGGCGTGCGTACCGGCACCTACGACTCGGCCCGGGTGCTCGCGGTGACGTTCACCCAGCGGGCGGCGGGGGAGATGCGCGGCCGGCTGGCCCAACTCGGCGCCAACGGTGTCCAGGCCCGCACCTTCCACTCGGCGGCGCTGCGGCAGGCGAAGTACTTCTGGCCCCGGGTGTTCGGTGGGGAACTGCCGCCGATCATCGACCGGAAGTTCCCGCTGCTGACCGAGGCGGCCTCGCGCTGCCGGGTCCGGGTGGACACGCCCGCCCTGCGGGACCTGGCCGGTGAGGTCGAGTGGGCGAAGGTGAGCAACGTCCGCCCGGACGACTACGCGAAGGTCGCCCCGCAGTCGGCTCGGGCGCTGGCCGCCTTCGACCCGGCGACCATCGCGCGGGTCTTCGCGGCGTACGAGGACGTGAAGCTCGAGCGCGGCCGGATCGACCTGGAGGACGTGCTGCTCTGTGCCGTCGCGCTGCTCGCCGAGGACGAGCGGGTGGCGGCGGAGATCCGGCGGCAGTATCGGACCTTCGTCGTCGACGAGTACCAGGACGTCAGCCCGCTGCAGCAGAGCCTGCTCGATCTGTGGCTCGGTGGCCGTGAGGACGTCTGTGTAGTCGGTGACCCGGCGCAGACCATCTACTCGTGGGCCGGAGCCGACCCGGAGAACCTGGTCCGCTTCGCGCAGCGGCACCCGACGGCCGCGGTGATCAAGCTGGTCCGCGACTACCGGTCCACGCCGCAGATCGTGGAGGTCGCCAACAAGGTCCTTGACGCGGCCGGGCCGTCCGGACTGCCCGGCCGTGTCACCCTGCGCTCGCAGCGCGAGCCGGGGCCGAGCCCGCTCTACCGCGAGTACTCCGACGAGGTCGCCGAGGCCGACGCCGTCGCCCGCGCGATCAGCCGCCTCCAAGACTCCGGTACCGCGCTGCGCGACATCGCCGTGCTCTTCCGGACCAACGCGCAGTCGGAGAACTTCGAGCAGGCCCTGGCCGAGCGGAAGATCCCGGCGATGCTCAAGGGCGCCGAGCGGTTCTTCGAGCGCGCGGAGATCCGGCAGGCCGCAGTACTGCTTCGTGGTCAGGCCAAGGCAGGTGACACCGGCACGGACCTGCTCGAGACGGTGCGCGGCATCCTCGGCGGGGCCGGGTGGACTCCTGAGCCGCCGGCTGGGACCGGGGCGGTCCGGGATCGCTGGGAGTCGCTGATGGCGCTCGTGACGATGGCCGGCGACTTCGCCGCGGCCCACCCCGAGGCCGGGATCGCGGAACTGATGGCCGAGCTGGACCGCCGCGCCTCGATCCAGCACGCGCCGCTCGCCGAGGGCGTCACCCTGGCGACGCTGCACGCGGCCAAGGGCCTGGAGTGGGGCTGCGTGTTCATCGTCGGCGCCCACGAGGGCACCCTCCCGATCAGCTACGCCCAGACTCCGGCCCAGGTGGAGGAGGAGCGGCGGCTGTTCTACGTCGGCGTGACCCGGGCGAAGGACCAGCTCTCGATCAGCTGGTCGACCTCCCGCTCGCCGGGCGGCCGCGGTACCCGGGGGCCGACGCGGTTCCTCGACCCGATCGGGGTGCGCACCTCGCGAAGCGGTTCCCCGGAGCCGGCGTCCCGGCCCCGCACCCCGCGCGGTGAGCGCTCGGACCAGCCGATCCCGAAATGCCGGGTCTGCGGTCGCGGCCTGACCGAACCGGCCGCCCGCAAGCTCGGCCGCTGCGAGGACTGCCCGTCGTCGATGGACCAGCGCCTGTACGACGCGCTGCTCGCCTGGCGCGCCGAACGCGCCGAGGAGGAGTCGATGCCGGCCTTCGTCATCTTCACCGACGCCACCTTGACCGCGATCGCCGAAGCCCGTCCGACCGACGAGCGCGAACTGCTGCGGATCCCGGGGATCGGCCGGACGAAGCTGATGAAGTACGGCGAGTCGGTCATCAACATCTGCACCCGCTGACCGGCCACGAACCGATCCGGCCACTCGCCGCGTACTGCTTGCTGTCGCGGTGCGCGGGCGGGACGCGGAAAAGCCGTTGCCCGCTGGGGAGATCGGGGGCGACACTCGAGGGGTCAGGATTCTGCTGCCGGCAGACACCGGGCGGCGCCGTGGCATTTAGATGACACAGGCAACGATCTCGGAGGGTGCCGGCAGTGCGCCGGAGCGTGCTGGACCGGCGGGCCGGCAGCAAGTTCCCGCCTCTTCGGCGGCAACTTCCGGCCAACTTCAGAATCTTGCGATAAATAGTTTGCGGGCCCCGACGGAGTCGGCGTACTGTTCTTTCTGCGGTCGAAGCCTGGCCGAAAACTTCAAACCATAGCGATGAGCGGACCGCTCACTTCGCCACAACGAGAGGAGGTGCCTTGGACATGATCACGAACATCACTAAGAAGCCGTTCGGCGCTAGCGCGCTGCCGTGTGCCCTGATCCAGGGTGCCTCGCCGCGCGTGCACGGCACCGTTGTGCTCATGGCTGTCGGCTCTGCCCAGTTCCGGGGCGCAGCTGTGGGCGATGCGAAGTACGGCGGTTTGGGTTCTCGAGCATGGAGTCCACCGGTCTGACTCTCAGTCAGCCGGCACCTCCAAGGCCGCGGAACCCGAAAAGGGTCCGCGGCCTTTTTGTTTGGTTCAGCACAGTGTTTGTCCGCCACAGTTTTGTCCCCTACCAACCGGGTGGGAGACGCAGCGACAACGAAGAGCACGACAGTCACTCAGGAGGTGACCGGAATGAGCGTTAGCTTCCTCGATGCATTCACCGAGGTGGCAACAGCGCAGGACCTGCCCTGTCGGTCCTACGCACCAGAACTCTTCTTCGCCGAATCCCCGGCGGATGTGGAGTATGCCAAGTCTCTGTGCACCACCTGCCCGCTGAAGGCCGAGTGCCTGGCCGGAGCGCTCGAGCGTTCCGAGCCGTGGGGAGTGTGGGGAGGCGAACTGTTCGTCCAGGGTGTGGTGGTTCCGCGCAAGCGGCCCCGTGGGCGTCCACGCAAGTGCGACACCGTGACCGCAGCCTGATCCTGACCCGACGAACCGAATCCCGAATCGAGACTCCAGACCATGACGACCCAGCTTGCACCCAGGAGAGTTGAAATGCATTTACTTCAAGAAGATCTCGCACGTGCTCATTGTCGTTCCAGGTTGAACGACGCAGAGCAGAACCGGCGCTTCCGCCTCGCGCAGCAGTTCGCGAAGGCGCAGAAGAAGGCCGAGCGGGCCACCCGGCGCGCGGAGAGGGCCAGTGCAAAGGCACGCCTCACCCTCGCCCGGCTGGTCTGATCCACCCCGGCTCTCAGCCACCGGTCCGGTCCCGTGAAGGGGACCGGCCGGCCTGAGCCGAAACTCGGCAGGTGTGGTCCGGAGCCGATCTCCACTCGACCACCCTCGCCCTGACACCACGGCCGCCGCCGCGCCGGGAGCCCGCTCCCGGCCGCTCGGCCGCGGTACAGCACCACCCACGCCGGCCCGAACCAGGGGGTCGGGCCGGCGCACCAAGCGGAAAGACCGAGAGGCGGCATCCACCGGATGCCGCCTCTCGCCGGTTCAGCCGCTCAGTTGGTTGAGCAGGGTCTGTTGGAGGCCGACCAGGGTGATGCCGCTGACGATCTCTCGGCGGCGGATCATCGCGGGGATGTCCGCCAGCGGGATCCACTCGATCCGGTCGGACTCGTTGCGCTCGACCGGCTCGCCGGTCCAGGTCGCTGTTGTCGCGTGGAAGACGTGGTGGGCCGAGTCCATGATCCCGGCAGCGGGCTGCGAGTAGACGAGTTCGTGGAGTTCCTCCGGCCGCCAGCCGGTCTCCTCCTCGAGCTCCCGAGCGGCAGCCTCCGCGGGCGTCTCGTCCGCCTCGATCAGGCCCATCGGCAGTTCCCAGGCCCAGGTGTCGGTCAGGAAGCGATGCCGCCACATCAGCAGCACCCGCTGACCGCCATCCGTCAGCACCACCGCCGCGACGTGCTTCAGCCGGACCGCGTGATAGTCGATGCGGTCCCCGTCAGGCTGTTCCACGTCGAGCTTGCGGACGCTCAACCACCGATTGCCCCAGGCCTCGGACTCGTCGTGAATGTGCCAGCGCATGCCCGGAGAATAGGCCCGCTCCGGGGCGGTGCAGACTTGGGGTATGGCCAATCCAAGCTGCGCGTTGTGCGGTACGCAGGCGCCGACCGAGGACCTCCCGCTGACCTGGGTGACCTCGCTTGAGAACGGGCGCAAGCTCGTGTACTGCGACCGCTGCGCGCGCGAGAACGTCCGCGGCATCGAAGGAAAGCTCGACAGCCTCTGGTGGTGATCCCGGGCCACGAACTCGCCGGTCCCTCCGTGTCGATCTCACCGCGTCCCGTCCGACGCAGTGGTGACAGCACGGATTTCCCGGCGAGAGGGCCTGGCTATGACCATTGCGGAGCGCACCCCGGCGAAAGCGGGCAGGCGAGAGTGGATCGGGCTCGCGGTACTGGCCCTGCCGACCCTGCTGGTGTCCCTGGACACCTTCGTCATGCTGCTCGCGCTGCCGCCGGTGGCCAGGAGCCTCGGGGCGAACAGCAGCCAGCAGCTCTGGATCATGGACATCTACGGCTTCATGGTGGCCGGGTTCATGATCACGATGGGCACGCTCGGTGATCGCATCGGGCGGCGGCGCCTGCTGCTGATCGGCGCGGCCGTGTTCGGCGTCGCGTCGGTCCTCGCGGCCTACTCGGCCAGCGCCGGGATGCTGATCGGCACCCGCGCGCTGCTCGGCATCGCCGGCGCCGCCATCACGCCGTGCACGCTGTCCCTGGTCATGACGCTGTTCCGCGACCGGCGGCAGCAGGCGACCGCGATCGGCATCTGGGGCGGCTGCTTCACCGTCGGCGCGGTGATCGGCCCGGTGGTCGGCGGGGTGTTGCTGGAGCACTTCTGGTGGGGCTCGGTCTTCCTGATCGGTGTTCCGGCGATGGTGGTGCTGCTGATCGCCGGGCCGATCCTGCTGCCGGAGTACCGCGACAAGTCGGCGGGGCGGATCGACCTGGCCAGCGTGCTGCTGTCGCTCGGCGCGATCCTGCCCGCTATCCACGGGCTGAAGGATTTCGCCGCGCACGGCGTCAGCACGGTACCGGTGCTGTCCCTGCTCGCCGGCCTGGTCGTCGGCGGCTTCTTCCTGCGCCGGCAGCGGCGGCTCGCCGATCCGCTGGTCGACCTGCGGCTGTTCACCCGGAAGACCTTCAGCGTGACGCTCGGCAGCATGCTCTGCTACTCGATGTTGTCCGGCGGCGTGATGGTGTTCACCGCGCAGTACTTCCAGTTGGTCGACGGGATGTCGCCGCTGGAGGCCGGGCTGGCGCTGGTCCCGGGCATGGTGACCACGACCATCAGCTTCCAGTTGGCGCCGCTGCTGGCCCGGTGGATCCGTCCGGCGTTCCTGATCGGCGGTGGGCTCTTCTGCACCGTCATCGGCATGGTGGTGCTGACCCAGGCCGACAGCGCGACGACCCTCGTCGTCGCCTTCGCGATCCAGTGCCTGGGCGCGGCACCGCTGGTCACCCTGGGTACGAACCTGGTGGTCGGCTCGGCCCCGCCGGAGAAGGCCGGCTCGGCGGCCGCGCTGACCCAGACGGGCAACGAGTTCGGCTACGCGCTCGGCATCGCGGTCATCGGCAGCATCGTCACCGCGACCTACCGCGCCAAGGTCGGCGGCGACTCGCTGGCCTCGGTGGTCGAACAGGCCGACCGGCTGCCAGGCGAAGTGGTGAACGCCGCCCGCGCGGCGTTCACCAGTGGTCTCCACACGGCCTCGGCCATCGCGGCCGCAGTACTGACTGTGGTGGCCGTCGTCCTGATCAGCACGCTCCGCAGCGTGCCGGCCCTCTCGAAGGACTGAACCAGGTCAGAAGCCGGGCAGGAACTCCTCGAGGACCGAGCGGAACGGCGCTTCGGCGTCCAGCTGGGACAGCACGGCGATGCCGCCGATCCAGACCCGGTGGATCAGCAGGTACGACGGGGGCAGGTTGATTTTCAGCGCCATCGCGGCGTTCGGCGAGCGGAAGTCGCTCGTCCGGTTCGCCTGCGCCCGCATCCAGGCCCGGCTGAAGTGGAACGTCTCGGCCCTCGCCGGCTCCGCGAACGGCGCCAGGTAGTCCATCAACTGGTTCGGGTCGATGTCCATCCGCGGCTTGATGAAGCCCTCGGCCCGCAGCCCGTCCAGTACGGCGGCGCCGTCGCCCTGCAGCGAGATCCGCAGCAGCCGCCCGATCGCGGGCGGCAGGCCGTCCGGCAGCCGCGCGCAGAGCCCGAAGTCGACCACCCCGAGCCGCCCGTCCGGCATCACCCGGAAGTTGCCCGGGTGCGGATCGGAGTGCAGCAGGCCGGCCAGCTTGGGACCGCTGAACATGAACCGGACGTACTTCAGCCCGATCTCGTCCCGCTCCTCCTGGCTGCCCTCGGTGATCACCCGCGACAGCGGCGTGCCCTCGATCCACTCCGACACGATGACCGTGGGGGAGTGCTTGATCACCCGCGGCACGACGAACTCCGGATGGTCCTTGAACGCGTCGGCGTACTGCTGCTGGGCCTGGGCTTCGCGGTCGTAGTCGAGCTCTTCGCCGATGCGCTCCTGCAACTCCGCGACCAGCGGCTTCACGTCCATCCCCGGGACCAGCGAGCCGAACGTCCTCGCGAACCGGCCGATCTGCTTGAGGTCGGCCCGCAGCGCCTCGGCGGCGCCCGGGTACTGCAGCTTCACGGCGACCTCGCGGCCGTCCTTGAGGATGCCTCGGTGCACCTGGCCGATCGACGCGGCCGCGGCCGGCAGGTCGTCGAACTCCTCGAACCGGTCCCGCCAGCGCTTGCCCAGCTCCCGGGACAGGATCGTGTGCACGGTCGAGGCCGGCATCGGCGGCGCGGAGTCCTGCAGCTTGGTCAGCGTCGCCCGGTACGGCGCCGCCAACTCCTCGGGCATCGCCGACTCCATCAGGCTCAGCATCTGGCCGAACTTCATCGCTCCGCCCTTGAGCTCGCCCAGCACGGAGAACAGCTGGTCGGCCGTCCGGCGCTGGAACTCGGCCATCACCGTCTCGGCCGGAGCACCGCCGATGCGCTTGCCCAGTCCGACGGTCGCGCGCCCGGCGGCGCCGAGTGGCAGGCTCGCCAGTTTCGCGGTGCGGCTGAGCGCCTTGCGGGGGAGGTCGGACACGCTCCCCATTCTGTCGGGTCACCCAAGCCGAAGCCCGGTCGGGGCACCGCGAGTTGGGTCACAGAGTCGGCTCACCGAACGACGAAGGGGCGGTGGTGGACCGGTCATGGCCCACCACCGCCCCTACGACTTGGTGCGTCAGGCCTTGCCGAGGATCCGGTTCAGGTTCGTACCGCACTCGGGGCACTTGGCCTTGGCCATGCGCGTGCCCTTGTCGTTGACCTTGACCTCGCCGTCGGCGGTGCGCTTGGCCTTGCACTTGACGCAGTAGAACTCGCCGCTCCAGGTCTCTGCCATGAGGGCCCTCTCCTTGCTTGATACCAGCCGGGGCACAAACCCCGGCCGTCGTGGATGCTAACGGCAGACCGTCCTGCCGTAGGCCGTTCGGCCCAGTCGGGATTCACCCTACGGCAGGCTGGGAGTGGCTCAAGCGCAACTCCCGCTCCGCGTGCCGCTGGGAAATCGCTTCCCGCCGTGCCCGGCGACGCGGAACAGGCTCCCGGTTGTCCGCCTTCGGAACCGCTCGGCTTCCCCTCCGAACGGCCCCGGAGGCGGTCCGGGAGCCTGCTGGACCCGACGCTAGGAGGCGACGAGCCCGCTGACAAGTCCGGGTTGTCCACCCCTGTGGATAAACCTGTGGGCAAGCTGTGGGGCGCGCCGTCGACCGCTGTGGACGAGCGGGGGAACAGGATGTGAACAACCGGCGGCCGCTGGTCCCCGAAATGGCCTCTGACCTGGGAAAACGTCTATTCACAGGATGTGGACAGAAGAAAGTTGGGGGTTTTGCGCTGTACCGTCTCACCCATGGCCGACTCTCCACCGCGCCCGATCCCGCCGTATGTGGACATCCGTCGCAGCAAGCGGCGCAAGCGGACCGTCAGCGCCTACCGGGACGGCGAGCGGGTGATCGTGCTGATGCCCGACCGGCTGTCGGCGGCCGAGGAGGCGCGCTGGGTCGAAACCATGCTGGCGCGGCTGGAGAAGCAGCGCAGCAGATCCCGCGTGTCGGACGAAAAATTGTTGGCCAGAGCACACGAACTCGCGTGTCGTCACCTGCCTGAAGTGCCCGAACCTGCGTCGGTGAGGTGGGTTTCGAACCAAAACAGACGGTGGGGATCGTGCACCCCGGCGGACCGTTCGATCCGTCTGTCGACCCGTCTGCAGTCGATGCCGGCCTGGGTGGTCGACTACGTGCTGGTCCACGAACTGGCTCATCTGGTCGAGCCGTCGCACAACGCGGCCTTCTGGAAACTGGTCCACCGCTACCCCAAGGCCGAGCGCGCCGAGGGCTACCTGGAGGGCGTCTCCGCCGCCGCGAACCTCGACCTCGAGGACTTCTAGCCCACTCCCGTACGGCGTACGGGAAATCCGGGCGGGTGGTCGTCCGCAGGGGTAACCCTGTGCGTTTCGCCCAGGGTGGGGTGGGGCTGGCACCAGGGTGAAGTCGGTGGCTTCCTGCATGGTGGCGCGGTGCCTGTTTCCCGAAGGCTTGACCCCGTAGCCAGCGGACGGCGTCGGGCCGGGCTGGGAGGGTGCGCCAGAGGCGGCGCAGAGGGGTAGGAGTCATGGCCAGGGGACAACTCACGGTGCGGATGGCACGTTGGAGCGCCACCCACCCGTGGCGGGCGATCGCGATGTGGGTGGCGGTCGTCGTCGCGTGTTTCGCGCTCGGTTCGATGACGGGGACCAAGGAGTCGACGAACGAGGGCGACATCGGCGAGGTGACCCGGGCCGACGACATCGTGAAGTCCGGCAACTTCGACGACCCGGACGTGGAGAGCGTGCTGATCACGCCGCAGTCCGGAAATCTCGACCAGGCGGCGGCCACCAAGGTCGCGGGGGTGGTGACTGAGCGGATGCGCGCCCTCGGTGGGGTCGCGGACGTCGCCCAGCCCATCCTGTCGCCGAACAAGGACGCGATGATCGTCCGGGTCACGCTGAAGGACGGTGACGACGACAACCGGGTGGAGCCGCTGCTCGACGCCACCGCCAAGGTCCAGCAGGAGAACCCGGGCCTGCGGGTCGAGCAGGTCGGCGGCGAGTCGATCGGCAAGGCGCTGGACGAGACGCTGGGCGAGGACTTCAAGCGGGCGGAGATGTTCAGCCTGCCGGTGACGCTGGCGATCCTGCTGATCGCGTTCGGCGCCCTGATCGCCGCGGCCGTTCCACTGGTACTCGCGCTGTCGGCGGTCGCCGCCGCGATCGGGCTCTCGGCCGCCGCGTCGCAACTGATCCCCGCTGTCGACGCGGTGAACAGCGTGATCCTGCTGATCGGGATGGCCGTCGGCGTCGACTACTCGCTGTTCTACCTCCGCCGGGAACGGGAGGAGCGGGCCAAGGGGCGCGGTCATGTCGACGCGGTCGAGATCGCCGCCGCTACCTCCGGGCACGCGGTCGTGGTCTCCGGTATCGCCGTGATCATCTCGATGGCCGGGTTGTTCCTGGCCCGCGACGCGGTGTTCTCGTCCTTCGCGGTCGGCTCGATCCTGGTCGTCGCGGTGGCCGTCGTCGGCTCGCTGACCGTACTGCCGGCGCTGCTGGCCAAGCTCGGTCGCTGGGTGGATCGCCCGCGGGTCCCGTTGCTGTGGCGTCTCACCGCGAACAAGTCCAAGCCGCGCTTCTGGCCGGCCATGCTCAAGCCCGCGCTGAAGCGCCCGGTCGCGACGCTGCTGGTCTCCGTCGTCGCTCTGCTGGCCGTGGCATCTCCCGCACTGGGGATGAAGCTGAAGTTCCCCGGTACCGAGGACCTGCCGCGCGACACCGCGGTGATGCAGGCGTACGACCGGCTGACCGCGGTATTCCCGAGCACCGGCACCAGCCACGAGGTCGCAGTACGGGCGCCGGCGGATCAGCAGCCCGCGGTGAAGGCGGCGCTGGCGGATCTGGTCAAGCGGACGCAGTCGGACAGCCTGTACGCGCAGGACGGGCTGGAGGAGCCGCGGATCTCCCAGGACGGCCGGGTGACCGTGCTGGAGGTCGCTACTCCGTATGAGGGTGGCAGCCAGCAGGCACGGGACTCCCTGACCAAGCTGCGCACCGAATTGATGCCGCAGACGGTCGGCCAGGTGCCGGGGGTCGAGTACGCGGTCGGTGGGTTCGTGGCGGCCGATGTCGACTACGCGGCCCACACGCGGTCGAAGCTGCCGCTGGTGATCGGGTTCGTGCTGCTGCTGACGATGATCGTGATGATGGTGACGTTCCGCTCGGTGGTCGTCGCGATCACCGCGATCGGGCTGAACCTGCTCAGCGCCGGCGCGGCGTACGGGGTGGTGACGGCGGTCTTCCAGAACACCTGGGCCGAGGGGATCCTCGACTTCCGGTCGAACGGAGCGGTCGTGTCCTGGCTGCCACTGTTCCTCTTCGTGGTGCTGTTCGGGCTGTCGATGGACTACCACGTGTTCGTGGTCAGCCGGATCCGCGAGGCCGTACTGCGCGGCGTACCGACCAAGCAGGCGGTTGCCGAAGGCATCACTGGCTCCGCCGGCGTGGTGACGAGCGCCGCGGCCGTGATGATCGGGGTCTTCGCGGTGTTCGCCACGCTGAGCACGCTGGACATGAAGCAGTTGGGTGTCGGCCTGGCGGTCGCGATCCTGATCGACGCGACGATCATCCGGGCGGTCGTGCTGCCGAGTGTGATGACGCTGCTCGGTGACGCGAACTGGTGGGCCCCCAAGTGGCTCCGCGGCAAGCAGCCGAAGCACGTTGCTCCCACTGCGGCTCCTGAGGAAGAGCGCGAACTGACTCCGGTCGGCTAGCCCTCAGTACTACGAACGCCCCGCCCGGAACGTCTCTCCGGGCGAGGCGTTCGTACTGTCTACGCTGCGCAGAATTCGTTGCCCTCGGGGTCCTCCATCAGCCACCAGTGGCCGGCCGGGCCCTTGTCGAACTCTTGGATGCGGGTCGCGCCCAGCCCTTCCAGCCGCGTCACCAACTGGTCGAGGCCGCCGGGCTCGCTGTGGATGTCGATGTGCAGGCGGTTCTTGACGGACTTGCTCTCGGGCACCTCCTGGAACAGCAGCCGCCGGCCGTGGCCGACCCCACTGGTCTCGTCGAAGGGGTCTTCCGGATGGCGGACCCCTGCGAAGCCACGGAAGATCTTCCGGCCGCGATGCTCCACCACCGCCTCCGCGCCGAGGTGACCGGCCGCCAGCAGTTGCTCGACGAGCGCGCTGGGATCCTCCACCTCGTACTCGAGCGCCGCCGCCCAGAAGTCCGCGAGCACGGGCGCGTTCGTACTGTCGATGACCAACTTCCATCCCATTGCCATGTAACCAGTTATAGTAGTTACACGCGATCAACCGCAACCGTTGGCGCGTCAGTCAGTCAGTCCGTCGGTCAGTCAGTCGGTCGGTTCGAGGCGAACGGTGAGGCCCTTGGCCACCGGGGTGTTACTGCCCTTGGCCACGTCGTCGACCGACATCAAGACGTTGGTCTCCGGGTAGTACGCCGCGACGCAGCCGCGGGCGGTCGGGTAGGAGACGAGCCGGAATCCCGAGGCGCGCCGTTCCGTGCCGGCGAATTCGCTGACGATGTCGACCCGGTCACCGTCCTTCAGTCCCAACTCGGCCAGGTCGGCGGGATTCACGAAGACGACCTCACGGGTGCCGTGCACGCCGCGGTACCGGTCCTCCAGTCCGTAGATGGTGGTGTTGAACTGGTCGTGGCTGCGCATCGTCTGCAGCAGCAGCCGCCCGGGCTCGGTCGGCAACCAGCACAGATCGTTCGCGCTGAACTGCGCCCGCGCGTCCGACGTCTGGAACTCGCGCTTGTCCCGCGCCGCATGGGCGAGCAGGAACCCGCCCTTGGTCCGCAACCGGTCCTCGAAGTCCTCGTAGCCGTCGGCGACCCGCCCGATCCGCTGCCGGATCAGGCTGTAGTCGTCCGCGAAGTCCGCCCAGGGAATCCGCCCGACGCCCGGCACCACCAGGTGCGCGAGCCCGCAGATGATGCCGATCTCCGACTTCATCTCCGGCGCCGGCGGGATCAGATTCCCGGTCGACAGGTGCACCGCGCCCTGGGAGTCCTCCACCGTCACCGACTGCGGCCCGTTCGGGGTGTGGTCGTGGTCCGTCCGCCCGAGAGTCGGCAGGATCAGCGCCTCCCGCCCGACGATCGTGTGCGAGCGGTTCAGCTTGGTCGACACCTGGACGGTCAGGTCGCACGCGCGCAGTCCCTTGTGCACGACGGCCGTGTCGGGAGTCGCCATCGCGAAGTTGCCGCCCATCGCCATGAATACCCGGACCTCGCCGCGACGCAGCCGCTGCACTGTCTCGGCCGCGTCGATGCCGTGCTCGCGCGGTGAGGTGAAGGAGAACTCGTGGTCCAGTTTGTCCAGGAAGCTGTCCGGCATCTGCTCCCAGATGCCCATACTGCGGTCGCCCTGCACGTTCGAGTGGCCGCGCACCGGGCACGGACCCGCGCCGGGCTTGCCGATGTTTCCCTGCAGCAGCAGGACGTTGGCGATCTCGGTGATGGTGGCAACGGCCTCGCGGTGCTGGGTCAGCCCCATCGCCCAGCAGATCACCGTCGCCTTGGACTTGATGAACCGCTGGGTGAACTCCTCGATCTCGGCGCGGGTCAGCCCGGTCGCCTGCTCGACCGCCGGCCAGTCCAGCTCCGCGTTGTGCTTCTTGTACAGGTCGAACCCGCTGGTGTGCTCGTCGATGAAGGTCGCGTCGAGCACGGTGCCGGGAGCGTCGGCCTCGGCCTCGAGCAACAAGTGGCCGACGGCAAGGAAGAGGGCCTGGTCGCCGCCGATCCGGATCTGCAGGTGCTGATCGGCCAGCGCGGTGCCCTTGCCGACCCAGCCGGACGGGCGCTGCGGATTCTTGAAGTTCATCAGGCCCGGCTCGGGCAGCGGATTGACCGAGACGATGTCCGCGCCGTTCTTCTTCGCCACCTCCAGGTGGCTGAGCATCCGGGGCGCGTTGGTGCCGGGGTTCTGGCCGACCACCACGATCAACTCGGACTCTTCGAGCATCTCCAGCGTGACCGCGCCCTTGCCGCTGCCGATCACCCGCGACAGCGCGGTACCGGAGGACTCGTGGCACATGTTGGAGCAGTCGGGCAGGTTGTTCGTGCCGTAGGCGCGGACGAAGAGTTGGTAGAGGAAGGCGGCTTCGTTGCTGGTCCGGCCGGAGGTGTAGAAGACGGCGTCGTCGGGGTCGGGCAGGGCCTTCAGGTGGCGTGCCACCACCTGGAACGCCTCTTCCCAGCCGACCGGCTCGTAGTGCGTACTGCCGGCCCGGAGCAGCATCGGCTCGGTGATCCGGCCGAGCTTGCCGAGTTCGAACTCGGAGATCTTGTTCAGGTCGTCGATCGAGTGCTGGGCGAAGAACGTCCGCGGGACCCGTTTGCGGGTGGCCTCCCAGGCGACCGCCTTGGCGCCGTTCTCGCAGAACTCGGCCGCGTGCTTGCGTTTGCTGTCCGGGTCGGGCCAGGCGCAGGACGGGCAGTCGAAGCCGCCGTCCTGGTTCATCTTCAGGAACACCTTGCCGGTTCGGGTCGGTCCCATCTCGCGGAAGCCGAACGTGAACGACGAGAGCACCGCGGGGACGCCCGCGGCCTTCTTCTTCGGTTGTTCGATGTCGACCATGCTTCAACTGTAAATCTCCCTATCGGCACGGGCAGGGTTGATAGGCGCAGCCATGGTCACCGGTCGGTGCGACCGGTTGCGGACACATCCCTCGACAGCGACGGCAGGTCGTCCTAACGTGCAGGCGGAAAGCGTTTACCATCACTCGCTTCGAAGGATCCGCCATGACCTTCCGCCGAGCCGCAGCCCTCGTCCTCGCCGCCGCACTCGCAACCGGTGCAGCCCTCTCCAGTACTGCGTACGCCGAACCCCAAGCCCGCCCCCAACTCGAGAAGCTCGACCGCGGCCTGGTCGCGACCACCACCAGCGAAGGGGTCTTCCTCAGCTGGCGGCTCCTCGGCAAGGAGGCGACAGGCAGTACCGACCACGGCCTGACCGGGACCGACTTCAACGTCTATCGGGACGGCAAGCGCATCGCCACCGTCACCGACAGCACCAACTACCTCGACAAGTCCGGGAGCCAGGCCTCGCGCTACCGGGTCGTGTCCTTCGTCGGGGGACACGAGCGGGACCGCAGCGACTACGTGCAGCCCTGGACCGACGGCTACCGCGACCTGCCACTCCGCAAGCCGGCCGACGGCGTCACGCCGGTAGGGGAGGCCTACACCTACTCCGCCAACGACATGAGCGTCGGTGACGTGGACGGTGACGGCGAGTACGAGTACGTCGTGCTCTGGAACCCGTCGAACGCCAAGGATGTCTCGCAGATCGGCTACACCGGCAACGTCTACGTCGACACCTACAAGGCCGACGGCACCTTGCTGCATCGGCTGGACCTCGGGGTGAACATCCGGGCCGGAGCGCACTACACCCAGTTCCTCGTCTACGACTTCGACGGCGACGGCCGCTCCGAGATGATGCTGAAGACCGCGCCCGGTACCAAGACGACCAGCTACGACAAGGCCGGCCGGATCAAATCCGAGCGCTATGTCTCCCTGCCCGCAGCCGACCGTCGCGCGGGCTACACCAACCAGGACGACTATCGGGTCAGCAAGACCGACTACTACGACCACCTGGTCACCATGTTCCAGCAGTGGCAGGACCAGGCCGAGGTGAAGAGCGGACAGTGGCCGGCAACGCTCGAAGCCGCCTTCGGGATCGAGCAGCGCTACCAGTACCCGCTCAACCGGACCGACGCGGCGGCACTGGTCGACTACTTCATGGACGTCTACGCACCGGCCCGCAGTACCCGCAACCTTCTCCGCAACTTCGAAGGCTTCATCCTCAGTGGGCCCGAGTACCTGAGCGTCTTCGACGGCCTGACCGGCCGGGAACTCGAGACCGTCCACTACGAGCCTGGGCGAACAGATGACGGGCTCCGCTGGGGTGACTACGCGATGGCGCGGATCGAGCCCGGCAACCGCGTCGACCGCTTCCTGGCCGGTGTCGCCTACCTGGACGGCTCCCGCCCGTCCGCCGTGTTCGCCCGCGGCTACTACACCCGTACGACGATCGCGACGTACGGCTGGGACGGCCGGAAGATCACCAAGAACTGGGCGATCGACAGCGGCTGGACTCCGATGACGAACCCGTTCAACGACAGTCCCCACGGCCGGGACGGCACCGACCCGCAGTACGGGTCGATCACGACGCAGGGGTTCCACTCACTGAGTGCGTCGGACGTGGATGGCGACGGGAAGCAGGAGGTCGTCTACGGCTCCGCCACCATCGATGACGACGGCAGCGTGCTCTACAGCTCGAAGGACGTGCTGCCACCACCTAGTGCGGATCCCGGCGCGATCGCCCGGCTCGGACACGGTGACGCCATGCATGTGACGGACATCGACCCGTTGCGGCCGGGCAAGGAGATCTTCACCGTGCACGAGGGCGCCACCTTCGCGCCGTACGGGTATGCGCTGAGAGACGCGGCCACTGGCCAGGTCATCTACGGCGAGTACTCCGGGCGCGACACCGGCCGCGGCATGGTCGGGGACATCATCCCGGAGGAGCCAGGCCTGGAGACGTGGGCCATGCGGCTGCGTACTGCCGATGGCGACGCCCTGGGCACGGCCCAACCAGGCACCAACCAGAGCATCCGTTGGGCCGCGGACATGACCACCCAGATCGTCGACGGAGCAGGCACGGTCACGCCCACCATCAAGGACTGGCGGCGCGGCACCCTGCTCACAGCGACGGGGACTCTGACCAACAACGGCACCAAGGGCAACCCGTCGCTGGTGGCCGACATCCTCGGCGACTGGCGGGAAGAGCTACTGGTCCGCACAGCGGACAGCAGCGCGATCCGGATCTACCTGAGCACCGAGGTGACCGACCGCAAGCTCTACACCCTGATGCACGACGCCCAGTACCGCGCGGAGGTCGCGCGGCAGAACACGGCGTACAACCAGCCCTCGTACACCGGCTTCTACCTGGGCTCTGACCTCGACTGGTCGAAGGTTCCGCTGGTGAGGTAGCACCACATGGCTGGCGGTACAGGTATGTGCCGCCAGCCCATGGCTGGTGCCTGCGGGGAGTTCCTAAGGTCTCCGCATGACCCGAGCACTAGTCACCGGAGCCGCGTCCGGTATCGGCGCCGCGTGCGCCCGCCGTCTGGCCGCGGACGGCGTCCAGGTGATCGCGGTCGACTACGACGCCGACGGACTGGCGAAGCTGGCCGCTGCCGGCATCGAACCGCTGCAGGCCGACCTGTCCGACCTGGACGGCCTGGCCGCGCTGCCGACCGACATAGACATCCTCGTGAACAACGCGGGGATTCAGCAGGTCGCACCGGTCGAGCAGTTCCCACCGGACCGCTTCGGGTACATCCTGCGCCTCATGCTCGAGTCCCCGTTCCGGCTGATCCGCCAGACCCTGCCGCACATGTACGGCCTTGGCTGGGGCCGGGTCGTGAACATCTCCTCCGTGCACGGCCTGCGGGCCAGCCCTTTCAAGGCGGCGTACGTCGCGGCCAAGCACGGGCTGGAGGGACTCAGCAAGGTGGTGGCCCTCGAAGGGGCGTCCCACGGAGTCACCAGCAACTGCATCAACCCGGCCTACGTCCGTACTCCGCTGGTCACCGCGCAACTGGCGGACCAGGCGGCCACCCACGGCTTGACCGAGGCGGAGGTGCTCGACAAGGTCATGCTCGAACCTGTCGCGGTGAAGCGGCTGATCGAGCCGGCCGAGGTGGCGGAACTGGTCGCACTACTGTGCGGACCGTCCTCGGCCTCGATCACGGGGAGCTCACTCGTCCTCGACGGTGGCTGGACCGCCCACTAACAAGGAGCCCGCCGATGGCAACAGCTACAGAACCGACCAAGACGAAGACCCCGATCGGCAGAGTCGTCGGAGCCAGCCTGGTCGGCACCACCGTCGAGTGGTACGACTTCTTCCTGTACGGCGTGGCCGCGTCCGTCGTGTTCGGTGAGCTCTTCTTCCCCAAGGGCGAGGAGCTCACCGGCACCCTGCTGAGCTTCGCCACCTTCGCCGTCGGGTTCTTCGCTCGGCCGATCGGCGGGGTGGTCTTCGGCCACTTCGGGGACCGGCTCGGCCGCAAGAACCTGCTGGTGCTGTCCCTCCTGATGATGGGCATGGCCACCTTCGCCATCGGCCTGCTCCCGACGTACGCGCAGGTTGGTGCGCTCGCGCCGGTCCTGCTGACCGTGCTGCGGCTGATCCAGGGGTTCGCGCTCGGCGGGGAGTGGGGTGGCGCAGTACTGATCGTCTCGGAGCACGGTGATCCCAAGCGGCGTGGGTTCTGGTCGTCCTGGCCACAGGCGGGTGCTCCGGCCGGGCAGCTGATCGCCAACGGAGTACTGGCCGGCCTGGCCGCCTTCCAGAGCGACGAGGCGTTCAACAGTTGGGGCTGGCGGATCCCGTTCCTGCTGTCGGCGGTGCTGGTACTGGTCGGGCTTTGGGTGCGGCTGCGGATCGAGGAGTCGCCGCTGTTCCGGCAGGCCCGGGAGAAGCAGGAGCCGACCGACAAGCTGCCGTTCCTCGAGGTGATCACGAAGTACCGGCGGGAGGTGCTGACCGCGATGGGCGCGCGGATGGCGGAGAACGTCAGCTACTACATCTTCACCATCGTCATCGCCACCTACGCCAAGGAACACCTGGGGCTGGACAAGTCGTTCGCGCTCAACGCCGTACTGATCGGCGCCGCGATCCACTTCTGCGCGATCCCGCTGTGGGGCGCACTGTCCGACCGGATCGGCCGGAAGCCGGTCTACCTGATCGGCGCGATCGGCGTCGGCGTCTGGGCCTTCGTCTTCGTCGCCCTGGTGGACACGAAGAACTTCGCCCTCGCCGTGCTCGCGGTCACCGTCGGGCTGGTCCTGCACGGCGCGATGTACGGGCCGCAGGCATCCTTCTTCACCGAGTTGTTCGGCACCCGGGTCCGGTACTCCGGCGTCTCGGTGGGCTACCAACTCGCCTCGATCATCGCCGGCGGCCTGGCTCCGTTCATCGCGGTCGCCCTGCTGAAGGCCTACGACTCCGGCTACGCGATCTCGATCTACGTCGGCGTCTGCTCGCTGATCTCGATCATCGCGGTGACCAGCTACGGCGAGACCCGGCAGCGCGATCTCTCGGCACTGTGACACCTGATCCCTTCCTTCTTCCCTTTTCGCACTTAAGGTTCTGACCAGGCGAACGGAGGAGTGGGATGGAGGAGTTGCTGCGGCTCCTGGCAGAGGACGCGCCGGGGAGTGAGCTGGCGCGGGCGGCCGGGTCGGACCAGGCCGCCCGCGAGCTCGCGCTGCGGATCCGCGCCGGCATGGACGCCAGCAAGCGGCGCGAGGCCGAGCTGTCCGCGCTCGTCGACGTCGCCCGCGAGCTCGCCTCGGCCCGCGACCCCGGCAGCGTGCTCGACACGATCGTGCACCGCGCCCGCACCCTGATCGGCACCGACGTCGCCTACCTGACCCTGTACGACGAGGCGCGGGGTGACACGTTCATGCGCGCCACCGACGGCTCGGTGTCCGCCGCGTTCCAGCAGTTGCGCCTCCCGCTCGGCGCGGGTCTGGGTGGTCTGGTCGCCGAGACCCACAAGCCGTACTGGACCGCGGACTATCCCGGCGACCGGCGGTTCCGGCACACCTCGCCGATCGACTCCGCCGTCGGCGAGGAAGGCCTGGTGGCGATCTGCGGTACTCCGTTGATCGTGGACGGGGCGTTCGTCGGAGTCCTCTTCGCCTCCAACCGCACGCGCAGGCCGTTCAGCCGGGACGAGGTCTCGCTGCTGGGTTCCCTGGCGGCGCTGGCGGCCGTGACGATCGTCCAGGTCCGGGCAGCAGCCGAAACCGCCGCAGCCCTCGAGCAACTCTCCGCCGCCCACGCCGGCGTGGAACACGCCGCCGCCGCGCACGACCGCTTCGCCGACATCGTCCTGTCCGGCGGGGATGTGGATGCCATCGCAGCCGCCCTCGCGGAACTCCTCGACGTCTGGGTGGTCCTGGTGGATGCCGCAGGCAACGAACTGGCCAGAGCCGGCCGCGTCGCCGACGCCATGCCCTCGGAGCACGCCGCCGCTTCTGCAGGCGCCCGCAGGAGCCTGCCGAACCTGCCTAGCGAGGCCGCGCTGGCGGCCGCCTCGGCTGATTCCGGGCGGCTTTCCCGGAGTGGTGACCGTTGGGTGGTGGCGGCGACGGCGAAAGGTGAACGTCTTGGTGCGCTGATCATCGGGGGAGTGGACGAACTCTCAGCCGCCGACCAGCGCATCGTCGAGCGGGCTGCAGTCGTCACAGCGCTCGTACTACTTTTCCGCCGCCAGGCTGCCGAGCAGTCGCAACGAGCACAAGCAGACATCCTCGCCGACGCCCTGACCGGAGCAGTTGCCCTCGCAGACCGCTTTCGCCTGCTAGGCAAGAAGGAACTACCCAAGCAGGTAGTAGTGGCCGTCTGCCGCGGCGACCACTCGCGAGTACTGGCAAGGCTCCAAGCACCACTGGAACACAAGCTCGTACTAGCCGGCCCCTACGCCGGTGACCTGGTCCTCCTCCTGGCTCGACCCAACGCAGTAACCGCAGCACGCGATCTGGCCGACGTAGCCCGCCGTACGGGCGTGACGATCGCGGTGACAGGTCCAACCACCTGGGGCAAGGACCTCGTCGACACACACCACCAAGCGACGCGCCTCGTCACGACCATGCTGAGACTCGGCCGCACAGCCGAGTCCGCAGCACCAGACGACCTAGGCGTCGCAGGACTGGTCGGTGCCGCGGAGGTCGACGTACAGGCTCACATCGCGCACGTACTCGGCGCCGTCACCACCTACGACGCCGAGCGAGGAACCGACCTGATCGGCACCCTCCAGGCGTACTTCGAATCAGGCCAGAGCCCAACCAGAGCCGCCACCGCCCTGCACATTCACCCCAACACCGTGCAGCAACGCCTGGATCGCATCACCGCCCTCCTGGGCGAAGGCTGGCAGCAGCCGGACCGCACCCTCGACGTACAGGTCGCGCTCCGGCTCCAGAAGGCTCTCACCGAGAAGAACTGAGCCGCACGGTTCTGTCTGTCCACCATTCGGGTGACAGCGGTCAGCCGAACGGGCAGCCGGTCGTCAGCCTCCTGTCACCCGTTCACCCGCTGTGACGAACGTCCCACCCCGGTCACTCTTTAGGCGGGAACGGCGCCGGATTTCGTGACACAGAGTGCCGATTCCCCCGAGAAGCGCCGGGGGGTGCGGAATGGCGAACGGGCGGATCATCACGGTCTTCGCGGCCAAGGGCGGCTGCGGCAAGACCACGCTGGCGACGAACCTCGCCGCCGTCCTGCACGACGGCGGTACCCACCGCGTCTGCCTGCTGGACCTCGATCTCGAGTTCGGTGACGCGGCCGGCGCGCTCGGTCTGCGACCCAGACGCAGCCTGGTCGACGCGCTCGAGTTGGCTGACAGCCTGGACCCGGCGACGGTCTCCTCGCTGATGACGCCCTACCTGCCGGGACTGGACTGCCTGTCGGCGCCGACCCGACCCGGCGAGGCCGGCCTGATCCCGGCGTCACTGGTCAGCCGCCTGCTGTTCGTCCTCCCGCTCGACTACGACTTCGTGGTGGTGGACACGCCCGCCCGGCTCGGATCGCACGTGCTGGCGGCGCTCGACGCCGCCGATCACCAGATCCTGGTGACGACAGCCGAGCGGCCGGCGCTGAACAACCTGCGGACGCTCCTCGACATCCTCGACCTGCTGCCGTACGACCGGGCCGCGCGATCGATCGTGGTCAACCGCTCGGACGCCGGCACCCGGCTGCCCGACCAGGTCTTCGACGACCTGGTCCGCAATCCGATCGCGGGCCACCTGCCGAGCTGGGACGACGTCCCGGCGTCGGTCAACCGCGGCGAACCACTCGCGGCGGCGCACCCCGAACACGCCGTCAGCCAGGCGATCCGGCAACTCGCCGCCGCCCTGCTGCCCAGCGACGGGAGGTGCGGCCGCGACCCGCCACCCGGCTAGCCCCACAGCTCAGTCAAACCACCAAAATTCCTTGCACAGAAAGAGAAACCATCATGCTCGACCGAATCCGCGAAGCCCGCAAGAACCAGTCCGGCTTCACCCTGATCGAACTCCTGATCGTCATCGTCATCCTCGGCGTCCTGTCCGGCATCGTCGTCTTCGCCGTCGCTGGCATCACGGACAGAGGCAATGCCGCCGCCTGCAAGGCGGACATGTCCAGCGTCGAGGTGGCAGTGGAGGCCTATCGCGCGAAGACCGGCGCCTACCCCGACGCGGGTGCCGCCGGCTACACCCAGCTGACGTCTGGCGACGACCAGTTCCTGCGCAGCGTGCCGACGACGGCCAACGGCTACACGATCACGCTCGGCGCCGACGGAGCCGTCACCGCTGCACCGGCCAACTGCGTCTTCCCGTGATCTAACTGATCGCACTGCCGGGGAGGGACGACCCCAAGCGCTCTCCCCGGCGGTGTTCCACCATCTAGCGGAGGAAGCTCATGAAAGGTCTTGCTCGCGGTAGCCGGGTCGACGTGCTGCTGGAGGAGCTCTGGAAGGCCGGCGGCACCGACCTGCTGCTGACCGTGGGCATGCCTCCGCAGCTCCGCGTCCACGGCGATCTCCACCCCGTCATCGACGCGGCCCCACTCACCCACGACGACACTGACGCCCTCCTCACCGAACTCTTCACCCCGGCGCAGGCCGAAGCCTGGTGCAACACCTTCGAGCTCGACTTCTCCTTCTCCTGGCGGGAGAACGCCCGGATCCGCGGCAACGCGTTCAGCCAGCGCGGCGACAGCACCGTCGCCCTCCGGATGATCCCCAAGGCGATCCCGACCATGGCCGAGCTCGGCCTGCCGCCGATCCTCGGCCAGTTCGCCCGGCAGCACCAAGGCCTGGTCCTGGTCACCGGCCCGACGGGTTCCGGCAAGTCGACCACGCTCGCGGCGGTGATCAACCAGATCAACACCGACCGGGCCTGCCACATCATCACCATCGAGGACCCGATCGAGTACGTGCACGATCACAAGCGCTCGGCGGTCAACCAGCGTGAGGTCGGCAGCGACACCGCCTCCTTCCCCGACGCCCTCCGCTCAGCTCTCCGCGAGGACCCCGACGTCCTGCTGGTCGGCGAGATGCGCGACCTGGAGTCGATCCGGTTCGCGCTCACCATCGCCGAGACCGGCCACCTGGTGTTCGCCACGCTGCACACCAACGACACCGCGCGGTCCCTCGCCCGCATCATCGACGTCTTCCCGGGCGAGCAGCAGTCGCAGGTCCGGGTCCAACTCGCCGCGGCCCTGAGCGGAGTCGTCTACCAGCGGCTGATCCCGAGGGTCGGCGGCGGCCTGATCGCGGCGTACGAGGTGATGGTCGCGAACTCCGCGATCCGCAACCTGATCAAGGAAGGCAAGACCCACCAGCTGCGCAACTCGCTCGTGACCGGGCAGCGCGAAGGCATGCTCACGCTCGAGCAGTCGCTGTCCACGCTGGTCCAGGCCGGCACCGTCTCGTACGACGACGCGGCCGCGCGCAGCCTCTATCCGAAGGACATCGAGCTGCGGCCGAGGCTGCGGGCGGGAGTGCCGGCATGAGGCATCGCAAGCGTGAACAGTCCGCGGCCACCGTGACCCTGACCGCCCGCCCCGAGGTAGGTCCGGCGGCGAGCAAGGAGGACCTGCAGATCGAGCGGAACCGGGCCCGGCAGATTGCCGAGCAGCACGGTCTCGCCCAGGTCGACCTGCGGACGGTCAGTCCCGATCCCGCCGCGGCGAACCTGATCGACGAGCAAACCGCCCGGCTGCTCACCGCCGTCCCGCTGAGCGTCGACGACCAGCACGTCACGGTCGCGGTCGCCGACCCGGCCGTCGAAGCCGACCTGCGCGCCGTCCTCGACCGCCCGGTCGTACTGCGGATCGCCGCGCCGACCGACATCCTCAGTGCCATCGGCAACAGCTTCCGCGCGCTGGCCGGGATCGACTCCCGGCTCAAGGTGTTCGAGGCGCGCGACGTGCTCCGCAAGGACTCCACCCGGGTCGAGGTGGTCGCCGCGAGCGACGACGCGCCGGTGGTCCAGGTGGTCCAGCTGATCATCACCCAGGCGCTGCGGGACCGGGCGTCCGACGTACACATCGAGCCGCACGAGGACCGGGTCCGGATCCGCTTCCGGGTCGACGGCGCGCTGCATGACCAGCTGGAGCTGCCCGGGTCGATCGGGCCCGCGGTGGTCAGCCGGATCAAGATCCTGGCCGAGCTGAACATCGTCGAGCGGCGTCGCCCGCAGGACGGCCAGATCAGCATGGACGTCGAGGGCCGCGAGGTCGACATCCGCGTCTCCACCACCGCGGTGGTCGGCGGCGAGAAGGTCGTCCTGCGCCTGCTCGACAAGAGCCGGCCGTTGTTCAAGCTGGAGCAACTCGGGATGCCGCCGGAGATGGCGGACCGGTACTCGGCCCTGCTCCGGTCGCCGTACGGCATGGTGATCTGCGCGGGTCCGACCGGCAGCGGGAAGACCACCACGCTGTACGGCTCGCTCGGCGAGATCAACACCCCTGAGCGCAACATCATGACGATCGAGGACCCGGTCGAGTACACCTTCTCCTCGATCAACCAGATCCAGATCAACGAGTCGGCCGGGATCACCTTCGCTGGCGGCCTGCGATCGATCCTGCGGCAGGACCCGGACGTCATCCTGGTCGGGGAGGTCCGGGACGTGGAGACGGCGCGGATCGCAGTACAGTCCGCGTTGACCGGCCACTTCGTGCTTTCCTCCTTGCACGCCACCGACGCGGCGACCGCGTTGCACCGGCTGCTGGACATGGGGATCGAGAACTTCCTGATCGCCTCCTCGGTCAGCGCGGTCGTCTCCCAGCGGCTGGTCCGCCGGATCTGCGACAACTGCCGCGAGACCTACCAGCCGCCGGCCGAGGAGCTGGCGTTCCTGGACACCTTCGGCGGCCGGGTCCCGGTCGGCGGCCTGGTCCGGGGAGCGGGCTGCAACTTCTGCGCCCGAACCGGTTTCCTGGAGCGGACCGGGGTCTACGAGCTGATGCCGGTCACCGACGCCATCCGCGAGCTGATCGTCGACCGGGCGTCCCACGACGAGATCCGCAAGACCGCCCGCTACGAGGGGATGCGGACCCTGCAGGAGGAAGCGGTCCGGCTCGTCACGGCCGGAGTCACCACCGTCGCCGAGGTCGTCCGTTCCATCTACGTGGTCGGGAGCTGAGATGACCAGATTCGCGTACGTCGCGGTCGCCGCCGACGGTCAGCGCGCCAAGGGAGTGACCAAGGCGGACACCCGCGAGGAGGCGGAGCTGGCCCTGTACGAGCGGGAGCTTCGGGACATCAGGGTGACCGAGAAGCCCAGCGTGCTCCAGCTCGAGATCACCGCGCGGCGGGTCAAACGCGAAGAGGTCATGCACCTGTCCCGCCAGCTCGGCGCCTTCATCAAGGCCGGGCTGCCGCTGATCGACGCGGTGCACAGCCTCGGCCAGGAGGCCGGCAACACCTCGGTGCGCCGGATGATGGCCGAGGTGGAGGAGGGGCTGCGCGGCGGCGAGAAGCTGTCGGACTGCTTCGATCGGCATCCGAAGATCTTCCCCGAGTTCTACCGCGGCATCCTGCGGTCCGCGGAGCTCAGCGGTCAGCTCGACTCGGTGCTGTCCCAGCTGGCGAAGTACCTGGAGCGCGATCTGGAGGCCCGGCGCAAGATCAAGCAGGCGATGATCTACCCGAGCATCGTCGCGTTGATGTCGCTGGTGACCGTCGTCGTGCTGGCGGCCTTCGTGCTGCCGCGGTTCAAGGACTTCTTCGCGAGCCTGAACGCCGAACTGCCGCTGCCGACCCGGATGCTGCTCGCCGTCACCGATTTCCTCACCGCCTGGTGGTGGGCGATCGGCATCGCGGGAGCCGCGGCGGCGCTGATCCTGTTCGCGATCACCCGGACCCGCGGCGGAAAGTATGCCCGGGATCGCTTCTTCCTGGCGCTTCCGGTGCTCGGCGGGACGATCCGGTTCGCGCTGGTGGAGCGGTTCTGCCGGATTCTCTCGTCGATGGTCGGTGCCGGCGTACAGCTTCCGGAGGCCTTGCGGGTGGCGACCGGCTCCTTGCCGAACCTTGTCTTCCGGCACGCGCTCAGCGGCGCGGGGGAGTCACTGCTCGAGGGCGAGGGGCTGGCCCGGCCGCTGGCCGCCACCGGTCTCTTCCCGACCACCGCGGCGCAGATGATGCGGGTGGGCGAGGACACCGGAACGCTCGACACCCAGCTCGAGGTCACCGCGGAGTACTACGAGGGTGAGCTGGACTACAAGCTGAAGAAGCTGATCGGCCTGTTCGAGCCGGCCGTGATCATCGTGATGGGCCTCGTCGTCGGCTTCGTCGCGGTCGCCCTCGTCTCGGCGATGTACGGCATCTTCCGTCAGGTCCAGGGCTGATGCCCGCCCGCCACCGGCTCGCCGACGAGCGAGGGGAGACCCTGGTCGAGCTGCTGATCGCCGTCGCGATCATGGGCATCGTCGCGGTGGCGCTGATGGCCGGGCTGGCGACCAGTGTGCTGATCTCGGACATCCACCGCAAGCAGGCGACAGCCGGTACCGCGGTCCGCGACTACGCCGAGGCACTGCAGAACTACGTTGCCGACGGCCACTACATCGACGACTGCGCCTCGCCGGCCGGCTACGCGCTCGGCTCTTTCCCGGTACCGGCCGGCTTCCAGCACTCCGTTGTGGCCGGCTCCATCCGCTACTGGAGTAGTAGCGGATGGCAGTCGACCTGCACGACGGACAGTGGCCTTCAGCAACTGGAGATCCAGGTCGCCAGCGCTGACGGCCGGGCAACCGAACGGGTGGTCGTCGTACTGCGCAAGCCTTGTGGACTGGGGGATGACCTATGCGACTGAAAGGGTCGGAGGACGGATTCACCCTCGTCGAACTCCTGGTGGCGATCGTGATCGCCGGGATCATCGTCTTTCCGTTGGCCGGCGTGGTGATGAGCGCGCTGAAGAACACCGGCACGACGTCCGACCGGATGGACCTGTCGCACGACGCGCAGCTCAGTTCGTCGTACTTCGCCCGGGACGTGGCGGCGGTCGGCATCCGCGACTACGAGAACACCACCGGCAACTCGCTGCCGTTCAAGCCCTCGGTCCAGCGGAACGTGTCGTACACCTGTGGAGGAACTCCTACTCCGGTCGCCGTGCTGGTCCTGCTCTCGGATGCCTGGGACCCGGATGACTCGATGACCACTCCGCAGACAGATGCCGTCGCCTACTACCTGAAGGCGGCCGATGGCAGCACCGAACTGCGCAGACTCAAGTGCGCCGGCGGTGTCGCCGTGTCCGACGTACCGGTGGTTCACCACGTCAAGACCGCCGTCGCCACGTGCTCCTCCACCTGTGAGTCCGCGACGGTGCCGAACGAGATCACCTTGGAGTTGGTGGCAACGAAGGCCTCGGTGGGCGACTACCCGATCACGCTCAACGGCCAACGGAGGCAGTCATGAAGGCCAGGTTCGCCCGTGCTCGTGGTGAGGAAGGCGCCGCCTTGGTGCTGGTGCTGATCCTGGTCACGGTGATCGCCCTCGGCCTGGCGGCTCTGCTGACCAGGTCGGACACGAGCGAGCGGGTCACGGTGGGACTCCGCGACCAGGCGGCGGCGACGTACAACGCGGACGGCGCGATGCAGGCGGCGGTCAACAACCTGCGGAACAGCACCTACAACAACTCTGCCGGGCAGACCTGCTTCAGTGGCGGGAACACGCTGCAGCTGAACGGTTTCTACGGCGCCGACTCCGCCGCTGTGACCTGCGAGGCGGACCCGAAGAAGGTGCTCATCCAGTGTCCGTCCTTGTCCCAGTGCAACCGGCCGGGCAACGCCATTTTGACGCTCGGCAAGGTCAGCGGTGAGGACGGCCTGAACATCCAGCAGCCGACCGGTTCGACCTTCCGGGTGCGCGGCAACGTCTTCTCGAACTCGAACATCAACGTCGTCAACGGGGCGCTGAACACGAACGCCTCGGTCTGGGCCCGAACCTCCTGTGCCGGCGCCATCCAGAGCACGCCGGCGCCGTCCTGCAACTACGGCAGTACTCCGAACGTGCTCGGCGACGACCCCGGATACGTGCCCGCGGCAACGGAACCGCCCGTGCACCGTGACCTTCCGGCCTGTACGACGCAGAACTCCGTGGTGACCTTCCTGCCCGGCACGTACGACGACGCGGTCGGGCTGTCCGCGATGATGAAGGGGAACAGCGCTTGCCGGCACAGCACCTGGTGGTTCAAACCCGGCGTCTACTACTTCGACTTCCGTAACAACGGCCCGAACTCCAACCCGTTGCTCTCGCCGGGGAGCGACGGCAACACCTGGACCGTCAACGACGGCCACCTGGTGGCGGGGACACCGGTGAACTCGGCCGGCGCCGTGATCGCCACGCCGCCGGTACCGGCGGCCATCCCGGGCTCCTGCGACAACCCGATCAAGAACGCGAACGCGGTCGGCGTGCAGTTCATCTTCGGCGGCGACAGCCGGCTGGCGGTCAAGGCCGGCGAGGTGGAGATTTGTGGCACCTACCGGGTGGACAAGCCGCCGGTCGCGATCTACGGCCTCAAGTCCGGGGCCGACACGACGACCTCATGGACCGGTGCCGACGCGCTGACGATGACCGCCGTCGACTCCGCGGGCGACTTCACCAACCCCGGCCGCATCGTCAGCCCGGACGGTCAGAACGCGACCTGGACGAAGACCGGCAGCAACAAACAGACCGGAACCGTCACAGTCAGCGGGTATCCGCCGACCGCCGCGATCCCCGTCGGTTCGGTGCTCACATCCGCGAAGTTGGTCGCCGTCCACGGCAACACCGCCGGAGCGACCGGGGACGATCTGTCGGTCGTGGTGACGCCGACCGGCGGTACCCCGTTCACCGTGACAGTGCCGAGCTACGGCGACAACCTCATGCACACCGACTCGGTCGACCTGTTCCAGAGCGGCACCGGAACCCTTGCCAACCTGGTCACCACGGGGACCTTCGCCGGCGTGAAACTGGCCTACCGGGCTGCTCTCCAGCACCCCGGCATCGAGCGCCTCGACTCGCTCCGGCTCGAGCTCACCTTCGTCCCGCCCGCCTTCCGAGCCGGGAGCGGCTGTGTCGCCAGCGGCCCGTACACGGGCGTCGGCAGTTCATCGACCTGTGCCCTCATCGAGGCGGTGAACAACTCCGGCAACCAGTTCTACGTGCAGGGCACGACGTACGCGCCCAAGGCGGTGCTGGACATCACTCTCAACAACGCCGCCGAGCAGGTGTTCCGGTTCGGGGTCGTCGCCCGATCACTCTGGGTGAAAGAGACGGGTAGTTTCTCGTACTCCGGAGTCGTGATCGAAGTCCCGGACGACTCACCGGGTTTCGTTTTCAGCATGTATCTCGCCGTCTACCTCTGCCCGAAGTCGCCCACCTGCAGCCCGTCGGGATCCCCTGTACTGCGGTCGAAAGTCGCCCTTGTCGACAGCGATCCGACCACTCCGCAGGCCGGCGCCCGCCAGGTCACCATCCTGAGTTGGTCGCGTCCCGGATAAAGGGGTCTAAAGTCCCTAGCTGTCCCGGACAAGCGCTACTTAGGGTGACGCTCACGGGGAGGCGTCATGGACATTCGGATCAAGATCGTCGTGGTCGACGGTCACACACTCACGCGGTACGGCATGCTGGGTCTGGTGGGCGGGCATGCCGACATCGAGTTGGTTGGCGACACCGGCCTGGGCGCGGAGGCGGCCGCTCTGGTCGCCGCGACGGAGCCGGACGTGGTCGTGCTCGACACGGCTCTGCCGGACAGAGACGGCCTGCTGGTGGCCCGCGAACTCCGCGACCGGTACGCCGGTCTCGGCATCGTGCTGCTGGCCTCCAACGGCGAGGACGAGGTGCTCTTCCGCGCGCTGGAGCAGGGGGTCTCGGCGTTCGTCGCCAAGACGGCACCGACCAACGAGATCCTGGCGGCCATCCGGCACGCGGCCGTTTCGGCGAACTCGTTCCTCGCCAGCGGCCTCGGTCCGGCCTTCGCGCGCCGGCAGTTGGTCGCGCCTCGGCCGGTGCTCAGCCCGCGCGAGGCCGAGGTGCTGTCCCTGCTCGGCCAGGGGCTGTCGATCCCCGCCATCGCGGCCGGGATGTTCGTCAGCCATTCGACCGCCAAGACCTATGTCGCCAGGGTGTACGAGAAGCTGGGTGCCTCCAACCGGGCGCAGGCGCTGATGGCCGGCCTCCGGCTCGGGCTGATCCGCAAGGAGTTGGCGTCCTCGGCCTGACCTCAGGCCGGCAACCGGGTCCAGGCGGCCGCGACTGGTTCGGCGAAGAAGATCGCCAGCAAAGCGGCGGCGATCATGAACGGGCCGAAGGGGATGGCGGTTCTACGGCCACCGCGACCGGTGGCCAGCACGGCCACGCCCACCACCGCACCGAGTACGAAAGCGCCGAAACCGCCGATCACCAGAGCCGACCAGGACAGGTAGCCCAACACCGCGCCGATCAGCCCGGCCAGCTTCACGTCGCCCCACCCCATCCCCGCCGGTGCGACGAGCACCAGCAGCAGGAAGAAGCCGAACAGCGCCACGGCGCCGAGTCCCGCCCGCGCCAGCGGCCACCACTCCTGCTGCCACGCGGCCGAGGCCGTCAGCAGCACTGCGACCACCGGGTACGACGGCAGCACGATCGCGTTCGGCAGGATCCGCAACTCCAGGTCGATCAATGCGAGCGCGAGACCGGCCGCCGCGAACCACAGGTACGCCGGTAGCGCGGGCAGCTGGTCCAGCCGCTCCAGGCGCCAGGCCAGGGCAGCGAACAGCAGACCGGTCCCGAGCTCGACCAGGGGATAGCGGACGCTGATCGGCGCCCCGCAGTCCGCGCAGCGTCCCCGCAGCAGCAGCCAGCCCACGACGGGCATGTTGTGGCGGGACCGGATCGGCCTGCCGCAGCCCGGGCACCGGGAGGCCGGCCGGACGACGGACTCTTGGCGCGGCACCCGGTGGATCACCACGTTGAGGAACGAGCCCACCGCGAGCCCGAACAGCAGCGCGATCAGAGGCACCATCCGGGCTGTCACCCTCCTCGGCAATGAATCACGAAACGGATGCTTGAAACGGTGGAAAGCACCACGGCTGACGTCGTAACAGAAGTTGGACGCTCAACGATTAGCTAACAGAAGGTAACGTTGATCGTCATTTATCGCCGATCCGGTCACAGAAAGCAAGATCCGCGGGGGGGGGGCAGCATGGCCGAGTTCATCGAAGTCGTCGTGATCGACGGGCACACACTCACCCGGTACGGGCTGGTGGGGCTCGTCGGTGAGGCCGAGGACATCCGGATCGTCGGAGAGTGCGGGCTCGCCGCCGACGCGGCGGTCGTCGTCGCGGCGACGGCGCCCGACGTGGTCGTGCTCGACGTCGGGCTGCCGGACGGCGACGGTCTGCGCGTCGCCCGCGAACTGCGCGACCGCTATGCCGAGCTGGGCATCGTCGTGCTCACCTCCAGCACCGACGACGACGTGCTGTTCCGTGCTCTCGAGACAGGGGTGTCGGCGTTCGTCTGCAAGACGGCACCCAACGCCGAGGTGCTGGCAGCGATCCGGCACGCGGCGGTGGCCGCGGCATCGTTCACCGCGACCGGCCTGGCGCTGGCACTCGGCCGCCGCGCGGCCGCGGGAGTCGGCCTGACTCTGAGCCCGCGCGAGAAGCAGGTGCTGCGCCTGCTGGCCGACGGGCAGTCCGTCCCCTCGATCGCCAAGTCGATGTTCGTCAGCCCGTCGACGGCGAAGACCTATGTAGGGCGGCTCTACGAGAAGCTCGGTGCCTGCAACCGAGCACAGGCCATCATGGCCGCCCTCCGCCTGGGCCTGATCGAGCACGAGCTTCCAGTCCCAGCCTAGGAAACAATCACCAGCTCTCGGAGAGTTACTCTCTGGCGGTGAGTGTTGCCGAGGTTCCTGGAGGGCCTGGATGCCGACCCGTACTGCCGCCGAACTACGCCAGGAGGCGGTCCGCTACGAACTCATCCCACTCGGCATGAGCCTGTTGCCGCTGATCTCCTGCATAAAAGACTGGGCCGAGACCCACCTGGACGAGGTATCCGCCGCCCGCACTGAGTACGACACGGCCACTGCCCGGTGAACGCCTCCCTCGACCGCCGAGTCGTAGTCCTGGTAGTCCCCGCAGCCATCACCTGGGCGCCTCCCGGCCGCTCCCCGGAAGCCTGGCGCCAAGCCCTGGCCGAAGACACCTACGAAGTACTAGCAGCGCTTGACCGCGTAGACGTCGCCGTAGCCGTCGCCAGCCCCCCGCCCTCCGCCTCGGCCGCCGCCTCCGGCGCGGATCCGCTTGCCGCGATCGCGGCTCTCACCTGGCCCGGCACCCCCGTCTACTCCGTCGACCCAGCGCGTCCTGTGCTCGATGCCGTCGAGAAGGCCGGCCCAGCCGCCGCGGTGGTCGCCGTCAGCTACGACGTGCCCGACCTCCCCGGCCTCCTGATCGGCAAGCTCTTCCGCGCTCTCAGCTCAGCCGACATCGCCGTCTGCCCCGCCGAAGACGGCACCCTCGCTGCCATCGGCGTCAACCGGCCAACAGTCGACTGGGTGACCGCAGCCGCCCCAACCTTCGACACCCCACTCGCCACCCTCGAGAATCTCAAGCCCCGCCGCCACGCCGTCGCCATCGGCCCGGGCTGGCACAGACTGCGATCGCTCGCTGACATAGCGCGACTGGATCCCGGTCTCGAGGGCTGGGACGCGACCCGATCCCTACTTCGCGGTGCTTGAGCCGTCACCTTCCTCCGTCCGGCTCGTTTCACCAGACAGCGGGGTTCGGGGAACCCACGGGGAGCTATCGGGCCGTCGTCGCGACCGGCCTGCCGGTGCCGTTCAGGGGCGGTGAAATCGGCAGACCGGGGAAGGGGGGAGCGGCGACGGTCCGCACACCGGTGCGAACCGGCCTCCAGAGACCGGCCCGCACACCCTGGCGCAACGTGCTCCGTTTGGGACGACCTCAGGCGGCGAGTACGCCGTACTTGATCAGTTCCTTCTCCACCAGGTGAAGCCCCTGCTGACCCGGCAGCGCATCGATCTTCTGGTCGATCCTGCGCACCTCGGCCAGTCCCTGCTCACCGCCGTACAGGTAGCTGAGCATGTGCTTCACCTCCGGTGGCGGCATGATCGTCGATCCGACGATGCCCCACGCCTTGTTCAGCGCGAACCGGGCGATCTTCTGGGCCTTCTTGCTCCGCTCCAGCCGATCCCGCGCCTGGCTGTTGTAGAACGCCACGTGCCGGGTCTCCTGCTTGGCGATCCGCTTCAGGATCTCCGTCAGCACCGGGTGGCTCTCGGCCTGGATCAGCCGGGTGTAGGCCGAGTGCGCGCACCACTCGTTGATCGCGCCCCAGGCCATGTGGGTGGCGATGAAGTCCTCGCCGATGATGTTGGCCAGCAGCGACTGCCGGATCGGCGCGATCCGGTCCTTCCAGCCGAGCCGGGTGCGGACCGCGCGGGTGTGTTCGGGACCGGTCGGGACGCCGTGCCGCTCGAGCACCTCGTCGAGCACCTCGCCGTGCCAGTACTCCTCGAGGTTCCACATCGTCAGGAAGACGGTGACCTCGGGATCGGCGTGGGAGGGCGTGACGAGCAGGTCGCGCAGGTAGCAGACCGTGTGGGTCTCGACATCGCTCATGTAGCTGAGGCAACGCAACGCGTCCTCGGAGAGCGGGTTCGTCTCGAAGGAGGACATGTCGAGGTCGTCCCAGCGGATTCGGGTGGAAGTCTGGGCGTACTGATCGATGTCGAAGCTCACGGAGATCCTTCGGCACACTAGGGCGACCGGATGGGTCGCGATCCGACGAGTGACAACGAGCGTACGGCGTCGGACCGGCACTTCGCCATCAAGTGACCTGTCGGTAGGCCTTCTTCGCCAGTTCCGCGACGGCGTGGTCGATCCCGTCGGGGAGCGCTTCCATCGCGAACCAGGCCAGATCGTGCGATTCCTCGCTCACCACGTACTGCGTACTGGTGGTCGCCCGCACCAGGAACTGGACGTCGAGATGGTAGGTATCCCGGCAGCCGCCGGCCAGGATCCGATGCCGCGACAACTGGAGCGGGACCGGCTCGATCTCGAGGCCGGCCAGCCCGGACTCCTCGGTCGCCTCGCGCATGGCGGCACCAGCCAGGGTGGTGTCGCCCGCCTCGCAATGACCGCCGAGTTGCAGCCACGCGTTGACGGTCTTGTGCAGGGTCAGCAGTGCCCTGGTCCCGGACGAGTCCACGACCAGGGCACTCGCGGTCAGATGTTCGGGCCGGCTGCTGCGCCACATGCCGTCCTCGTTCTGCGCGAGGTACTTCAGGTAGTGCTCACGAAGCTCCGCCTGCTCAGCGTCGGGCGGGTTCCAGCCGGTCAGCGTGGCGGTGGCGTCGGCGTGCAATGCCAACGCTGATCCCCGGTCGGGTGTCACTTGTCGTCGGTGCCCTTTTGCTTGCCCTCGTCGTCGAGACCGCCGTCCTGCTCGGTCATGAAGTCGGAGATGTCGATGTCGGCGAGCTCACCGGCGTGCTGGGCGAAGCCGATCGGGTCGTCCAGGTCGCTGGCGCTCGGCAACAGGTCCGGGTGCGACCACAACTCGTCGCGCCCTTCGAACCCCCGCGCATCCCGTACTGCGGCCCACAGGTTCGCCGCGTCCCGCAGCCGACGGGGCCGGAGCTGGAGTCCGACGAGGGTGGCGAACGTCTGCTCGGCCGGACCACCCGCGGCGCGACGCCGTACGGTCTCGGCCAGCTGGACGGCGGCCGGCATCCGGTCCTTCGTCGCCTCGCGGACGATGTCGTCGACCCAGCCCTCGACCAGCGCGAGCGCGGTCTCCAGCCGGACCAGCGCCGCCTTCTGCGCCTCGGAGTCCTCGGGCTCGAACAGGCCACCGGCCAGGGCCGCCTGCATCGCCTCGGGGTTCTGCATGTCGACGTCGGCCATCGCGCGCTCGATCTTGCCGGTGTCGACCTCGATGCCGGACGCGTAGTCGTTCACCGCGGCGAACAGGTGCTGCCGCAGCCACGGCACACCCGCGAACAGCCGCTGGTGAGCGCACTCGCGCAGCGCGAGGTACAGCCTGATGTCCTCGTCGGTGAGGCCCAGACCCTCGGCGAACTTCGCCACGTTGTCCGGGATCAGCACCGCCTGACCGGCCGGGCCGAGCGGCAGCCCGATGTCGGACGAGCTGACCACCTCACCCGCGAGCTCGCCCAGTGCCTGACCGACCTGGGCGCCGAAGATCGACCCGCCGAGCTGGCGGAGCATGCCCGCCATCGGCCCGGCCAGCGCCTGCGCCTCGGCCGGGAGGGCGCTGCCCATCGCGCCGGCGACGTGCTCGGCGACCGGGTCCACGACCGTCTGCCAGACCGGGAGGGTGTTCTCAACCCATTCCGCGCGGCTCCAGGCCGCGGACGTGGCGGACGCCTCGGGCAGGGTGGTCACCGGGTCGAGCCAGTGCTCGGCCAGCCGGACCGCGTCGGCGACCCGCTCGCCGTCGGTCGGCGTGACAGAACGGTCCCCGGCGGCGGAGACGGTCTTGCGGGCGATGTCCTTGGCCAGGTCCCAGTTCACCGGCTTGCCGTCGGTCGAACCGCTGAGCAGCTGCTGGACCTGAGCGAAGATCGCGTTCAGGTCGGGGGTGCCGCCCGGGCCGGCCGCTCCGGAGAACTGCTGGAACATGGCCTCGAACGGAGTTCCCTTGAACGGGTTGTCCGGTTCGTCGCTCATCGGAGTGGGCCTTCCTGTGCAGTGGGGCGTACTACTCCAACGTACTGGTTACCCGGCTCCGTTCCTCCACAGGCGAACGTGTCCGGTCGCTGTGACGTGGACCGCAGTGGCGACCCGGCGTCGCCCGACCGACCCCGGCGTACCGGTGACTTGTGCGGTACGGGGAGTATTGGGGGCACGCGGCGGGTGCGAAGAGACAGGGACAGAGGCGATGACCGAGGCGATCAAACTGCTGGATATCCGTGAGTCGGCGCTGTCCAGCGACGAAGTACTGGCCGCGATCATCGATCCGGCCGCCGGCGGTACCGCTCTTTTCATCGGCACCGTGCGCAACCACGACCACGACCGGTCCGTCGAGGAACTGGCCTACGAGGCCCACCCGGAGGCCCTCGACCACCTGCGCAAGGTGGCCGTCAAGGTCTGCGAGGACCACCCGGTGATCGCCCTCGCGGCCGTGCACCGGACCGGCCCGCTGGTGATCGGCGACGCCGCCGTGATCGTCGCGGTGGCCGCCGCGCACCGCGATGCCGCCTTCGCCGCCTGCCGTCAGTTGATCGACGACCTCAAGGCGGAGGTTCCGATTTGGAAACACCAGCACTTCAGCGACGGTGCGAGCGAGTGGGTCGGCGCTTGCTGACCCGTACGCTGGGCGCATGAAGGTGGCCGGATGAAGGTCTTGGCGTGGCTGGCGTTCCCGCTGGTCGCCACCGCCTGCGCGATGTGCTGGGCGGCGTGGCGCGGGCGGAGCCGTGGGCCGCGCCGGTCCGGTGGCGCCTTCGCGTCGGTCGAGGACTTCCGTCGCTTCAACGAGGCGATCGCGGCGCCGGGTCCCCGGGCCACCCCCGAGCCGCGCGGAGGACTGCGCGGCCTCTTCCGCAAACTCAAGATCGCAGGGCAGGGTTCGTGACACGTCGTACCGCCACGCTGGTCACCTCGATCGTCGTGCTCGTCATCACGCTCGGACTGGTCACCGTCTTCCCGGTGCCGTTCGTCTCCTTCAGTCCTGGGCCGGTAAAGAACACCCTGGGCGAGACGAAGGCGAAGCCGGTCATCGAGATCACCGGCCACCAGACGTTCCCGGTGACGGGCCGGCTCGACCTGACCACCGTCTCGGTGACGTCGCCGGATCGCGAACTGACCCTGCCGCAGGCGATGCGCAACTGGCTCGACCCGCACCACGACCTGTTCCCGCGCGACATCATCTACCCGCCGGAGCAGAGCGCGGAGGAGGTCGAGCAGGAGAACACCGCGGAGATGACCGGTTCGCAGGACAGCGCCGTCGCCGCCGCGCTGCAAGAGGCGAAGGTGCCGTACAAGCCGAAGGTCTCGGCGGTCTCCAAGGACAGCCCGGCCGCCGACAAGCTGAAGCCCGGCGACATCGTGCTGAAGGTCGACGGCGTGGCTGCCACCCAGGTCCCGCAGGTCGGCGAACTGGTCCGCAAGCACAAGGTCGGCGAGGACGTCAGCTTCCTGATCAGCCGCGCCGGCCAGGAGCAGACCGTCGTACTCAAGACGGCCGCGACCCCGGGCGAGGCCACCCGTCCGATGGTCGGCATCTCCATCGGCATCGACTCCGATGTCAAGGTGAGCGTCAACCTCGGCCAGGACATCGGCGGCCCCAGCGCCGGTACGGCGTTCGCGCTGGCCATCTACGACAAGCTGACGCCCGGTGCGTTGCTGAACGGCAAGCACGTCGCCGGCACCGGCACCATCGACGCGCTCGGCCAGGTCGGCCCGATCGGCGGCATCCAGCAGAAGATCGCCGGGGCCAAAGAGTCCGGGGCGACCGTGTTCCTGGTTCCGGGACCCAACTGCGAGGCGGCCCTGCACGCCGGGGTGAAGAACATCCAACTGGTGAAGATCACCACGTTGCACGAGGCCATCGGCGCCCTGCAGGCGCTGGCCACCGGAACAGGAGATGTCCCGGCATGCACCAAGTAGACAACGCGTCCACTCCGGTCCCGGCCGGCGTGGACGGAGCGAACGTATCGGCCAGTCGAACTGGAGATCTCCCGGCATGCACTCCGTAGAAACCCTGCCCGAGGACGCACTCAGCCGGGCGGTGATCGAGATCGAGCGCCACGTCAGCAGCGCGGGCTGGGACCAGCCCGCCCAGCTGTTCGCCCTGGTCCCGACCGGGGATCTGCTGGCCGCGGAACCGCAACTGGCCGCCGAGCTCGGAGCCGACGACGCGTCCCAGCCGCTGACCCCGGTGGCACAGGGCGAGCTGCCCGGCGGCATGGACGACGAGCACCTGGCCGACGCGCTGGCTCGGATCGAATGGCCCGAGGGCGTCAGCGGATGCGCGCTCGCGGTCGAGCGGATCGTGCTGCCGGGTGCTGCCGAGACTGATGCCGAGTCCGACGCGGAGCTGGCCAGGCTGGCCGGTAGTGATCCGCGCCGGCACGAGGTCCGGATGGTGGCCGCGGTGCTACGCGAGGGCGACCGTTTCGGCGCAGTACGGCTCCGGACCCACGATGAGGACAACGCAGTACTCACCGGCGTGGACTTGGTCCCCACGCTGTGCCAAGTACTGTCATTGACATTCGAGCCTTCGGCCGAGCGCGACGGTGTGAACAACGAGGAGAAGCGACCATGAGCGACGGCGTCTACGACATGCCGGAGGAGCCGAGGCGGACCCGGCGAACGCCCGGGCAGCGGCCCCGGGCTCTGCTTCCCACGATCGCCACCCTGATCGTGCTGCTGATCCTGTTCAGCGTCTTCACCGACGTCTGGACCCAGCGTCTGTGGTACCGGTCTGTCGACCTCGGTTCGGTGTTCAGCACCGTGCTCGGCACCCGCGTGCTGCTGTTCGCGGTGGTCGGCCTGCTGATGGCGGCCGCGGTGGTGGCCAACGTCATCGTCGCGTACCGGACCCGCCCGCGGGTCGCTCTCGCGCCGTCCCCGAGCCCCGGCTTCGAGCGGTACGGCGAACTGCTCCAGCAGCGCGGCAAGATCGCCATCGCCGTCCTGGCGACGCTGATGCTCGTGTTCGGTGGCTCGGCCGCGTCGGGGGAGTGGAAGGTCTTCCTCGCCTGGCGGAACCGGACCCCGTTCGGCGTCACGGACAAGCACTTCAACAAGGACATCGCGTTCTTCGTCTTCGACTACCCGTGGCTGCGCGTGCTCCTCGGCTTCGGCTACTCGATCGTCCTGCTGTCGCTCGTCGCCGCGATCATCACCCACTACCTGTACGGCGGGTTCCGGCCGTCCGCGAAGGGGCAGAAGGCCTCCGGCGCGGCCCAGGTGCAGTTCTCCGTACTGCTCGGCCTGCTGGTCCTGCTCAAGGCGTTCAGCTACTGGCTCGATCGGTACGGCCTGACCACCTCCGACAGCCGGCTCTTCACCGGTATCTCCTACACCGGTGACAACGCTGTCTTGCCCAGCAAGGAGATCCTTGCCGTCATAGCGCTGTTGTGCGCTGTCCTGTTCTTCGCGAATGTGGTGCGCAAGACCTGGTTGCTGCCGGGTGTCGGGACGGTCGTCCTGGTCCTCTCGGCGATTCTGCTGGGTGCGTTGTGGCCCGCGGCTCTGCAGCAGATCCGGGTCCGCCCGAGCGAGCCGGTGAAGGAAGCCTCCTACATCACCAAGAACATCGAGGCGACCCGCCAGGCCTACGGTCTGGAGAACACGAAGGTCATCAACTACGAGGCCGAGACGACGGCGAAGCCGGCCGAGCTGGCCAAGGACGCCGAGCTGCTGCCGGGCATCCGGCTGATCGACCCGAGCGTGGTCGGCCCCACCTTCGAGCAGTTGCAGCAGGTGCGAGGCTTCTACTCCTTCCCGACCGACCTGGACGTCGACCGCTACAAGATCGGCAACCAGGTCCGCGACACCGTGATCGCGGTCCGCGAGGTGGAGATCGACCGGTTGCCGGCCGGTCAGCGCAACTGGAACAACGACCACACCGTCTACACCCACGGCTACGGCGTGGTCGCCGCCAACGGCAACCAGCGCGCCACCGACGGTACGCCGGTCTTCTCCGAGAAGGACCTGCCGCCGACCGGTGAGCTCGGCGACTACGAGCCGCGGATCTACTTCGGCGAGCAGTCCCCGGACTACTCGATCGTCGGTGGCCCGAAGGGCAGCCCGGCCGTCGAGCTGGACACGCCGGAGGGCCAGAACGGCGGCGACCCGACGCTGAACACGTACACCGGCAAGGGCGGCGTCCCGGTCGGATCGTTCGGCAACAGGCTGCTCTACGCCACCAAGTTCCGGGACGCGAACCTGCTGCTGTCGAGCCGGGTGAACAACGAGTCGAAGATCCTCTACGACCGCAACCCGCGCGAACGCGTCGAGAAGGCCGCCCCGTGGCTGACCCCGGACGGCGACCCCTACCCGGCCGTCGTGGACGGTCAGGTCGTCTGGATCGTCGACGGTTACACCACCTCGGCGAACTACCCGTACTCGGAGAAGGTCGCACTCGACGACAGCACCCGGGACACCACCACGGGCCGCGGCACGATCGCGCAGCAGCCGAGCGAGCAGATCAACTACATCCGCAACTCGGTCAAGGCCGTGGTCAACGCCTACGACGGCTCGGTCGAGCTGTACGCGTGGGACGAGAGCGACCCGCTGCTGAAGACCTGGATGAAGGCGTTCCCGGGCACGGTCAAGGCGCGGTCGGAGATCTCGCCCGCTCTGATGTCCCACCTGCGCTACCCCGAGGACATTTTCAAGGTCCAGCGCGACCTGCTGGCCAAGTACCACGTGACCGACTCGACCACCTGGTACCAGAACAGCGACCTGTGGCGGGTTCCCGCGGACCCGACCCAGGGTGCCGGTGGTGGCGACTCGGCGGTCGTCAACCAGCCGCCGTTCTACCTGTCGCTGCGGATGCCCGACCAGACGGAACCGAAGTTCTCACTGACCTCGGTGTACGTGCCGAACGCGGAGCGGGAGAACCTGACCGCGTTCATGGCCGTCGACGCGGAGGCCTCGTCGCCTGACTACGGCCAGTTCAGGATCCTCCGATTGCCGGGCAACGTGCAGATCCCAGGTCCGGGACAGGTGGCGAACAAGTTCCAGACCGATGACGGGATCCGGGCGGCGTTGCTGCCGATCAACCAGCCCAGCAGTGGCGCCAGAGCGCAGTACGGGAACCTTTTGACGCTGCCCTTGGGCGGTGGTCTGCTCTATGTGCAGCCGGTCTATTCGGTGCGCACCAGCGGGGCCGGTAGTTATCCGGTGCTGCGCTACGTGCTGGTCGGCTTCGGTGACCGGGTCGCCTTCGGGTCGACCCTGCAGGAGGCCCTGGGCAAGGTCTTCAACGCCGAGGTGAGCACAGGCGAGGAGCCGGTCGGTCCCAAGCCGACCACACCGCCGGCGAACCAGACGATCAAGCAGGCACTGGCCGAGGCGCAGACGGCCTACACGGCCGCCCAGGCCGCGCTGAAGGCTGGAAACCTGGCCGAGTACCAGGCTCAGGTGAACAAGATGAAGGCGGCCATCGACCGAGCCGTCACAGCCGGCGCGGCGCCTCCCGCGACGCCGACCCCGACCCCGACGGGTACGCCGTCAACGCCTCCGGTGACACCACCAGCCAGCACACCGACCTCAGGCGGCTAGTGGAGCTGACTGACCAGCGGCGGGCGGCGACTCCGAGACTCCTCTCGGCGTCGCCGCCCGCTTCTTTGTCCACAGCGAGAAAACCGGGCGCCTGAAAGACGGCGAATCCCGGCAACTTCTCTGGCAGGAAACCAAAACACCTGGAGCTCACAGGTGATCTGCTCGAGGAGGCAGCCATGTCGAACTTCCTGTCCTGGTCCCCGATCCGCCCCGCGACCCGCCGTATCGTGATCGGCGGTGCGGCCGCCGCGCTGCTGGCACCCCTCGCACTCCCGGCGGTGCCCGCCTCGGCCGCCGGCCTCGATCCCCAGTCATCGTCCGGCTGGCACCGGACCCACCCATCGACCCAGCAGAGGACGTGCACCGTGGACGGATTCGTCATCGATCACCTGCCGGCCGGCCTCGGCACGCCGAGCGACTTCGAGTACGAGTGGGAGGACGTCGTCTTCCACAGCAGGGTCTGGGAGACCGGCCCCGATCCGGAAGGCGCCACCGTCGTCGACCTGACCGTGAAGACGATCCGAGGCGAGAAGCTGATCGACCTCGACTCCCTCCGCACCTTCCTGACCGAGTACCACGAGAAGGACCCGTCCACCTGGCAGCTCACCGCGAGGGACATCGGCGGCTACGGCGGCTACGTCGCCGAGGACCAGGCCTTTTACTTCATCTCCCCAGGCATCGCAGCAGAGGTCTCACTGGACCGAGCCCGCTTCACCGAAGAAGACCTCCTCGCCACCGCCGCCGGCTTCCACCCAGAACCCCCGGCCTGACCCATCCGCGCAGCCTCGACTCGGCCAGGTCGGTCCGTTCCTACAGAACGGACCGACCAGCCCGAACGTAGTTTTCGCCAGCCAGTCGTGATGACCTACGGACAGAGCGTGAAGGTCAGTACCCGATCATCCGATGCATCCGGTGAAACGTCTGAACGAATCCGAGCCGCGGCCACGCCCTGGAGGAGAGGAGATTCGTGACCCGCCAATCCGTCACCACCGACTCGTAGCCGATGTCGGCCGCCCAGTTCAGCACCGAGTCGCCCAGAGCCCGGCCAGCGCCGTTCCCGCGCGCCTCGGGCAGCACCGCCGCGTACGCGAGGAAGCCGGCATTGTCCGGCTGAGCCAGCCTGCTGTGCGCGCTGGACTTCTCGATCGAGCAGCCGATGGAGCACCCGATGACCTGTCCGTTGCGCTCAGCAACGAACGTCGCGTAGTCCCGGTCGTCGATCGACTCTTCCCAATCGGCCAGAGCCTCCTCGAGCGTAGGCACCTCCCCAGCACTGAACACCGGCGCCAACGCCTGATGCCGCGGCAGCACAAGATCCAGCTCAGCCAGTACTGCGATGTCACCGCGCTCCGCCCGCCGCACGATCAGCCCGTCCGGCATCGCAATCGGCTCCACCGGCACCGGCCGTACCGCGTGCGCATGCTGCGCCCCGAACCCCAACCGGAACCAGGCATCGACCAACTCCACCTCATCCGGCACCAACACGTACTGCGCCGTCCTGCCACCCGCCACCCACTTGGCCGCCGCCACGGCGTACAGGTCGCGCATCATCTCGGGATCACGCACCGCCTGACCCGCCTGCTCGACCCACACGTTCGCACCCCAGACCGCCGAAGGCTTAGGGGCCCCGAGCAAATACCCGGTCACCTCACCATCCTCGACCAGAACGGCACCCGAGGTGCCCTCGGTCTCCCACGCCGCCGTGACCTCGACCAGCGCGAGCCGTGGGTCCTCGTAGTCGGCCGGCAACAACGGGTGCTTCATCCGATGCCGCGACTGCCGCTCAGCCAGCAACCTGCCCGCCACCACCAGATCTCCCGGTTCGAACGCCCGGATGACAACACGAGACATACCCGGGACGGTACGCCCGACCACCCCCACCAGGCACCCGATTTCCCCTCCCAGCGCCCCACCGGGAGCCGACTTGGTTCCACGGCCGAGATCCCCTAAGCTAAAGAAACAACGACGCGGGGTGGAGCAGCTCGGTAGCTCGCTGGGCTCATAACCCAGAGGTCATAGGTTCAAATCCTATCCCCGCTACCACAGAAGGCCCTCTGACCAGGCAAAACCTCGGTCCGGGGGCCTTCGTCATTCGCACCGGCTCAGGGTGGCTACGGTCTAGGAGCCACCGCGTTACCGGTCCTCACTGGGGCTGATCCCGCTCCGATGATCGAGCATTCCAACGACGCCATCACCAGGGTCACTCGGGCCGCCATCTACGGGTCGGACCTGCACCTGTGCCACGGAATGATGCCTGACACCCTTTCGAGCGCAGCACCCTCGTGTGCGCCGAGCCTGAGCGGGCTCGGTACCGGCCAAAAGTACGGGCGCCGATCGCTCCACCTGTGCTTTGGGTTGGTGTCGCGCCCGCGGTGGAGTTCCAGGATGAAGGCATGCCCGTTGCAGACTCTCCTCCGGTTTTCCATGCCCGGGGCTTGACCAAGAAGTACGGCCGTCGCGGCAAGGTTGCCCTCGACGACGTGAACCTCAACATCCCGTCCGGCCGCGTCATCGGCCTGGTCGGGCCGAACGGTGCCGGTAAGTCGACCCTGCTCCACCTTGCCTGTGGGTTGATCGAGCCGACGTCCGGCTCGCTGGCCGTGCTGGGGTCGCGGCCGGCGGCGAACGCTTCACATCTGGCCCGGGTGGGGTTCGTCGCGCAGAACACGCCGGTGTACGGCTCGTTCACCGTGGCCGAGCACCTGGTCCTCGGCCAGAAGCTGAACCCTGCCTGGGATCCTGCTCTGGCGCAGCGGCGGATACGCCAAGTGGGGCTGAACCCGGCGCAGAAGGCCGGCCAACTCTCGGGCGGCCAGCGAGCACAACTGGCGCTGACGATCGCGGCCGCCAAGCGACCCGAGCTGCTGATTTTTGACGAACCCGCGGCAGCACTGGACCCCCTTGCCCGCAAGGGTTTCCTACAGAACCTGATGGAGTTCGTGCTCGAACTCGGTGCCAGCGCGGTGCTCTCCTCGCATCTGCTCGGCGACATCGAGCAGGTCTGCGACCACATCATCGTGCTGTGTAACTCGAAGGTGGAGCTCGCCGGCGACACCGGTGATCTGCTGGCCTGCCACGCCAGGCTGATGGCGCCGCGAGCCGACTTCGACCGGCTGGCGGCCGGGGTCGAGGTGATCTCGGTCGAACACAACGGCAACTACAGCAGCGCGATCGTCCGTACCGACGCCGCGACCGACCCATTGCATCCTGTCTCGCTCGAAGAACTTGTGCTCGCCTACATGACCCGGGCGGCCGCCGGGGTCGAGTCCGCAAGCTGGGAGGTCGCGCGATGATCTGGCTGAGCTTGCGGCAGTTCCGTGTCCAGGCGCTGGCCGGTGCCGGCGCGTTCGCCGTCATCACGGCGTGCTTGCTGTACTACGGCGGCGAGATCCGCGATGGGTACGACGTCTACCAGGCCAGCTGCCGCAACGTGGCCGACTGTGCCCAGGCGATGAGTCAGTTCCGGAGCGCCCACTCGAACACGTTGTTGTTCCTCGCGACCGGGCTCGCCCTGATTCCCGCTGTCCTGGGAGCATTCTGGGGCGCGCCGATGATCGCCCGGGAACTGGAGAACGGCACACACCGGCTGGTGTGGAACCAGAGCGTCAGCCGTCCCCGCTGGCTTCTCACCAAGGTCCTGCTGGTCGGTTCGGCGGCCGTCATCCTCACCGGCGGGTGCGCCGCTCTGCTCACCTGGGCGGCCCATCCCTTCGACGAGGTCGTCAACGAGGAGTTCAGCGGGTTCGTGTTCGGCGCCCGCAACATCGCCCCGATCGGCTACGCCGCGCTCGCCTTCACATTCGGCACGATCGTCGGCCTCTTACTACGCCGGACGCTGCCCGCGATGGCGGTGACGCTCGTCGCGTTCATCGCCTTCCAGTTCTTCTTCCCCACCGTGATCCGGCCCGTTCTGCTGCCGCCTGCCAAGGCCACCTTGCCGATCACGGCCGCGGCCGTCAACCAGGCGCAGAGCCTGGGCAGCATCGGCGGTGGTTCCGTCATCAACGGCCTGAAGATCCCGGGCGCGCCGGACGCGTGGATCGCCGAGACGAGCCCGATGCGCACCGCGGACGGCAAGGACCTCGACGGAGCCAGGTTCAACAAGTGCCTCGACAGTCCGCCGAAGACCGGCGCGGACGGGACGTTCGGCGACGCGGCGGTTTGCCTGGCCGGGCTCGATCTCCACGTCGACGTGCGCTACCACCCGCACAGCCGCTACTGGCCGCTGCAATGGCTGGAGACCGGGACCTACCTGGCGATCAGCGGGCTCCTCACCGGGTTCGGCCTGTGGCGGATCCGTCGCCGGGCGAGCTGACGAGGTGGTTCTCCCAGGCCCAGACGGCGATCTCGGTCCGGTTGCGGACCCCGAGCTTGGTCTGGATCGCCGCCAGGTGACTCTTCACGGTACTGAGTGAGATGAACAGTTCGGCGGCGATCTCCTGATTGGTGCGGCCTCGCGCGATGGCCCGTACCACCTCGAGCGCACGTCCGGACAGCTGTGGAGTCGGG